>QHPD01000130.1 GCA_003218975.1 Verrucomicrobiota bacterium
CTCGCGGTGGCGCTGAATCAGATCTTTCTGGAGCTCGATCCCGGTTAGACCCGGCATCTGCACATCGACGACTACGCACGAAAGGCCGCTGTGTGGTGCGCGCGTCAGAAAATCGGATGCCGATTCAAAGATTTCGCTTTTATACCCGGCGGAGCGGAGCAGCCGCGCCAGACCTTTTCGCATGGACGCGTCGTCGTCGATCACGAAGACCAAGCTGTTTGGAGGGATCATTTTGAAGCTCCTTTCTCTGCCGGAATAGAAAAGGAGAACCGCGCGCCCCCGCCCTCAACATTCTCGGCCGCGACTGTGCCGCCATGTGACTCAACGATCGAACGCACAATCCCGAGCCCCATCCCCAAACCTTCCGCTTTCGTCGTGAAGAAGTGGTCGAAGAGTCGCTCGCGCGCTTCCTCAGAAATACCACACCCGTAATCGCGCACGCTCGTGCAAATTGCGCCATCAGCATTCCGTTCCGTAGTGATCACTACCTTGCGATGAGGTACTGGCGTAGCGCGCATGGCATCGAAGGCATTGATCACGAGATTGAGCAGGACTTGCTGCATCTGAGTCGGATCGCCTCCAATCGCCGGCAAATTTGGATCCAGCATAGCCTCCAGCTCGCAGGAGCGAAGCATTGCATCCGATTTTAACATGCGCACCACGTTCATTACAAGATCGTTCAGATTCAGCCGCTGCCGGGTCGGGTCGCCTTTTTTTATCATGCCCCGGAAGGTCCTAATCACATCGCCGGCTCGGCGTCCATCCGCCACGATATCAGCGAGCAGGTCGCGAAGTTCGCTAATGTTGCAATCGCCGCGATCAATAAAGCGCTCTCCCGCGCTAGCGTTGCTAACGATTCCCGAGAGCGGCTGATTCAGTTCATGGGTAATGGATGCCGCCAATTCACCCAACACTGCCACTCGGCTGAGATGGCCGAGTTGTGCCTGGTGCTGCAGCGCTTCCGCTTCAGCGAACTTGCGAGCAGAGATGTCCACGACCGACGCCAGAACAAACAGACCTTGCGCAGTGCGGATTGGATTGAGTCCGATCTCGACAGGAAATTCGCTGCCGTCTTTCCGACGGCCAAAAAGATCGCGTCCGGCTCCCATGGCACGATTGCTGGGTTGGGAGAAAAAAACTTTGCGATGCTCGGGATGCCGATCGCGGAAACGTTCTGGAACCAACGTTTCGATATCGCAGCCGATCAACTCGCTCAGTGAATAGCCGAAGACAGTTGTGGCCGACGCGTTGGCGAAGTTGATCACGCCGGCTGAGTCGACCATGATCATCGCGTTCGGCGCCGCATCGAGTACGAGCTGGAATTTTTCTTCTGCGAGCTTCCGCTCCGTGATGTCAATGCATGACCCGATGTAACCGAGGAACGCGCCATCGGCGGCAAAGCGTGGCGTTCCACTAACAAGAACCCAGCGGTATTCACCGTCACTTCGCCGCAGGCGATATTCCATTGTAAACGGCTCTCTTGCATCGAAGGCCCTTTTGTAGACCCCGACGCAACGGTGCCGATCCTCCGCATGCACTCCTTCCGTCCAGCCAGAACCGAGCTCCTGGTCAATCGCACGGCCCGTGAATTCTAGCCAGCCCTTGTTGAAAAAGTTGCAGAGCTTGTCTGGACCCGACATCCAGATGAGCACGGGCGCGGCGTCGGCGACCGCGCGAAAACGCCCTTCACTCTCGCGTAACTCTTCCTCAGCTATTTTGCGCTTGGTGATGTCCCGCGATACCCCGCGCGCGAAGGCCGGTTTGCCATGTTCGTCTAACTCGACGCCGCCATAACCCGCGATCCAGCGCGTGCTCCCATCCGGCCGCGTGATGCGATATTCGCTTTCATGGTCGCCGCCACCGTGCTCGAGCATGTGCTGCACACGTTGCTTCATACGTTCGCGATCCTCCGGGTGCACAAACTGGAGCACTCGGTCAAAGCTCACTGGCTCCGATTCCGCAAAGCCGAACAACCTTCTCCATTGCTCCGTTACCCAAAGTTTGTCATCCCGGATGTTCCAAAACCACAGACCGAGGTTCGCCGCGTTGGCCGCGAGGCTCACGTGCGCTTCGCTCTCCCGCAGCGCTTCCTCAGCCCGCCCGCGTTCTGCCATGCCGGCGGAAAGCGCCATCGCAGTAATGGTGAGCACAGCCGTCCAAGACTGCAGAGCAAGAAGCGACTGGTTTTGCGCTTCCCCGACGAATGGCCCGAAACCGTGCAGTGTTCCCCAAATCGCGATCGCCGAGAGAATGAAGATGCCCGTAGCGGTTTCGCGCTGCGTGAAGCGGAAGGCCATCCAAATCACAATCGGCCCGGAGATGAGTCCGATTGGATAATTCCTGGCCGAAATTGTAAGCCATCCGCCAAAGACCGCTTCGCTCAGGACGCATAACAGCAGTAGGAGGATGCCCACTTCAACCGCGTCCCTCCTGTTCCAGCGCCGCTTTGATGCTATGCTCCAGAGAATAATCAATGGAGCGATCAGAAGATCGCCCGTTGTGTCGCCCAGCCACCACGTCAGCCAGATCGCGCCATAATTCGTCCAATCCGCGAAACCAGCAAGTGCAAGACCGGTCACACCAAAAGCTGGGCTGATAATTGTGCTAACCGCTGCTGCGAGCGCGAACTTAAAAACACCTTGCGGACGATCGAAGACGGTTGTGCCGCCGGCGAACCGATTCACCAGCCAGGCACCGCACACAGCTTCGAGCGTGTTGCCGCTCGCGACGGCGAGCGATGTGGCGACATTGCCCGCAGTGGTAACGTTCACCAGAAATGCACCGACAAAAATTGCAGGCCAGGCTCGGTAACCGAGCAAGAGCAATGCCGCGAGCGCAATTCCCGCTGGCGGCCACACCGGCGATGCACTCGCGTGCAACGATGCCAGCAGCAATCCGAACTTGCCG
>QHPD01000143.1 GCA_003218975.1 Verrucomicrobiota bacterium
CCACCTTCATGGTGCTTTACGACATGTTACGAAATGCAGCGCACCTTTCACTCGCAGATATTGTGCGCCGTCAGAAATTACTCGGATATGACTACGATGTCCTCCGTCCCGCTGAACCCGGAAACTGGAAGGCGCCCTACACCGAGGACCGCATCGCTTTTGTGCGCGCCTTCTACAATTACGCTCGTGTCAATCCGAATGGTCGGCCACAGCTTTGGAGCGAGTGGCTGAAGTCGGGTGGGAATTGAGCAATAAAAAGTGCGCCTGCGCTGCACTCCAAGCGAAGGCTGGAGGCGAGGGGAGTCGAACCCCTGTCCTCGTCGCTATCCACGCAAACATCTACATGTTTATCCGGCGGTGAGTTTTAAGGAGCCGAACGTTGCACCGGCGCACTGCCGGCTCCCGAGCGTCCGCGAAATCGATTCACGAACCGGCGCGGTCGCTCCGCCGATTTGCCAGCCTGCTGTCCACGTTTGCCGCCGTAGCAGGCGTCCAGCGTCAAACGTCGCGGTCAATTAAGCCGCGAGAGCGAGATCTTCGTGATCTGCGTTTATTGTTTTGGTCCGGTTTTTAACGAGGCCAACGAACCATCCTCGACATGCCGCCTGCGCTTCCAACGATGAGTCGAAGCCAGTGCGCCCCCTTTTGTGCTTGAACAAATACCTCGTTTTGAGGTCTTATGCAAGGCACCCCAGCATTGTCCGCATCTCTTTTGCGTGTTGCGGGTTAAATGAAGAGTCCTCCAGCATGGCAATGGAAATAACATCTCGGTCAGTGCCCGGTACGCCGTCGGCCGAGATCGCCACCGATAAGACGACCCAGCCCGGCACACCTGTGGAGTTGCCGGACCCGATGCAATCTCGGCCTCGGCGTGGAATTTTGCGAATGGCGCCGCAATTGACACGCCGCAATTTCAGTAGCCGTGCAACCGAGCTTTCCGGTGGGAAAGCCATCGTGCTTTCCGTTCCGAAAAGCGGACGTACGTGGATTCGGACATTTCTTTGCGCCTATTTTTGCAAACTGCACGGCCGCGAGTTCACTCTTCGGCCGGAGCGTTACGGCGAACCAGGCATTCCTCGCCTCGTTTTTTCCCACGATCTATTTGAGCACCGCACCAAAGGTGATCTTTGGGACCGAGTTCGCGGCAAATACCTGGTGCCAAAGAGGGAGCTTCAACGTGCGAAGATCGTTCTGCTGGTGCGTGATCCGCGCGATTGTTTCGTTTCGCTGTACGTGCAAATGACCCGGCGCGATCCGACTGCTCCGGCAAAATTCCAAAAGAAAACGGTTAGCGATCTTCTCCGCGACGAACGGTTTGGCATCCCTGGTATCATCAGGGCGATGAACGACTGGCTGCATGAATTCGCTGGCCGCAATAATTTCATGATCATTCGGTATGAAGCATTGCGGGCGTCACCCGCCGAACATTTCCGAGAACTGCTGGCTGTGCTTGGCGAAACGGCTCCAGATATGTCGATCTTTCAGGAAGCGCTCGATTTTTCACAATTCGAGAACATGCAAAAATTAGAGGCAGCCGGTGCGTTTGATTCGAAAATCCTGTTGCCCGGCGACGTGCGCGATCCGGAATCATTTAAGGTGCGCCGCGGCAAGATCGGTGGATATCGCGAGTATCTTCCGGCCGAAGACCAGGAATATGCAGCCGCTGTGTTGGCGGAGCTTGATGAACGGTTTGGATATGGTCGTCCTGAGACCGCGCCTATAGCTTAGGTCCGCGGCACCGGCGAGGCCCCATTTTCGTACAAATTCCTACTTGCATAGTAGGATTAGATCTGATTTCCTACTTGTCCGATAGGATATGAAGGTGTCTAAACGTGGCGAATATGCGCTCCGCGCTCTCATCGATCTCGGCATCGCTTCCGAACTGGGCTGGCCGATGCTTCAGGTAAGTGAGCTAGCCGCGAAAGAAAAACTGCCGATCAAATTCCTCGAGCAGATTTTCATGCAGCTCAAGGCGGCCGGATACGTGAAAAGCAGACGCGGGAAGTTTGGTGGCTACTCACTTGCGCGGCCCATGAGCCGGATAAAGTTTGGCGCCGTTATTCGGTTGATTGACGGACCGCTGGCGCCAATTCGGTGCGTTAGCCAAACATCCTACACTCGCTGCTCATGCCCGGACGAGGTGCACTGCGGCTTGCGAATGTTGATGCTCGACGTTCGAAACGCGATTGCCAAACTGCTCGACCGCTACACGCTCGCCGACATCGTCGAGATCACGCTTCGCAAATTTCGCCGGGACAAGGTCACGCCGCCCTTCCTCCACCGATCGGTCCCGCTCGCGTCGATCTTGTCCGAAGAAGGCAAGCTACCAATTCGCGGCAGGGGAAAAGTGGGGGCATTCAAGCAATTTTCAGGGTCCCGAGGGAGCCAGTTACGCAATGGCCACGCGAAAGGCGCGGCAAAATAGGGAGAAAAATTATGTCAATCAGGAAATGTTTTTCACAAACCAGCGTTGTTGTTTCTATACTGTTGCTAACGGCGGTCCGACCGCTCGCTGCAGCAACCCCTTCCGAGTCTGAGCGACTCGAGAAACTCGAACGCGCGGTCGAGCAATTGCAAAAACGCAATGCGGAACTTGAGGCGGAAGTCCGCAGCTTAAAGAAGCAGACTGCGTTTGCCCCTGAGGGCAAAATGAAGAAGCAAGTTACGTACGACGGCAAAACGTACGTGGAGAAAGCGGTGGTCGAAGAAGAGAAACCGATCGTTTATGTTCAGCAGCGCGGGCCGGAATTGAAGCTGGTACTCGGCGGATTCATTCAGACCAACTTCGAAGACGGCGACGTCTCCGCGTTCGAAGGCCGCTTCGGTCAGACCGCGTTGAAGGATCGTTTTCGCCTGCGCCGGGCGCGGATCGCCATGACCGGCGATTTTGCGGAGCAATTCGATTTCAAAATAGAAGGCGACTTCGAGAACAGCGACGGCACTTCCCCATCCAACCGGACCGACTTTTCGGGAACAGACATTTGGCTCAACTGGCATCGGTTTCCGGCAGCGCAAATCAAGATCGGCCAATATAAAGCGCCATTCGGCTTGGAGCAGCTCACTCCTGACACCTCCCTGTTCATTATCGAGCGCAGTCTTCCCACCGGGGCTATCACTCCAGAACGGCAAATCGGGGTCGAACTTTGGGGAAAGCCATTTACGAACCTCTGGCCCGAGCAGAAGGACTTGCTGACGTACTACGCCGGCATCTTTAACGGGAACGGACGCAACATTAACAATAACGACAACAACAATTTCATGTATGTCGGCCGGCTGGAGTTAATGCCGTTCAAAGGCAAAATCTTCGGTCAGACTTCCAGTCTGAAACTTGGCGGCGACGTGCTCAACAGCCGCGACGATCAGGGAACAAATATCTCACCATCGGGGAACCTGTTGGTAAACGCCGATGGCTCGCTCTCGTCGTTCGTCCTGCCGGGCGCGGATGAAAGGACGGCATGGAGCGTGGACGCCTGGCTAAACATCGGGCCCTTCGACCTGATTGGTGAATACCTCGAGGAATATGTGAACGGTCGCACCGTGAACGGCGTCCCACCAGGGTTTGCCAACTTCACGACGAGCGGATTCCAGATAACCTCAGGCTTTTTCCTGATCCCGAAAAAGTTTCAAATTGCGGTTCAGTGGCAGGAATTGAATCCCGGGCAAAAGGGCAACGACGGCATTTATTCGATCACCGGCGGCCTGAACTACTACATCCACGGCGACGATCTCAAACTGATGGTCAACTACATTCATACCTGGTCGGATTTTCGCCAAGCCAATCCTGAGTTTGGCCAGGACCAGTTCAATGAAGTCATCGGGCGCGTACAGGTAATGTTCTAATCAGCGAATCTTGAGCCAGCGACGAAGCCGATTGTCTGTCCGTTTGTAAGCACGCTCTGCTATTGGAGACCAACTATGAAAATCAAAATAACGGCAATCGTTGGAATGTTCCTACTTTGGGCGTCCTTCGCGACCGCGGAACAGAAAATCGCGATTCGCTTTGGGCATTTTCCAAACATCACTCATGCACAGGGGGTGATCGCACACGCGCTCTCGCGGCGAGGCAAGGGCTGGTTCGAAGAACGGCTGGGGCCGAATGTCGAGATTCAATGGTTTACGTACAATGCCGGGCCTTCGGCAATGGAGGCGATCTTCGCCGGATCGCTCGACATCACTTACGTCGGTCCGAGTCCCGCGCTTAACGCGTATTTCAAATCGAACGGGGAGGAGATCCGTGTCATTTCCGGCGCAGCCAATGCCGGCGCCGCCTTGGTAGTAAAGGCAGATTCGCCTATCAAGACGCCAGCCGATTTTCGCGGAAAAAAAATTGCCACGCCGCAACTCGGTAACACGCAAGACATTTCCTGTCGTGCATGGTTGAAGGCGCACGGATTCAACGTCACGCTAACCGGCGGCGACGTGACGGTGATCCCGACAGCGAATCCAGATCAGCTCGCGCTGTTTCAAAAAGGGTCTGTTGATGCCGTCTGGACCGTCGAGCCGTGGGTGACGCGGCTCGAACGCGACGCGAAAGCGCGCGTCTTTCTCGAAGACAAGGACACGATTACCACTTGGCTTGTTTCCAGTGTGAAATTCTTGCGTGATCGACGCGACTTAGCGAAGAAAATCGCGGCCGCAAATGTGGAGCTGACGAAATGGATCCAAGAGAATGAGGGGGAAGCGCAGAAGTTATTGATCGAGGAGTTGAAGGCCGAAACGCGAGCCGACTTTGCGCCGGATCCGGTCGCCCAGGCATGGAACCGGATTCAATTTACAAGTGAAATATCGCGCGACTTGATTGCGAAATCAGTCCGAGACGGGAAAGACGCGGGTTTTTTAAAGGGCTCGACGGATACCTCCAAGCTGATTGAGAACCCATAATGCGCCAGGCCGCCCGCCACCATTCTTCAGTGACCGAGGAGCTCGAGGTCATTGCGCCCTCGAAGCTCGCGATCGAGGGCGTCTCGAAAAGTTTTCGAAGCGCCTCGGGCACTGTCCTGGCACTTGACCGGGTGAGCCTGAACGTCGCCGAAGGCGAATTCGTTTGTCTTGTCGGCGCGAGCGGCTGTGGCAAAACGACTTTGCTCAATATCATCGCCGGTTTGGAGAAACCGGATAGCGGTACGGTGCTGGCCGACGGCAAACCCGTGACAGGACCTGGCCGCGAGCGGCTCGTTATGTTTCAGGAACCGGCTCTTTTTCCATGGCTGGACGTCTTCGGAAATGTGCTCTTTGGGCTCAAGCTGAAGCCAAATCTGACAAAGAAAGATCGGCGTGACGTCGCCACGTATTATCTTGAGCTGGTCGGTCTCAGCCGGTTCGAGCACGCCAATATTCATGAGCTTTCTGGCGGGATGAAGCAGCGGGTTTCGCTTGCTCGAGCGCTCGCTCCGAACCCACGAATGCTTCTGATGGACGAGCCATTCGCCGCTCTTGATGCGCTCACGCGCGAGCAACTATATGGCGATATTCAGGAAATCTGGAAAGCGCGCCGCAAGACCATTGTTTTTGTCACCCACAATGTTCGCGAAGCAGCATGTCTGGGCGACCGCGTCCTTGTCTTTTCACCACATCCCGGTCGCATTAAGGAAGAATTTGCGGTGAAGCTGCCGCGACCGCGCGACATTAACAGTGTCGATCTTGCCGCTCATGCTACACGAATTACGAAAGCTCTGAAGAGTTTCGGTCAGGCGGAGGCCGCAGTCACAGGATGAAACGATTTCTTTTGGCTGCTGCTTTTTTCGTTGTGCTCCTTTTGATTTGGGACGTGGCGTTTCGCACCAAAATCTGGTCGCCCGTCCTGTTGCCCTCGCCATGGCAGGTGGCGACCTACTTAAAAGGCGCTGCAGTAGATGGAACTTTGGCGAAGGCGACCGTGATCACGATGCGCCGCTTGCTCGCAGGTTACTTCATTGGCCTTGTCGTCGGGCTTCCACTGGGACTGCTGACAGCGCGCTGGAAATTATTTCGCGACACGATAGGAACCATGGCACTTGGTTTGCAGACGTTGCCCAGTGTCTGTTGGGTGCCGCTGGCGCTCTTATGGTTTGGACAAACAGAGGCCGCGATGCTTTTTGTGGTGGTCATGGGGACACTCTGGTCGGTGGTTATCGCCACCGAGACCGGCGTGCGCAATGTTCCGCCAATTTACCGCCGCGCCGCGTTGACGATGGGCTCTAAACGGTTGCACATGTGGTTCAAAGTCATCCTGCCCGCAGCGCTTCCATTTATCGTAAGCGGGATGAAGCAAGGTTGGGCGTTTGCCTGGCGCTCGCTCATGGCAGCGGAAATTTTTGTGACGATTCTGACCGGATTTGGCCTCGGCCAACTTCTGCATTACGGGCGTGAGTTAAGCGCCATGGATCAGGTCATTGCCATCATGCTCGTGATCGTCGTCATCGGTCTGCTGGCCGACAAAATTTTCTTTTCGCCGATTGAAAAGTTTCTGCATCGGCGCTGGGGCACGAGCCAGGCATGACATTTCGCGAAAAGCGACAGCACGTGTCCGCGCAGCGGGAGGTGCACATTACCAACAAACTCGGCTTGCATGCCCGGCCAGCCGCGCAGTTCGTCAAACGCGCTAGAAGTTTTCGATCGGAAATCTGGCTCGTGAAAGAAGGGAAGCGATATTCTGCCGCCAGTCTCATTGATACTCTTCGCGCGAACCTCGATTGCGGAGCCAGCGCGATTCTGGAAGCGCATGGCGTCGATGCCGAAGAAGCCCTTGAGGACTTGGAGAAGTTGCTCGCCGAATTTCGCAAAAATGAAAATGACTAGCGCAATGGCCGCGCGACCAGCATCCCGCTGTCCGAGCGATAGCGATAGAGATATTTCGAAAGCTCCGAATCCACAGTGACACGGCCGTAATTAGTGGGAGAGGACGCGTGCATGAAGTGCAGAACGCCGTCATTCGTGCGCAACGCGAGGCCGACATGTGCCGTGGAATAAAGTCCACTTCGATCTCGCGAGATAATTCCGATGATGTCGCCGCTGCGTAATTTCGATTCAATTCCAGCCACTCGGCTTTTTGGAATTTCATAGAGCGGGCGTGACGAAACATTTGCTTCCATGCGGGCAAGTGGTCCAAGCAGCGAACGGTTTGCGGCAAGATAACGATAATGTCGCCAGCCCACGCTCATCTCCCGCGCAGAGTGTGGAACGCTGCGACCACCCAGATCGCGGGTCATATCTTCTACGAGTCCTCGGCGATCATTATCGTAAAGCCAGTCTTCCAGGTAATGCAGGCGCGAAAGATATTCGCCGGTGC
>QHPD01000144.1 GCA_003218975.1 Verrucomicrobiota bacterium
AGCAGCTCGGTCTCAGAGGTGTCGTACAGGTTGTTCGTGATCGGATCGCAGCAGGCCGTCGACGAGGGCGTCGAGCCACCGCAGGCGTTGCCCCGAGCCTGCTGAACGAGCAGTGCCGCCGCTCCGTATTTTTCCTTCACGACTTGTGTGATGTTTTCGGTGCTTCCATTTGGTCTTCTCCAGCTTGATGTCTCGATTGCGGGGCTGCATGCTCTTAGAACCCGTCTCTTGCCTTGGAGCTTGAGGCAGGGAAACATTGAGATATGAAAGCACGACTGGTCAAATTTGGTGAGATCGAGGTCGAGGGAAAGCGCTACACGCATGATGTGGTGATCGACGGTGGCAAAGTGCGGAAGCGAAAGAAAGGACCTTCCAAGGAATTCCGCGAAAAGTTCGGCCACACGCCGCTTTCGGCCGAGGAAGAAATTCCCTGGGGAGGCAAGCGGCTCCTTGTCGGAACCGGCGCCCATGGCGCGCTTCCGGTAACGGACGAAGTCCTAGCGGAGGCGAAACGGCGCGGTATCGAGGTCATTGCGGCGCCCACGTTGGAAGTCTGTCAGTTGCTAGAGGAAGTGAAGAAAGGCCAAGCGTACGCCATCCTGCATTGCACGTGCTGAAAAACGCGGTTGGAGCTTGCGTTACGTCTCGACCGTTGATTCTCGCGGCCCGAACAATATGGATTGCCTGACGCACACCGCGACGGAAAGCGTTTCGTTGTGCGTGCGGATGAAAAGTTGACTGCGTTTGTGGAATTTCAATCGGCGATTCGGCGTTGGGGCTTTTTGCATCGACGAGATAGCGAAATTTCTCGCAACTCTGCCAACAAAGAAAGGTTACTGAATCATATGAGATCCTTAATTAAATTCAAAACAACAGCGCCGCTTTTCATCCCGCTGATGCTCGTCTGCTTTGCACCCTCACCGACAGCGCAAGGACAGACGCCGACGCCGGATATGGCTGTACTGGGCTTCAACACAGCTGACGGGCTAAACGCGCTAACAAGCGTTACCTCTGGCATATACAACTCCGCTTTCGGCTTTAGTGCGCTCAAGGCGGACACCACTGGCAGTTACAACACGGCCGTGGGTGGTCAAGCGCTTAAGTTCCTCACCACTGGCGTCCAGAACACGGCGGTAGGGGTTAACGCCCTTGCCTTCGACACCACGGCCATCAAGAACACGGCCGTTGGACAGGGAGCGCTTGAGAACAACAACGCCAACTTCAACGTCGCCACCGGCTATCGAGCCCTCAATCACAACACCACCGGCATCGGCAACACGGCCACCGGTTTTCAAGCGCTTGACGGCAATACCATCGGCTTCGGCAATACGGCTTGCGGCTTTGCTGCACTCGGTCTCAACGCCACCGGCCACGGCAACAACGCATTAGGTAGCGAGGCCGGCATTAATCTCACAACGGGCAACGACAATATTGATATCGCCAACAAAGGCGTTGCTGGAGACTCCAACACCATCCGCATCGGTACGGCAGGATTTCAAACAAAAACCTTCCTCGCTGGCATCTTTGGGACAGTTGTTACGGGCTCACAAGTTGGTGTAACCCCGACCGGTCAACTTGGTGTGTTGGCGACCTCCTCGGAGCGTTTCAAGGACGCGATCAAGCCAATGGACAAGGCAAGCGAGGCGATTCTGGCGCTAAAACCGGTTACTTTCCACTACAAGAAGGAACTCGATCCCGACGGCATTCCACAGTTTGGCCTCGTAGCCGAAGAAGTGGAAAAGGTAGACCCCGATCTGGTAGCCCGGGACGCCAAGGGCAAAGTCTATACCGTGCGCTACGAAGCGGTGAACGCGATGTTACTCAACGAGTTTCTCAAAGAGCACCGCATGGTTCAGCAACAAGAGAAAGAAATCGATGCCCTTAAAGCGGAACTGAAAGAACAAAGGGTGCTCATTCAAAAGGTGAATGATAAAGTGGAACTCGGTAAACCTGCACCGCAAACCGTTTTGAATAGTCAGTAAAGCTGTCGGGGCCAACCAAGCAGCCTTACTTTTTGCGATCAGCCGTCACGCCTCAGTGCGCGGCGGCTTTTTGTTTGCGTAGAGGTGCTTACCACAGCTTGAACTCGCCCTTGTGCTCGTGCGTTTCGATCACGTTGCCAGCTTCATCGTAAACGCGAATCACAGCATCATGGGAGCGGCCTAGAAGCCGAAATTAATTCCCGTGCGTACCATTCCGAAGTTGTTGTCCCGACCATTAACAACGTTCCAACTGAAATCAGTGATCCAGCCAATGTGCGGTGTGAAGCGAATTTCCAGACCCGTGCCTAACTGGCCGATCCCTTCAGTCGTGGCCTCCAAATGATGGGTCGTGGCAGCTCGTGCGCTAATTATTCACGCTCATAGCACGTCAGAGATTAGATCAACGGCGCGACGATCTTAACGAGGCCGATTTCGTAAGCATGCATTGCTATATGGTTCTTTCCTCGCGTTTATGAGACCCGCACTCTTTTCCATACGCCGCCTTCTTCTTTCCAGTTGTAAAGCGGCCTCGCGTTTACTTTGTGAACAGAAGTTTCTGTGACCTTCATGCTTCCCGGCTGTCCGGCCATGAAGAAATCAATGTCATAGATCGTCCCGTCGGTAGCTTTCATATCGACGCAGGCAAAATATTTGCCGCCTCCGAGAGTGGAAAGCCGATCGCCGTGGACCTTAACCAAATCGAGCCCGAGATCTTTGCCTCGATAGTTGACATGGAACTTCTTGTCGTTGGATTTCTTGCGTTCGTCGTCGATGTGTTTCTTAATCCCGCTGGAAATATCCGCCGTGCTCACCTCCTTCGCCTGAGTGGGGCTCTGTGGAGATGTCATTATTGTCGGTGGAAAACGCCGTTGCAGTGGTGATCCAAACCTGTGAACTGCTGCCTGCGCATGAAGATCGTGCGCGATGCCGCAGAGCAGAAGAACGCAAATCGCAACGCTCCGAGAGGTCCGCGTCATCGTAGCAAAGGCTAAGTAGAATTGTAGCAATATGCGAAGTTATTTCTTGAACCTGTCTGCGAAACCTGCCGATGCGCATCGCGGTGACCGAAAGCGTTTCGTTGTGCGGGCGGATGAACAGTTGACCGTGTTTGTGGAACTTGAATCACGGCATGTCTTCAGACCTTGCGCGTAATCTTGCCCGTGAATGACTGGGCCATGATCTTGCCGTCCCGCACGACAAACGTGTCCGTGCCCACCTCGTACACGTTGTCGGCAGTCTCTGCGGTCCATCGAATGTAAGCGTAATCGCCTTCGACGAACTGCTGCTTCATGCTGAACGTAGCGCCAGGTTTTCCGAACTCCGCCACCATCGCCTGGAAAAACTGCCTGATCGCATCGTCTCCCCTGAGCGGTCCGTCCGCTGTGAACAGGACAGCACCCGGCGCATAATCAGATAGGATGCCCTCGAGATCGCCCAAAACACTTTAAGTGGCGGTCTAGAACGTCTTTCGTTGAAGTCATTTCTTGGTCTCCTGTGTTGTTTTTAGTCGTCGGCTTCAGCTACCACTTTTCACCTGCACGTGCATTCCTTTTCAGAGCATAAACGACATTTGTTTTCATAGAACCGGGAGTTTACGCGGCGTCTTTGCGCGAAAACGAGTGTTTTTTGTAGATTTCAAGCGCCGGACGGCTCTTTGAACTCGCCCGCGTGTTCGTGTGTTTCGTTCACGTTACCCACCGCACCGTAAACGCGAATCACAGCATCATGTGAGCGGCTGTAAAACTCCGTGTAGCCGATTACAAGCTCGACGCAATGCCTTGAATAGCCGACACTACGTAGGCGACCGCGGGCAAGACGAACTCGTTCTTCCGTGAGTTGAAACAACGGAAGGTCTATCGCGTCGCAACGGAGTTCACTGACCATTTGCGAAAAAAATCATCACGTAATCGTGCAGGGATTTACTTGAGTGTCCTGCTAGTGCTAATGCGTGGCATGGCGAACGCTCATGAGGAGCGCCCGCCGATCATGCCCGACGGAAGTGGCCACGTGCCGACTTACCGCACGACTGGGCCCACCCTGCTTGTCTGCAAAACCGATGCGGCCGACTTCGCCGCGCGCATCGCGTCGTTTGATCCAGCGTTGAAAGCGGAGAACGAGGCGCTCTTCGGGCAGTGCCAAGTGCAGGGATTCCGCGACCTGCAAGCGGCCGTCAACGCCGTGCAGACACCGGGCGTCACAATCAAGGTGCTGCCGGGTCTCTATCAAGAGCTGCCCAGCCTCCCTGGCCCTTTGGGCGCCTGCGCGAGTCTTCCAGCCCCCAAAGCGAAGCTTGAATACCAGATCCTCTCCTGGGATCAGCAGAACCAGTGCCCGAACAACCAAAACCTAGTGGCGATTTTTTCGAAGACCGATCTGCAGATCGAGGGTACGGGCGCGAAGCCGACCGATGTCATCTTCGATGCCCAGTTCCAAAGGCTCAACGCTCTGCGCGCGGACCGGTCGAACGGCATCTATATTAAGAACATCGCGGCGGAGCGGACGACGTTCAACGCGTTCTACATCATGGAAACCGATGGATTCGTTCTCGACAGTTGCCTCGGTCGATGGAACGACGAGTACGGATTTCTGACCTTCGCCGACGACCATGGTCTGTACAAGAACTGCGAGGCCTGCGGCAACGGTGACTCCGGTATCTACCCGGGTGCGGCGCACAACATCAACGCAAACGAGAAGTTCACGGTGTCACGCTACGCGATCGAGATCGAGAACTGCTACTCGCACGACAACGCGCTTGGCTACTCCGGCACGGCTGGCGACTCCGTGTGGGCGCACGACAACGTGTTTATGCGTAACGCAACAGGCGTGTCGACGGACAGCTTGTTCCCGGAGCACCCGGGGCTCCCACAGAATCACGCGAAGTTCGAGCGCAATGTGATCGCCGACAACAATGCTGACTATTACGCATATGTCCGCGATGGCACATGCAACAAGCCCCAGATTGACCGCGGCTACGAGAACGGCGTTGTCTGCCCCTGCGTCGGCATCCCGACCGGCACGGGTGTCATCAACGCCGGTGGTGATTGGAACATCTGGCAGCACAACTGGGTGTATGGCAACCACTACGCGGGTTTCATTCTTACGTGGGCGCCCGGCTTGGTCCGTAATGCGAAGACATGGGCGGCGCAGTTCGACACATCGCACCACAACCGCTACCTCGGTAACTCGATGGGGGTGGCGAAGGACGGCATGAAGTCGCCCAATGGGATAGACTTCTGGTGGGATGGCCAGGGCATCGATAACTGCTGGCAATCATCCCGCCCGTCCGGCACGGAACCGCTCGCGCTGCCGACGTGCGGCTCCGGGTGGTCGGTCATCGGGCCCGGTACGGCGCGGTACGTCAACGAGCCGATGAAGCTCATCAGCTTGTTGAACTGTGCGAGGTACGACTTGGTCAGCCAGACGGTGCCGTGCAATTGTCAGTGGTTCGGCGCGAAGGGTTTCAGTCGGCTTGACGTGCAAATCTCGACGGGTGAAGGCGTGCTGACCGTACTTGTCGTTGCGGTGCTGCTGTGGCGTTGTCTGTCGCCGCCATCAAATCTCTCGGTTGTCGGTGCTCTCTTGGGAGTCGCCGGTGCCGTAGTGGGCGTCATCGGGGCCATCTACGAGGCGACGCCGTGGTGCGGTATCGGGTTCGTCCTGCTCGGCGGTTGGTGGCTCGCGAGCGGCGTAGCACTGCGACCACGCGGCCGACCGACGCTCGGCATGGTCACGATCGTGCTAGCCGTGTTCGCGCTGCTATGCGCAATCGACCGGGCGCTGTGGATGCTACCGTGGATTCCGTTCTCGCCGTCGTATGTGAGGATCCTGCTAGAGATCGTTTGGATCCCGTGGGTGATCATCATCAGCCTCTGATTCAGGGCCGTAGCGCACAAATCGAAAGAAAAGGGGCTTAGAGCCCTCGTCTGCCTTGAATCAGGTTAATAATCAGGACGATGACCGCGACCACGAGCAGGAGATGGATCAGACTACCGCCAACGTGGCCGATGAAGCCAAGAAGCCAGAGCACAACTAGGATGACAATTATAGTCCAGAGCATGTTTATCCTTTCGGTTGAGTTAAACTTTCGTCGGCCTATTTACCCAGACGTTTAACTACTCGCCAAGCTTTTTCAGAACATCGAGTCAACAGCTTTCTTCCATTCCGCAAGAATTCAGGGCCGCAGGGCAGCAGGCGCACTAGCGGTGAATGCGCGTCTGAAAACGAGACCCCCACCCCTGGTTACTAAGGGGGCCATTGGGCGAACGCTCGCTATCCAGCGTTGAGGGATTTATGGTCGTGAGCGCTTGGCCGCTGTCGCGAACGTGCGTGGAAGCGGCGAAACTTTGCGGCGTTCCCGCAAACTGCCATGTCGCACCAACGCCGACGGCCGGCTTTCGAGCTGTCAATGAAGACCCACGAACAGTTCGGCCCTTGACAAATGCGTAGTCGATTCATTGGTAACGGCAAGACGTGTTGGACCATCCGATAGGCGACCGTCGATGCGATCAGGTCGAAGTCGATTGGATCGTTGCGGAGGTCGATGAGCACACGCCCACCGCCGAAGCGCAGCTCATGGGCTTTTATGCCAGTGATCCAATGCTCGCGAAGAAGTGCCAGGGCGCTTTTCGTCGGCGCGCGCCTTGAAACGATCCGGGTGACCAACTCAAACAGGGCTTCGCGCAAAACCTTTGCGCGCGCCAGCGCGATTGCAGCTGCCGCGGGCTCCTTGTGCGCCTTCTTAGCCAGTGCGCGCAGCACCCTTTTTGGCAAGAGATGCACGAATGCCGCCCATTCAAGCAAACGTGGGTAGCTGTCTAGCCAGTCGCGAGGCGACTGATCGCGGCCGGTGACGGTATTGACGAAATCGAGTGCTGGATCGCCGCCGATGATGTCGCGGTTGCGAAAGTGGTGCGACTCAGTTCTAACCTCTAAAACAGTTTTCATCGGTTGACAAAAGTCGTAACCTAATGTAATAGCGATTGGATGGACGCATTTCTTTATTTTAGACGCAGTCGCGCATTGCTCGCATTACTGTTCGTGTTGGCGCTGCTCTTTGCGCCTGTTTCTGTGCGCGCGGAGACGGAAATCCGTTCACTTACTGGCATTATTGAGGGCCATCAGGTCGGGGGTGTAACGATCGATCTTCTAGACAATATCTATGTCGCCGGCTTTGGCGATTTGGTCTGGAAGATCACGCCGGAGGGCGAGCGTCAGGTATTTGCGTCGGGGCTTTATGGCGCATCCGACAACGCCATCGACAATGAAGGCAACCTCTCACAATCGAATTTCTACGGCAATTCAATCAATAAGATTAATCGAAAAGCACCTTCTTTGGAACACCGCTTTACACGATTTCCAGATCCAACTGGAGGCTCCGACAACGAAAGAAAACAAAATGAAAACCAAACTGACCCTGATTACCATAATTACATCGCTGTTCTTCAGCGCCTGCGCTAACAACAATCGAGCCGAGTATTGGAATGCTAGGCGAGCAGCAATCGGATCGCTTCCGCCGAACCAGGGGACGCAGGCACAAATTGACCCAATGCGCCACCAATACGTTAAGACAATGACGCAGGCACAAATTGACCAAATGCGCGACGACTACGTTAAAAAAATGCTTCTTCCGAGCGATGGCCATAATCCGGGCTCCTCGCAGCGTTTCAAGACGGAGATCAAGCCAATGGAAGACGCCAGCGAAGCTCTTTTCGCGCTCAAGCCAGTCACGTTTCGCTATAAGCATGACATTGATCCGGATCCTGCCCAGCGTTTTGGGCTTGTAGCCGAGGAGGTCGAGAAGGTTAAGCCCGACCTCGTTGTGTGCGATCAAGAAGGCAGACCGAATGTAGTGCGCTACGACTCCATCAACGCCATGTTACTCAATGAGTTTCTGAAAGAGCACAAAAAAGTTGACGAGCAGGGAGCGACGATCACTGAGTTGAAGAAGGAAATCGGAAGCCTCACTGCGACAGTGAAAGAGCAGGCCGCGCAAGTCCAGAAAGTGAGTGCGCAGGTTGAGATGAGCAAGCCGACTCCGAAAGTAGTCACGAACATGCCGTAAACACAGCGATGTTGTAGCCACGGCGCTATGTCGCAGTGTCCTTCAAAAAGCGCCTCGACACAGCGAGGCGGCTACAGCAAAGGCCGCCACACTTTCACCGGCGTGGCGGCTTTTTGTTTTGCTCGAAATGCCAAACATGATCGCTTACCATTCTTTTAAATTGCCCGTGTGCTTGTGCGTCTGGATCACGTTGCCCGTTTCATCGTAAACGCGAATCACAGCATTATGTGAGCGGCTGTAGAATCTGGCGTAGCCGATTGCATTGCTCACCGCATCCGGTTCGTCGTACCACAGCCGACCGAATGGCAGCGCGTCGGAAATCAGATTGACGCCGCGTCTATCACGTCGTGGCCGAATCTCGTAAAAATCCTTCCTTCGCGACATCAGCGGACAACCCTAAACAAGGGCGGAAATCGCTGGATTTGCTCTCACTTCCGTTCTCACTATGGCACTTTTTCGCCCCATTTTCTTACTTTTTACCTATGAAGACAGGCGGGGGCGGGAATCGAACCCGCGAATAGCGGTTTTGCAGACCGCGACCTTACCACTTGGCTACCCCGCCGCTTTGAGAAGATGCAAACTATCCCGGTTTGCAGCGTGAGTGTCAACGCGCGGTCGTAGTTCGAAGTGAGTTTAACGATTTAGCGATTTACGGATTTAGCGATTATCTTCATCGCGTGAGTTCTCGCTCGGCCGAATTATTTCACGCTGCGCAGAAGTATATTCCCGCGGGCGTTAACTCGCCCGTGCGCGCATTTCGACACGTTGGAGCTGAACCTTTTTTCGTCGAATGTGCGCGTGGCGCCAAGATTTGGGATGTCGATGGGAACGAATATATCGACTACATCGGCAGTTGGGGCCCGGCGATCCTCGGTCATGCCCCGAAACTCGTTGTAGATGCGG
>QHPD01000131.1 GCA_003218975.1 Verrucomicrobiota bacterium
TCGCCCTCGAGCACTTTCAACAACAATGAGAGCTTGGTCGTCTCGACTGCCTGCGCGTCGATGTCCACGCCGTAAATGTTTTGCAGGAGAATGCGTTTGCGCTCGGCAGTGGTGAGCTTCCATTCGCCGCCTATCCCTCGATACAACGCTGGATTGCGACCAGTCGTCCACTTCTTCGGATCGTGATCGACGTACCAATCGCGGTGCCAGGCAAGCAGGTATTGATACGCGCCAATGAGAAACGAGCCAGAACCGCACGCAGGATCAACAATGCGAAATTTTGCCGCTTGTTTCGGCGTTTTGTTTTCGAGCAATTTGCCGACTGTGTTCTTGACGACGTAATCGACGATGTAGGTGGGCGTGTAATAAACGCCGCCCGCTTTCTTGACTTCGGGTTTGTCTTCGACTCTCGCCTGATGCCCTTCGGTAAGACGAATGACTTTGCCGAGAAACTGTTCGTAAACCTGACCGAGAATATCGGCTGGCAGAACGGAAAATTCGTACGGGCTATCGGGATAGTACAGACGTCGGATGATTCGCTTGAGTACCGCATCGTCGACTTCGAGTTCGGGCGTGAGCTCATCCGGTGGCTCGACGCGGTCTCTTTCTTTTCGAAAATAAAACAGACCGGAGTTATAGCGCTCGTCCGCTTCGCGAAAAAGCTGGTACAGTCTGCGATAAGTGTGTTCGCCATTCAACAGCGCTTGCAACCGCCCATATACTTCGATGCGCCGATCTTCGCAGATGCGCAGGAAAACGATGCGGTCGATGGTGCGCTGGACGGAAAAGTTGAGATCGCGCTGCGAGAGCTTCGGATTGCGCAGCGCTAGATTGCGCGCGAGGTCGGAGCGCCAATTCTCAATCTCGCTCAGGAATGCATCATCAACTTCGGCAGTTCCGCGCTTCGCCTTTGCCGATTCGGCGAACTTGTCGAAGGAACCCTTGAGGATCGCTTCGCGTTCAAAGATTTTCGCGATGTCGTCCCATTGCGAAACGTATTCGCGAAAATTTAGATAGAGGATACGCGCGACTGAAGCTTTGTCGCTTAAGCGTGGTTCGACACGGCAATCATAAACCGCGAATTCTTCGAAATCGGTGAGGATACTGAGCGGCAATTTGGCTGACCACGCGTAACGTCGCAGTTGATACGCCGGATGCGCGTCGGTCTTGATATCGACAGACGGCTTCTTCGCTTCGAGGAAAAACTTGCGCGTTCCACCGATGCGAAAGCAGTAATCCGGCGCTTTAGTTGCGCCGCCAATCTTGATTGCGTCTTCGTGGATGACGTCTTTGTAGGCCTCGGCGTAACCGCTGATGTTTTCCATGTCCCAGCCGAGCGCTTTGAACATCGGATCGACAAACTCTTTGCGAAGCTGGGCCTCGTTGTATTGGCCTGATTTATAGGCGTCGCCTTGTTGTTCAAAGCGCTCCACAAGGTCAGCGATCACAGGGGGAGCTGGCATAGCAGATCGAGAATTACATCGTAGCCCCCGGTTGAGATCAAGCTGGCTGCCGACGAATGGGGGCGGAACCGACTATTGCCCGGCTCAAAAGCTCGAGCGCCCGGGCTGGTCACTCAATAACCGAGAGCTTTTTTTCGCTCCATCGCCCCGGGCAGAGGATCCTTGCGGGTGGTAATCGCCTCCGCTCCCGAGTCCTTGATCTGGTGGGCCTGATTCGCGTTGAACTCGATGTCTTTCGTGAATTCTGGCGGAAGGTCTGCGTCTGCGTAAATGGCGTGCACGGGGCACACTTCCACACATGCCATGCAATCAATGCAGTCCTCTGGGTGAATGACCACCTGGTTGTCCATTTCGTAGAAGCAGGCGACCGGGCATACCTCCACGCAGTCGGTGAACTTGCATCCGTTGCATTTATCGGTCACGACGTGAGGCATGGGATTTAGTGGGTGAGGATTGCGTGGAAAGAATCCCAGCGACGCCGGGCGGGTCAATTTCTATTTCAAAATAGTGTCAGGCCGCTCGTGGGCGATGCTCGCGGCCGGTCTTGAACAAAATCGCCAACGAAAAAGTGACGATGGTGCCGAAGCAAATCCACCAGGGAAATTCGATCACAGGCAGCCACGTCGGCTGCGTGTAGAGCTTGCCCCCGAAAAGTCCGGCGATGTTGTTGGGCAGACCACTCAGGATCGCGACAACGATGAAGCCGATGATCATAGCAATGATGTTGCCGAGGTTGTTGCCGCGGCGCTTGGTGAAAATTCCGCAGAGAAAAACACCAAGCAGCGAGCCATACGTGTAACCAAAAATCCCCAGCACGATCGGTATGATCCGCACGTTGGGGTGGACGATGACGAGATACGAAGTTGTGGATGCAACAACGATCATCAGGATCGAGAACCCAACGGTGGCCCACCTGACGGCGCGCAGACTTTGTTCTGCGGTCGATCCCGGGATGAGGTATGGCTCGTACCAATCGCGGGTAAAGCTGGTGGCCAGCGCGTTAATCGCGGTGCTAAGCGAGCCCATGGCAGTCGCAAAAATTCCGGCGATCAATAGCCCACGCAGGCCGACCGGCATTTGGTACAAAATGAAATGGCAAAACGTTTCGTTAGGCGTTTTCGGAAGCGTTGGATCTGGATGTGTCTGATAGTACACCCACAGCAATAGCCCAATGCTCAGGAACGTGAGCACAATCGGAATATCAGCCAGCCCCGACATGATGAGGGAACGCCGACTGCGGCGAATATCGGGCGCGGTCAACATCCGTTGCACCATGTCCTGGTCGGTGCCGTGCGTGGACATGGTGATGAATGTCGATCCGATCAGGCCGGCAAAAATCGTGTACTCGATCTCGAACATTCCTTTGATTTTCTCCCAGCCATGTTTTGCGGGGTCGAGGCCGGTAGTAAAAAAATCCGAAACGCCAAAGCCGCCGTGGCGTTGGACGATTTCGTTCCAGCCACCAGGAATCGCGGAGTAAAGCAGCCCGAGCGCGACGAGTGCGCTGCCGATCATGATCGACGCCTGGATGAAGTCGGTCCAGATAACGGCTTTAATGCCGCCCAACGTGGTGTAAATCGCCGTGAGAATGACAATGGCGATTGTCGATCCAATATAAATCCAAAGCGTCTCGGTTTGGTTCGGGCGCGTGCCGGAAATCATTTCATAGGCGAGCGCAAGCGCGATGGCCGCTACATACAGCCGCGCGCCGGACGCGAGCAGCCGAGTAACCATGAAGACGGCAGACGCGGCGTTTTTCGTCGGCACGCCGAAACGCGCAGTGAGGTATTCGTAGATCGAGTAAACTTTGTAATCGTAATAGGGCTTGATGAAAATGTAACTGACCAGGATCCGCGCCAGGATCGTGCCGAGCGCCAGCTGCAAGTAAGTGTAGTTGCGTAATGCGAATCCTTCACCTGGCGTCCCGAAAAACGTGCCGGCGCTTGTTTCTGCGGCGATGATGGAAGCGAGCACAGCCCACCACGGAATACTGCGACCGCCCAGTGCGAAGTCTTTGAGATCTTCCTGCTTCCGGCCCATGTACAGGCCGATGGAAATGATGAGCACAAAATAGAGAAGCAAAACCGCGCAATCGATGGCGAGTTTTGCGTCCATGTCGGGCGTTACTTAGCCACAGATGAACACAGATTTACACCGATAAAGAATTTCAAGTCACATCATCTGTGTTTCATCTGTGTTAATCTGTGGCAGTAAAATCTTTGATGAAGCTCACAGAATTTCCCGCACCAGATTTCGATCTGACGATGACGCTCGATTCCGGCCAAGTCTTTCATTGGGAGAAGGTCGACAACGGGTTTGTGGGGGTAATCGGCGACCGCGCCTTTTGCGTCGAGCAGCGCGGCGAGATGTTGCGAGCGCTGCTGGAGGGCGGAGCTCCTGCGACGCCGGGCACACGACATGCAAACGGAGCGGGCTCGCAGGAGCTCGCCCCTCCAGTGATGCAATTGGTCACGGATTATTTCGCTCTCGATCATCCGCTGGCGGAGATTTGCGCCTCGTTTCCAGACGATCCGGTAATGAACGCTGCGCGCGATTTTTGTCGCGGCTTACGGATCATTCGGCAGCCAAAATGGGAATGTCTCGCCACATTCATTTGTTCATCCATGAAACAGGTGGCGCATATTCGCCAGATCTCGGCGGCGCTCCGGAAGCGCTTTGGTGACCCGCGTAAGATCGATAACCATGTGATTCACACATTTCCGCCAGCGGAGCGCATTGCCCGAGCTTCTGAAACTGAGCTACGCGAATGCGCGCTCGGTTATCGCGCCAAAAACCTGCGCGCGACAGCGCAGCTAGTGAGCTCCGGCGAATGTAATCTCGAGGGATGGTCGGCGCTTCCCAATGGCGATCTTCGGAAGAACCTGTGCGAGCTGCCAGGTGTGGGAGCGAAGATTGCAAATTGCGTGATGCTCTTTGCATACGAGCGGCTCCGCGCATTCCCGATCGATGTGTGGATGGAGCGCGTTTTGAAACAGCAATATTTTCGGCGGGCTCGAAAATTGAGCGCGTCGCGGCTGCGTGGGTTTTCCGAAACATACTTTGGCGAACACGGTGGTTACGCGCAGCAATATTTGTTTCACCATGCGCGGGCGACGTCGCGAAAATCAGGAGTATCGAGAAATTCCTCGGTCCACCGTGCACTTTAGACTAATCCCTGCTGCTATCTCGCGTGGATGGAGTCTGGCCACCACCGGACCATGGCTTCTCGTTTAGCGGCGGCTTCCAATCGGCACAAACCCCAATTGCACAAGAGATCTTGGGCGCGATTTTGCAGGCGACACGTCCGCCAGTCGGACGGACTCGTCCCGTGGCGAGCCTGCCACCACAGGCGCGGCGAGAATTATTTTTTTCTGTGGCCGACCATTTCGCCGCGCACCGTGCGGCGATCGACGCGCGTGAGGTTCTTTTCCATTGCCGGTGTCAGCAATGAGATGTGCGGGATGTCGCAGAGATATTCGGCGATAAACCAGATCGGTTTCTCCGTAGTCATCCAGTTGAGATGATCGAACCGGGCGAGGTTCACCGGACGTGAATACCGCCGGAGAGTGCGTTCACCGCGCAGGTTGAAGTAAACATTGAAATAACTCATGGCCAGCTCGCGCAGGCTGCGATAAACCGGTTCGCGATATCGGCAGCCGGTGAAATTGGATTTCGCCACCGCGCCCCAATGCCCGCGCCCTTTGAAAATGGCGACCACGTGATCGGTGTCCTGTTCCGCTTCCAAATCGAAGATCAGCGGTGGAAATCCGAGAACTCGGAGCGCGGCGGCTGCGAAAATTCCGCCCTCGAGACATGACGCGGTGCGATCGTGCAGAACTTTTTTCGGAGCTCGCGCGGTGAAGCTCAAGTTGTAAGGCAGGTCGTCGAGAAACCTCTGTATGCCGGCTGGCGTTTTCAAAGCGCGTAACCGCCGCAGCTCCGACGGCGTGAAACGAAAAGTCTTTATGCCTGCCACGAGTGGCACATTATTTACGAAGCGCCAATGTCCAAGCCGGATAACAATTACTGCGTCTTCGAAGCGACGATTTCACCATTGCCTTAGGTCCGTGTTGCCGCGCTAATGATAAGCGGCGGAGCACCGCCGCACTCCAAAATGCAAGCGAGGGACGTAGTCTCGCCGGCGGCACCGAGCGCATAGGAAATCGTGCCTGAACAATCGTAACCGCGATCATCAAATGATTTGTGGCCGCCGCCGTAGCGATACAGCCTGGAGCGAAGTTGATAGGCTGCCCAGATTGCTCGTTTCACTGCAAGCGGCGCATTTTTCGGCGCGGCTGCACGGCCGAAACGAAGACGCGCCACTTTGCCCGAAACAACTGGTCCGGATGCCGGGAAGAGATCAGCCGATACCGGTGGAATGATGAATACCAAAACCGCGATGCCGAGCAGGACGTGACGACTAACCGGATTTATAAATTCCTCCGAGGCTCTCTTGTATAGAAGGGAACCAGCAGATGAAAAGGAAAAATTCAGTATTTGGTGGGTCGTCTTGTCTTCAAGACGATGGCAGAGCAATCGCCGGAGGCGCGAATATCAGGCGGCAAAGCCGCATTTCCAACGCGTTGAGGACAACGCGTTCCACCCAGTTGATGCAGCAAGGGCGCACAATTTGTGATAAACTCGCGGCATGATCCGCGCAGTCGCCTGGCCGGTCACGCTTCTCACCACGGCGATGATTGCACTGGCTGCGGATGAATCGCGGCAGAGCAAATCCGAAGAACCCGACGCATTCGACATCGAGCCGCCGATATTGAAACAAAACCTCTCGGATGAGCCATTGCCCGCAGGAGGGACGCCCGATGCAAAGGTTGCGCGTTTGGAAAAGCAGTTGGGACGCGCAAAGGGCAACGCGGCTGGGGCGGAACGCCTGTGGAAAATCGGCGTGCTCGCAAAAGTGGAAGTGGAACAACGTTTGTTGAAGGTGGTGCGGTGCGAGTCCGATCTCGCCAACGCGCGAGTTGCGCGCGCAAAAGAGGAAGTCGCCGCCCAGCAAGCGAAGCTGACAGTTGGCGAAAGTACCAAGGCAGACCTGGACGCTGCGAAAGGAACCCTGGCGCAATTAACTGAAGCTGCGCAAATCGCGGCGGCGAAACGTGAGCGCGCCGAGCTCGAAGCCGCAGAAGCAAACGTACGCCGCCAGCAAAAACTCCTTAAGCTCGGCAGCGGACAAAAATCCGATGTTATCCGGGCTGAAGAAAGACTCGCCGAGCTTAAAGCGCAGAAGAATTAAATACGGCGCGATAAATAAATGTGAATAGACGACCAAAAGCGACGCGAGGACGGGTGCACTCCCAAAGCTTCCACAAAACGGAATAGCATCTGCGTGGATTTTGCACGCAGTGCTTTTACTCGCGAAAGCTTTCGGAGTTGGAGTGTGATGCGTCTTCGCATTGCTTTCATTGTTGACGGGGTAAACACCTCTTATCAGCCTGCTCAATCAATAGCCCGCCGCCTGGCCGTCCTTGCGCGATTCGCTCGCGCCTACGTAAACGCGTTGGCCATCGTGCATTTCAACCTTGACCGCCTGGTAACCGCCGTAGCCGCCGACGTCGAAGCGGACGTCATGGCCGCGCTTCTTTAATTCGCGCACGTTTTCGTACGGAATGCCGCTCTCCACCTCGACATAGCCACCGTTCTCCATTTTCTCGCCGGTCGGTTCGTTGTCACCTTCGTGCTGCCAGCGCGAAGCGTCGCCGGCTTCCTGCACATTTAAACCGAAATCGATCTGGTTGGTGAGCACTTGCACGTGACCCTGCGGTTGCATGCCGCCGCCCATAACGCCGAACGCTTCCCACGGCTTGCCGTCTTTCATGACGAATCCGGGAATAATGGTGTGAAACGGGCGCTTCCCGGGCGCGTAAACATTCGCGTGAGTCGGCTCCATCGAAAAAAGTTCACCACGATCCTGAAACATGAACCCAAGCCCTGGTACTACGATCCCGCTGCCCATCCCGCGATAATTGCTTTGAATCAGCGAGACCATGTTTCCCTCGTCATCGGCACTGCACATATAAATCGTGTCGCCGTCATCAATGGGCAAACTGGAGCCGGCCCGCCCTCGGGCCGAAACCTCGGCAGAGCGCCGCGGGGGCGCGCGGGCTCCATCGGCCGGATTGCCAGCTTCCACCTTTTTGGCGGCATGATTTGGGTCGATCAATTTGCCGCGCTCAGCCGCATATTCTTTCGAAAGCAAACCGGCGAGCGGAATTTTCGCGAACGCAGGATCTGCATAAAATTTTGCCCGATCAGCCCACGCGATTTTCTTCGCTTCGATCATCGTGTGCAGGGTTTCCGGCGAATTGCGTCCCATCACGCGCAGGTCGAATTCTTCGAGAATGTTCAATATTTGCAGCGCGGCGATGCCCTGACCATTCGGCGGAAGCTCGAACACATCGTAGCCGCGATAATTCGTTGAGACCGGCTCAACCCATGTTGACGCATGCTTCTCCAAATCAATTTTCCGCAGGAAACCGCCGTTGGCCCGCATAAAAGCATCGATCTTGTCCGCGATCTCGCCTCTGTAGAAAACGTCCTGCCCTTTTTCGGCAATCAATCGCAGCGTCTTTGCTAGCGCCGGGTTTTTGAAAATGTCACCTTTTGCCGGTGTGCGACCTTTGCCGTCGAGTGTGTACGTCTCCAGAAATGCGCCGGGCAATCCCTTGTAAAAGCGCGGCCCAAATGACCAATAATACGCGATCAATTCCGTGACTGGAAAACCTTCTTCAGCATATCGAATCGCAGGCGCAAGATCATCGGTCCATTTCAGTTTTCCGAATTTCTTGTGCAGCTTCGCCCAGGCATCCACTGTTCCCGGAACGGTGATGGGTAACATCCCAGTGGGCGGAATCGTTTCGCGATTCAGTTTGTCGAGCTCGGCCTTCATTTGGTCATAGCTCAAGCCGAGCGGTGACCGTCCGCTGCCGTTTATCCCGTAAAGCTTATTCTCTTTCGCGCTGTAAACGATTGCGAACAAGTCGCCACCGATGCCGTTGGAGACCGGCTCCATCAAACCGAGCGTTGCGTTCGCGCCGATCGCCGCATCCACGGCGCTGCCACCCCGCTTTAAAATATCGGTGCCCACCTGCGTCGCTGCCGGCACGCTGGTGCAAACCATTCCATGTCGCGCCAAAACTTCCGATCGCGTCGCGAAATTCTTTCCCGTAATGCGATCGATCTGGGCATTAAGCGAAAGATCGACCGTGAACAGAGCAAGCAGTCCAAAACTTAGCGGGTTAACCCAGCGCACACAGCCACATTAACGCCCTCCCTTTAAAGAGCGCACTTGAATTTTGGTCTCCCGATTATATCTGAATGCTCACCGCCTAATGAGGATTTCTTCGGATGATCAAAAAGCGATCGGTTTGATTCTGGTCTGCCTGGGATTTCTGTCTTTCCTGATCGGGTTGGCCGCTCGACTCAAAGAGAATTTTCATTCCCGCGCCGAAATCTCGACTGCGGGTTTCACGGTCGCTGCGATTCTGGCGGGACTCGGCGTAGTCGTCTTTCTGTTTTCCTTGAGAAAAAGACAGGACTGAGCGGAACGTCAAGCTTTCTCAGACGATTCCAATTTCCAGTCACACACACTGTTTCGGAATTTCTCGGGCAAAGCCGGGCGATCTTCCGATCGTTACATCATCTCGGCGGCCGCGAAGCCGGGCTTTGCCCGCTCGGCCCCTTTGGAAATGGAACTTCAGGCACGTGGTTGGTGTTCTGGAAAGCCTCGATCATCCAGTTCCCGCCCAGTTTCTGTAACACTAAGGTTTGTATGCCCTCACGCGGTTCCGGAATTGTCGGCGGTGTCTTCGCGCCGGACATTGTCCATCGCGTATGTGCCACGGCAATTTTCGGCCTCAGAAAGCGGATGTCCACCTGAGTGATGGTGAGCGTGCTTTCTCGAAAGACGAACGCGAAAGCATCGCTGAGCTGACTCTCAATCTCCTTACGACCCTTCCACCACCAGCCGATCACATTAACGACATCGCCGTCTTCGGCGAACAAGGCTGCGTAGGCCTTGGCATCGTGTTGGTTCCACGCCTGTTGTTGTCGCGTCTGCGCGACATCGCGAATTGCAGCCTCATCAGCCTGTCGATCGGCAGCCGCACCGACGGCGACAGAAGCCATTATCAGAATCGCAACAAGCCCAATTCGGAAAGTCAATTCTTTCATGCCGCATACTAAGACGGCTTCAGCAGACGAATCAATGCGGCGAAAGTTACCTATCACGCATTTCGTGCCCAAAGAATGCGGCGGCGATCCTTCCAGATCGCCGCCGTTCCCCTATCGCTCCGAACAATCGAAGTTATTCCTGCATTGCGTCGTGAAGCTCCTTGTGGGCGTTCATCATGTCTTGATGCGCCTTTTGGATGTCATCGAGCTTCTTTTGCTGTTCAGCCGTGAGCAGCGGACGGATCTGTGACAGCGTGCTGTCCATGACCGTTTTCATTTTCTGCATCGCCTCCTGATGAATGGCGGCGATCTGCGGTTTGGCCGTATCGAGGATTGGCTGGACCTTGGTCTGTTGATCCGACGTGAGGTTCAGCTTTTCGGTGATCTGCTGGAAGCCAAACGCGTGGCCGTGCCAGGGGCCATGGCCGCCCGGGCCGGGCTGCGCTTGCACAACCACGAAGCCGCTGAGCGCGATCGCGCCGGCGGCCGCAAGTGTTAACAGGTTTCGTTTCATAGTTTACTTTTTCCTTTGTTGTTTTTGCTGCGCACTTTTTTTGCGCTTCTGTAGCTAATGACCGGATGCTTGCTGGCTCGGTTACAATTTTTTGTTTCGTCGGTTCACTGTAGCCGCGCTTGTGTCAAGCACGAAACCAGCGACATGCTCTTGGCACAGGCACATCTGTATACAAAGTTGTAACCGCAACGCGCCGTTGCCGGTCAATGGTAATGGTGTGGATGCGCTCTCGATTACATGGATGATTCTGACGCAAGCGCGCTGGTTCAGGCTGCGCTTCAGCATGATGATGAAGCGGCTCGCACGCTGGTGCGTCGTCTTTATCCGTTGGTCGCAAAAGTGGTGCGCGCGCATCGCCCGCGCAGAACGCCCAAAGAGGACCTTTGCCAAATGATTTTCATCAGAGTTTTTCAAAAATTATCGCAATTCTCCGGCAAAGTGCCGTTGGAGCATTGGGTCTCGCGGATCGCGGTGAACACTTGCCTGAATCAAATCGAGTCAGAGAAAGTGCGGCCTGAGCTGCGGCATGCCGATTTGAGCGAAGAAGAGCGGGCAGTGGTCGAGAACCTGGCCACTTCCTCCAGCGAGCTCGCCCCGGACCAGCGTTTCGCGTCACGCCAATTGGTCGAGCATCTGCTTGCCACGCTGAAACCAGTCGAGCGGCTCGCGATCGATTTGCTATACTTGCAGGGACGTTCGGTCGAGGAAATTCGAAAAATCACCGGCTGGAGCACGGCACTCGTTAAAGTGCGCGCGTTTCGAGCCCGACAGAAAATGAAACAACAGCTCGCGAAAATTTCGACAAGGGAAAAACGATGAACAAGAAAAAAATCGATCGGCTGCTGCGCTCCGCCGCAGAAGCGCGCGAAGAAGACGTGGTCTCGATGCCGTTTGGATTCGATACGCGAGTCATCGCGCTCTGGAGTGCAGGCGCGACCAAGCCAAATGGCGTGACGTTCTTGCTGCGACGCGTTGCCCTCGTGTCAGCGATCATCATTGTCGTATCAACAATTGCGGCCGTTCGGGAAACCAGACAAAGCCGTGAAATCGGCGAGTCTTTGACAAACGAATACGCCATCGCCGATTTCGCGATTCAAACTGAGTTTTCGCGATGAACCGCGCGCTGCAATGGAAATTGATCGCCGGTTTCCTCCTGGTTTTTCTCGCCGGCGGTGTGACGGGTGCTTTCGTAGGGGCAGCGCACGCGCGGCATTTTTTCTTCATGGCGCCTCGTCCCGCGGTGATCAGCGAGCGAATGCGGGAGCGATTGCAAAGAGAACTGAGTCTGACGCCGGAGCAGGTGGCCAAAATTTCGCCGACGCTGGATAAAGCTGCTGCACAGCTTCACGAAGTGCGGCGCGACACCGGCCGGCGCGTCCATGAAATCATTGCAGAAACGCACCAGCAAATGGCTGGCATCCTGACGGACGAGCAGCGGCGCAAGCTGGAACAAATCGAAGATCGACATCGGCGCTGGCATCACGGTCACGTGCCGCACGAATCTCCTCCCGAGCAGTCACCAACTCCATAGATAGGAACGGCGAAGGCCCATTCGCGCTTCGTCATTCGGCATTCTTTCGTCATTCGACATTCGTCATTTTAGTTGAGATCTATGAAGCACAACCACGCGCATCAACACCTCAGCGCGAGTGATCCGCGTATGGCCACGCTCATCACCCGGTCGCGCCGCTATGATATTGCACCTTTAGTCTCCATCCGGCCATTCGATGCGTTGGCTGAATCGATTGCCTACCAACAATTGAGCGGAAGAGCCGCCGCCGCCATTTGGAGCCGGGTACGAGCGCTTTATCCCAAAGGGAAACGACTCGATCCGCAGAAAATTCTCGCGACGCCCGACGACACCTTTCGAGCGGCTGGTCTTTCACGTGCGAAGATTGCCGCGCTCAAGGATCTCGCTGCAAAAACCATCGACGGCACGGTGCCTTCTGCTCGCGCACTTAGTCGGATGAGCGACGATGAAATTGTCGCCCGCTTGATCACGGTGCGCGGCGTCGGCCGCTGGACTGTGGAGATGCTTCTTCTTTTCGATCTTGGCCGGCCCGACGTGTGGCCGGTCCACGACTACGGGGTGCGCAAAGGTTTCGCGAAAACTTTTGGCCGGAGAAAATTGCCGACGCCGAAAGAACTTATGAAATTCGGAGAGAGATGGCGACCGTACCGCTCGGTGGCGGCGTGGTATTTTTGGCGGGCGCTGGACTCGGTGGAGAAGTTATAAAGCTGAAAGAGTTAAAATGCGTCCCGTTTGGTAAGACTTGTAGCTTGTAGCTCTTTTAACTCCTCTGAGCATTTAGCTTGCGCTAAGCGGCGCGCCTCATTAAAACGCCCGGATTATGGCAATGATCCATGTTAACCGGGGTGCTACGAGTTTGGGCACATTCTCTGAAGAAGACGTTCGCGATGGGTTGCGAACCGGCCGTTTCCTCTCTACCGATCTGGGTTGGCGCGAAGGAATGCCGAGTTGGCAACCGCTCTCGCAATTTGCAGAGTTTGCCGCAGCCACACCCGCTCCGCCGCCTTTGCAGCCGGGCGCAACATCGACGCCGCAGCCTCCCATGCCGCGGAGCGGATTGCCGTGGGACCAGCGGCAAACCAAAGGATTGTTGAACGCGTTTATCGAGACTTTGCAAATGGTCTTGAGCAGGCCGGTCGCTGCGTTCACCGCGATGAAACGCGAGGGCGGCCTAGGCGAGCCGCTTCTCTACGCCATCATCGGCGGAACTTTCGGCGCGGTGTTTGCGATCACTTACAATTTTGTTCTTCGATCATTCACACCGTTCGCGGACAGGCACGACGCTCTTCCGCATCTTTTCGCTGGGCTCGGCTGGATTTTCCTTCTGGTCTTGACGCCGCTCTTTGTGGTGATCGGGATGTTTGTTCTCTCAGCAATTCTTCATGTCTGCCTGATGATCGTCGGCGGCGCGAAGCAGTCCTTTGAGACTACGTTTCGGGTAGTTTGCTTCGCGGAAGGATCGGTCAGCCCGCTTCTTGTCATCCCGTTCTGTGGCGGATTCATCGTTGGAATTTGGAAAATTGTCCTTTATTGCATTGGACTAACGCATGCTCATGAAACCGATACCGGCCGCGTCGTGATCGCCGTGCTTTTGCCTTTGATTGTTTGCTGCGGGGGATTTCTACTGCTGATATTCGGTGCGTTCGGCGCATGGAGTGCGGCACAACATTAGGTTTCCCCGCAAAATGCGACTTCGCGTTCAGTGTCTTGCTCCAGGTGAAATCGATCACGAGTTAATCTGGCTAAGCGCCTCCCTTGTGTCGCTGGGGCTGGCGGCAGCCTGGCTAACAGTTGGTTTGCCATGGCCGCTCTGCATGTTTCACGAGATCACTGGTTTGCCATGCGCCACGTGCGGTATGACGCGGTGTGGGATTCAATTTTTTCACGGTCACTTTCTGGCTGCATCGAAATGGAATCCACTCGTGTTCACAGCACTCTGCGGCCTGACAGCGTTTGATCTCTACGCGTTTGCGACGCTCGCAACGCGCGGGCCGCGTTTGCGGATCTGTTTTTACACGGAAACGGCGAAAACATTTGTGCGCATCGCGGTCATCTCGGCGCTCGTGCTAAACTGGGTTTACCTGCTATCGCACTGGCGCGATTTTTAGACGTGGTAGGTCCGGCGCGCTGCACCGACCGGACGCCAAAGCACGCCGTCCCTACCGCGCCATTCGTTCCGAAGATTATTTTCTTCGTGCACTCCATGTGCTTCGTGGTTGAACTTCTGGGCGCATGAGAATTCTTGTCACTGGCGGCGCGGGTTTCATCGGCTCGCACCTGGTCGAAAAATTGCTCGCGGCGGGGCGCGAAGTGGCCATCCTGGATGACTTCAACGATTTTTACGATCCGCAAATCAAGCACGCAAACATTGCCAGCTTTGGCAAAGACGTGGTCATTCACCATGTCGATCTTCGCGACGATGCTTCGGTGCGAAATGTTTTCCGCCGCGAAAAATTCGACGCGATCGCTCACCTCGCGGCGCGCGCTGGCGTCCGCCCCTCGATTCAGCATCCACGCCTTTATTACGACACGAATGTCACTGGCACATTGCACCTGCTAGAGGCCGCGCGCGTGACCGAGGTGGGACGATTCATCTTCGCCTCCAGTTCATCCGTTTACGGCGCGTCGAAAACGATCTCTTTCTCGGAAGGTCAATATCTTAGTCAGACGCTCAGTCCTTACGGCGCGACGAAAATCGCCGGCGAATTTCTTTGCTCGACCTACTCACATCTTTATCAGTTGCGCGTGGTATCGCTTCGTTATTTCACCGTTTATGGTCCGCGGCAACGGCCGGACCTTGCGATCCATAAATTCACCCGCCGCATTTACGCCGGACAACCGATCGATCAATTCGGTGATGGTACGACGCGCCGCGATTACACTTACATCGACGACATTGTTCAGGGAACACTAGCGGCGCTCGGCTATGACGGGCCGCTGTTCGACATTTTTAATTTGGGGGAGAGCGAAACCATTCAGCTCAAGGATTTGATTTCCGCGATCGAGAAGGCGCTCGGAAAAAAGGCAAAAGTTAACCGGCTGCCGGAGCAACCCGGCGATATGCCGCTGACTTGCGCGGACATTTCGAAAGCGCGAAAGTTGCTTGGTTACAAGCCGATTACACGACTAAGCGACGGACTTCCGCGTTTTATCGATTGGTTTCTGGGCCAAGTGAAATGAACATGTCGGTCTTGCAGCTATGGTGGCGCTCGCCGGGGCGGGCGGGGGAGGCAACTTGCAAAGTTGCCCCACATTGATAATGTCACTGTGTACTTTGCCATTCGAGGAGCGCGCCTGTTTTGTCGCCGGCCAGGCAAAGTCCGGCACCACGTTGTTAGTGGCGCTGCTCGATAATCACCCTGAGCTCCTCGTGTTGCCGGAGGAAACTGCCTATTTCCCGACCGTCCTTACCAAGTACGCGCCCCGCGGCCGCCGGGCGCAGTTTGATTACCTGACGAAACAGTCGCTTTCCAATGTGCTGTTCGGCGGGCCGTGCAAGTGGGGTAAACGAAATTACACTACGTTCCCACGCGAGAAATTTCTGGAAACGTTTGAGCGCGCAGCGTTCGATCCTGTGAATGCAGAGGAAGATTTGCTCGTACTGATGGTAAAGGCTTACGCAGCCATGCTGGGGCGTTCGCTGGACACAGTCAGACGCTGGGTGGAAAAAACACCCGCTAATCGCAATCACATTCCCGCGATTCTTGCTCGTTTCCCCCACGCGAAAATTCTCGTTACCATTCGCGATCCCAGGGCCATTCTGGCGGCGCAAATTGCGCTGGAAAAAACGAGAAAGACCGGAAGGTTTTCAACCTACTATGTGATCGCACATTGGTGTGTCGCCGCCAGGCTCGCCAGGCGCGTGGCCGACGGCGAGATTCCCGGTTTTGTGGTGCAATATGAGGATTTGGTCTGCGAACCGGCCAAGATGATGGAAAAAGTTTGCGCTTACCTGGAGATCGACTTCGACCGGGCTACAGTTCTTACGCCCACAAAAGTGGGCCAGTTCTGGAGCGGCAACTCAGCGGCGCGCATTCACTTTTCGCAGATCAGCACCGAACCCGTGACACGCTGGCAGCGCGAGCTTTCCGAGGACGAAATCGGATGGGTGGAATGGCATTGCCGCGATCTGATGCCGGAATTCGGCTACGAGCCAAGACTGACCCGACGCGAATTGCGATATTTTATGCGGCCGATTCGCGGCGAACGCCCGCGGGAATATTTGAAATCACGCGCCTATTCTCTGCGAGACCAAATAACGCGCTAATCTGTCATTCCGAGCCGCGAAGACGGCGAGGGACCTCCCCTACGAAGTCTGTTACACCCGAGCCAGATTAGCGTGCTCCAGGAGCCTTTGAGCGATCCTTCGCTTCGCTCGGGATGACCGCGCATCTGGTGGCGGCAGCAAGCGCACAGATCGTAAGCGCCACTTGCAATCGCGGCCGAAGGAGGCATAATCTCGACCGAGATGTCGGGAATCTTCTTCGATCTTCCGAGCGTCCGGTTTCTACTACGATTCAGGTTTTTTGGAACCATGATGCGAATCTTTGCATCCTTACTGCGTCGTTGGTTGAGTGCGCCGGCTTGCGGTTCGAGAAAAGTCTATTTCCGGCTCGACGAGGCGGAGTTTTCAGCGGCGTCGCAGAGTGCTTGCAATTTGTTTGATTGGACCATCGGTGATTCGCGCGCCGCGGACGGTGTCCCGAATGTTTCCGGGGCGCTCCGCCCATTTAACAATTGGGTCAAACGTGAAGATTATTATGAACTCTTATTCATCCGGAAGACGCTCACGCCGCTCGCGCGGTGGGGGCCGACGCAAAGGAAATCACGAACGATTTCGGCGTCAGCAAGGAGCAGCGAAAACTCAGAAAAAGACATTCTGGCAGCGGGTGGTCGAATTTTTTGGAAACGGTGGCGCCGCAAAGAAAAGAGCAGCGACCGCACGCAATGGTACGCACCCTTCGCGCCCACCGCGAAAACCTGAGGTTGTTGAAGTCACATCGCCGCGTCTCTATGTCGGCAACCTCTCTTTTGACGCTACTGAGAGCGATCTCTTTGAATTGTTTAACGGCGTAGGGCACGTGCAAAATGCGGAGGTTGTAAGCTACCGGCACAACCAGCGCTCCAAGGGTTTTGCCTTTGTACAAATGCAGACCATCGAGGAAGCCAAACGTGCCGTGCAGGAATTGCACGACAAGGAATTCCTCGGGCGGAGACTGGTGGTGAGTGGCGCGAAATCCAGCGAGCATCAGCCACGCTGACGGAGTCAATCGTTCTTACTGGGAGACGCGCGCTTTCTAGCGTGGCGTCTCCCGATTTCTTGGGAACAAATGATCATAGCGCGTCTCTACCAGACGCGGAGTTACGTTTGCGGCATTTCACAGAAACGCCCTACAGTTTGATTCGATGCCGCGCACCTTCTTCATCGTCGGCCCAACTGCGAGCGGGAAATCTGATTTGGCTGCCGATGTCGCGGGCGAAATCGGCGCGGAAATTATCAGCGCGGATGCGTTTCAAATTTATCGCGGACTCGATCTTCTGACGGCCAAGCCCGAACCCCGAACGCTGGCAAAAGTGCCGCATCATCTCGTCGCCACAATGCCGCTTCACGAAGAGATGAACGCCGAGAAATTTCGCCGAGCCGCGTTGCGCGCTATCGACGAAATTCACTCACGCAACAAGATCGCGATCGTTGTGGGCGGGAGCGGGCTGTATATCAAGGCGCTCACCGACGGATTGGCGCTTCTGCCGGGGTCCGATCCAAAGCTGCGCGAGAAATTGAACGCGATGAGTTTAGATGAATTGCGCTCCGAACTCGTTCGACTCGATCCCGAAGCGGCGCGGAAGATGGACATCAAAAATCGCCGCCGCCTAACACGAGCCCTTGAGATTTGCCTGACAACGGGGAAACCGTTTTCGGCAGTTGTAGCCGGGGTCGGCGACCCCGGTCCGCGGAGATCCACGATCCCGGCTACAGGCGTCTTCGTCTTTTGCGACCGAGAGGAACTTTACACCCGAATCAATGATCGAGTGCAAGCAATGTTCCAAAAGGGCGTAATCGAAGAAGTTCGAGCCGCCAGAGCGACCAGTGCGACTGCTGCGCAGATGATCGGCCTGCGCGAGATCCGTCAATTGCTGGCAGACAAGATTTCGATCTTGCAATGCATCGCCGAAATTCAGCAAGCGACCCGGCGTTATGCCAAGAGACAGTTGACGTGGTTTCGCAACCAAAGTAATTTTGAGCCGCTGAATCTATCGCTTTTCACTCACAACGAAGCTGTGAAATGGATTTGGCAACTCGTGAACGCTTTCGGAGTTGCGCGCAGGAATGATTGAGACTCGTCCGCAAAAAACGCATGAGCGCGCACTTCTGATCGGTCTCGAAAAGGAGGGCGTCTCAAAATGGGACCTGCGGGATTCGCTCGAAGAACTCGCTGAGCTAGCCAATTCCGCCGGCGCAGAGGTGGTCGATACCGTCACGCAAAAATTACCGAAGCCAACGGCTCCCTACTACATCGGCCGCGGCAAAGCTGAATCGATTAAGGACGCGTGTCAGGACCGGCGTGTGACCTCGATCATTTTTGACGATGAACTTTCACCGGCGCAGGGTCGGAATCTCGAAAATTTATTAGCGCGCAAAGTTCTCGATCGAACACAGCTAATTCTGGATATTTTCGCGCAGCGTGCCCGCAGCCGGGAAGGTCGATTGCAAATCGAGTTGGCGCAATTGCAATATCTTTTGCCCCGCCTCACCCGGATGTGGCATCACTTGTCCCGGCAGACGGGCGGGATTGGCACGCGCGGGCCCGGTGAGACACAATTGGAAGTTGACCGTCGCCGCGTGCAGGACCGCATCGCGCGGCTCGAGCGGGAGCTGGAAGCAGTGCGCAAAACTCGCGCCATCCACCGCCAAGGTCGCAAGCGACATCAGTGGCCTGTAGCAGCAGTCGTTGGCTACACCAACGCAGGCAAATCGACGTTGTTGAATTTGCTTACCGGCGCCGATGTTGTCGCCGCCGACAAACTTTTCGCCACGCTGGACCCCACCACGCGCAGCTTCGTTTTGCCTAACAAACAGCGGGTCCTTCTAACCGATACGGTCGGTTTTTTGCGAAAACTCCCGCACACATTGATCGAATCGTTTAAGGCAACGCTCGAAGAAGTGAGCGAAGCCGATCTGCTTATTCACATTGTCGATCTTAGCCATCCGCGCGTGGACGAGCAGATGGAAGCAGTCGATGCTGTGATTAAAGAACTCGACGCCTTTGGAAAACAAACGCTGATTGTATTCAATAAGATTGATAATCTCGAAAACCGAGAGCTGGCCGAAACTTACGTTAAAAAATTTCCTGGCAGCGTAGCGATTTCCGCGCGCACCGGTGAAGGCGTGAACAAACTCGTGCATGCGCTGGAGAATGCGCTCAGCTCATGGCGGTTGCGCTCACGCTTCCGCATCCCTGCAAAAGAGAGCGCATTGATCGCCGAGATTCATCGGGTCGGTCACGTGCTGGAACTGCGCTACGAAGGCAACGACGCAGTGATTGTTGCCCACGTTCCACCCGATCTGGCGCAGAAACTCGAGGCCTACACAGGGCGCGATTGATTGCCAAGATCGCTGACTGAAGATTCCACGCTCTGCGCGATCTGCGACCAGCCCTCGCGATTGTTTGGGGTAGTTGCAAAATCCAGTGGCGCGCCAATGACGATTTTGATTCGTGCGGGACGCGGAATTTTCCGGTGGGGCGGCAATGCTTCGAATGTCCCCGCGATGAACGCAGGCACGACTGGCACCCGCGTTCCGGCAACCAGCATTCCGAGACCGTGCTTAAACGAGGCCATGCGGCCATCGCGACTGCGCGAGCCCTCGGGAAAAATGACGTAAATGCATTTTTCTTCCTCCAATTTGCGGCGCAGATCTGCGAGCGCGTGAGGTCCGCAATTTTTTCGCCACATTGGCAGCGCGTTTAGACCGATCGCTGAAAAGACGCTGACTGCCTTGGTTTGAAAGAAAACGTCGCCGGCGGCGATGGGAAAGGCGCGTTCGCGATGACGCGGTCGAAATGCCGCCACCAGGGTGACCGCGTCGAGATGACTGCAATGATTCGCCGCCAGAATGAAGGGCCCATGGGCCGGCAAATGGTGCCGGCCGATGATTTGCAGCCGGTGAGCGGTCGCCAAATACATTCGAAGAATCGAAAATGAGAGGTGGTGCGCGAGCCTTTCGAGCAGGCCGCTTTCGCGGCGAATACTGCGAAGCCGCTCGCTCGGAGTTAAACCGGTGTCGCGCGCAGGCTGAAGTTTCCAGGGTTCCATCCGATTTCCTATCCGCTAAAGACGTGTTCCGGTTGCCCAACAGCGAAGCCGACAAAGTAGTTCACGTAATGAAACACGGCAGGTGCGACAAGAATCAGACTGTCGAAGCGGTCGAGAATGCCGCCGTGCCCGGGAATGAGTTTTGCCGTGTCCTTGAGGCCAAGATCACGCTTGATAGAGGAAAGCATTAGATCGCCGAATTGTCCGACGATGCTGACAATAATGCCGAGACCCAGCAAGCAGACCGGTGTGTCGAGCACCGTGTTGAACCAAACAAAATGCGCGCCGAGCGCAACGAGTGGCGTGGTCATTACGATTGCGCCGAGCGCGCCTCCTACCGTTTTGTTCGGGCTGGTGTTGGGGATAAATTTTCGATGACCAAACAGATGGCCGCAGATGTAAGCAAAAATGTCATTGAGCTCCACGGCGAAGATGATGAGCAACAGGATCGGCCGATAGTTCCAATCGTTGGCCATATAGCCAAGATGGCCGAGCGCGCTTCCGAAAAGAGCGAAGCCGAGTACACCCAAGCCGACGCGTTGAATGTAGCCTTTCGGCTGATCGGCGATCAATCCACCGGTGGCAATCAACGCGACTGTCAACGGAAACAACGCAACAAAGAGTCGATACCAGTTATCCAGCGCTGAGAAAGTGATGAGGAGAATACCGATAACCACGATAAGACTGATCGTCCTTTCCCTAAACAGGCCGGTGATGCGCGCATATTCCCGATAACAAAGAAAACTTAGCGCGGCCACAGCTACGATCGTCCAAAAAGCGCCTGCCAGAATGGGAACGAGGATGAACAGTGCCAGCCAAATCCAGGACCGATAACGGTCCCATAGTTCCTTTCTCTTATCGCTGCTGCTGTTGGCGACCCGGGTCACGATAAGAATCAGCACTGGTGTTAACAGGAACAGAATGAGAGCCGTCAGCGTCAGAACAACGGTCACGCGATCGTCAAAGACGTGGCGAAATCCAAAGAGTCGTTCGCGCGTAACCTGGCTCATTTCAGCGCCCGTGCGATTCGGCCTATTCGGCGAATAACGGTCATAACGCAGCCCACGATGATCACAACAAGGCCAAGAGTCATCAGACCGATCTGCGAATCGTTGAACGTGATCATCTGCCAGGAACGCGGTGCGATCGCCGAGTATAAGCAGATTAGCGTGATGACTAACATCCGATGTTGTTTTGCCATCGGTCCGCAAAACTCGTTAGCTGCGCCGGCAATTTTTCCTGCGGCACGAACATAAGCGGTGAAGATTGCTAAAATGGTCGCGATGTACCCGAGCGTAACATTTCCGCCCCACGCGAAGCCGGCTCCAATGAAAACGGCCGCGTCTGAGATGCGGTCCGGCACTTCGTTGTAGAGCTCGCCGATTTTTGAAGTGCGACCCGACGCGATGGCGACCATTCCATCGAGCATGTTCGCGGTCAGGCGCAATTGCGCACCAAGCACGGCGACGAGCCACAAGATTCGATAGTCAGTAATCGAAGTCATGCCGAGCGCGAATCCTGCTACAATGCACGCGCACATGCCCGCGATCGAAATTGCGTTCGGCGAAACGTTTCGTGCAGCGAGCCACCCAGTCGCCGCCTGCGCCCATTTTCGATTTCGGGTGGCAATTGGCCGACGATCAATTAGCTCCGCCGCTGATTTGTCCATCGTTGGATTGAAATCCATAGCAGGCCCGGAGAATAATGACCAGATGACAACTCGGGAGCGCGTAAAACAATTGATCAAGGTTTGGCCGAAAGTTTACCCAACCGCGCATTGCGAGTTGGATTTTCGTAATCCGCTCCAGCTGCTTGTAGCGACAATTCTCTCCGCGCAATCCACCGACAAGCGGGTAAATATGGTCACGCCCGCGCTATTCAAGAAGTATCGCACGGCGAAAGATTATGTGGACGCGCCGCAGGCCGAGTTGGAAAACGCGATCAAATCCACGGGCTTTTATCGTAACAAAGCGAGAAGCATTCGCGGTTCAATGCGCGCAATCGTCGAGAAACATGGCGGAAAGGTTCCCGAGACGATGGAGGAGCTATGCGCCTTGCCGGGGGTCGGACGTAAGACTGCAAACGTGGTGCTGGGCAACGCCTTCCACAAGAATGAAGGCATTGTCGTGGACACGCACGTGATCCGTCTGTCGCAGCGCCTTGGCCTGACAAAACACAAGGACGCAGAAAAAATCGAGTGCGATCTGATGAAGCTGGTGCCGCGCGAACATTGGACGGACTGGAGCCACTGGCTGATCTGGCACGGCCGCCGCCGCTGTTATGCGCGCAAGCCGGATTGCTCGAACTGCGAGGTTTTTCAACTCTGCCCCAGCGGCAAAATTTTTCTCCGAACCGGGCAGGCAAAAAAGCCGGACGCGAAGGTTGCTTAACGCGCGCTCTCAGCGCTTTCAGTATGCTCGGAGTGGCGCGAAGGACTTCCGTCGTTCTCGGCTTTTTGTCGTAGCCGCCGAAATTGTTCTTCGAGTTTCTTCAAGTCCTCATCGGAGAGATCTTCAAGATCGACAAGCTGATTTCGTGCGCTCTTCAGTGCGCGGATGATCTCATCAAGTTTGAGATGCATCGCTTTGGCGTCACGATTCTGGGTGTTCTGAATCAAAAAAAC
>QHPD01000145.1 GCA_003218975.1 Verrucomicrobiota bacterium
CCACCACGTTCCGAATAAAGTTAGTGCGGGCTGCACCTGAGCCATGTTTGAAGTCATCTGTTTCAAAGTGCGGACGTGTCCGCGTACATCAAAGCTACGCCGCCGCGGCGGTCAATCGTTTGGCTTCGCCGCGTTCATACTCGTAAAGGAAACCGATAAATTGCTGGCGATGCGCCTGTTCCTGTGCGGTGATTTCCAGAATCAGATCCTGCGTTACCAGATCGATCGGATCGCACATCTTGATGATTTTCTTGTATTGATCGATCGCTTCGTCCTCGGCGCCGATTACGCCGCGAATCACCGCGACCACGTCGGTGCTATCTTTCGGGGGCTGCAAATAACGCTGCGCGCGGTCCAGATCGAGCGAACCAGGCACGCGGCCTTCGAGTACCTTGATTCGGTTGCCCAGTTTTCGGGCGTGACCAAGCTCTTCTTCAATGTCGCTAAGAAGCGCCTTTTTGATTTCTTCCGCGCGCACGCCGTCGAGATCAATCGCGTTGGCCAGATAATTTTCCACCGTCTCCAGCTCCATCGCGTACGATTTTCTCAGCTCCTTAATGATATCCTGGTTAGTCGCCATGGCTAATATCCTCCCTTTACAGGAATCGTCGCAGCCATCCTCAGCGGACTTTTTGCTCACCGGAGGAGCCGAGTTGCCCATGGGTTAAAGTGACACAGGCGTTATGAAGCAAAAGATTTTGCTCACGGGGCGCCCCGGATGTGGGAAGACTACTCTGATCAAGCGCGTCGTGAACGATCTCGCGCTGCCGGCCGGCGGTTTTTACACGGAGGAAATCCGCGCGCACGGGGAACGTCTCGGATTCAAGATAATCACGCTCGACGGTCAAGAGGCTCTATTGGCGCATGTGGATTTCAAAACGCCCGAGCGCGTCGGAAAATATGGGCTCGATCTCTCTGCGCTGGAGACCGTCGGTGTCGAAGCGCTCCGCGAAGCCGTGCATGCGCGGCAACTTGTTGTGATTGATGAAATCGGGCCGATGGAACTCCGGTCGCCGATCTTTCGTGATGTGGTGAATCAGGCCCTCGACAGCGGTGCGCCGATCCTTGCCACAATTTCGGCGCGATCGTTGCCGTTCACCGGCGCGATCAAAGAGCGCCCCGATGTTACTGTGATCGAGGTGCGCCCGGGCAATCGCGAACAACTTGCCTATGAATTGTCAGATCAATTCAAAAAATGAAACCGCGCGCGCCTAGTGGTTCGAAACATTTATTCAGGGAGGATTGAAAAAGAGGTTTCCAGATCCAGTAAAAGCGAAAGAATTCTTCGAGCAGAAAATGACCTTCACCACCGGCCCGGTCGAACTGAACCGGATGCTGAAGGATGAAAATGTCAACATTGTTGACGTGCGAGCGGCGGATGACTTCGCCAAAGGCCATGTGCCGGGCGCCGTGAATCTGCCCAAGGAAAAATGGGACGCCGCTGAAGGCCTGAAGAAGGACAAGATCAACGTCCTTTACTGCTACACGCAGCAGCGCCATCTGGCAGCGAATGCGGCGCTGGAATTTGCCGCCAGAGGATTTCCGGTGATGGAATTGGAAGGCGGATTCGAGGGCTTGGAAGGAAACGAACTCGAAGTGGAAAAATAGAAAATCGTCGCTTTTTTGCGGCTCTCATTTCCAGAAGCGTAAGCGCGTTTCGCGGGGCGGCGCCTTCGGCGTCGTTATCGAAATAGACGTGCACGGTGCGGTTTTCTTTCAGCCAACCTCGGATGCGCGTCGCCCATTTTTTTAGCGCAGGCTTGCTATAGCTCGACGCGTACTTCCGGGTGTGGCCGTGCAGGCGGATGTAAACGAGTTCGGTCGTCACTTCGTCCCACATCGGCCAGTCAGGCGCATCGGACATGCACACGGCAACCGCGTGATCTTTTAAGCACTCAGCTATTTCGTCATCGAACCACGATTCGTGACGAAACTCGATGGCGTGCCCCGTGCTCTTCCAGCGGCGCAGAATTTTTACAAATTCACGTAACCGTCCAATCTCCTTTTTCAGCGACGCTGGAAGCTGCCAGACCACAGCCGCAAGCCGATCACCGAGCGGCGAGGCGGCGTCGCGACAACGAATCACAGGCTCCTCCACGTCGAGCAGCTTTTTGTTGTGCGTCACATAACGATGACCTTTGATGGCAAAAGAAAAATCTTCCGGCGTCTGATCGCGCCACTTCTTGAATGTGCTTTTCTCCGGCAGCTTGTAGAATGTGCCGTTGACCTCGATGCCGGTGAAACGTTTCGCGCAAAACCGGAGCCACTGTTTTTGCGGCGTGTCTCCATAGAAACCGTCACGCCAGCTTTTGTAGTTCCAGCCGCTGGTGCCGATGCATGCTTTGCCAGGCATAGCTGCTATCCCTGGCTATCGTTTCTCTTGCTCCTTCTTGATGATCCCGTCGAGTCGTCGGCGGGCGGTTTTGAACGAGCGCATAGAGCGGCGCAGATTTTTCCACGGGTCGGACTTCCGGCTTAAACGCTGGAAGATATTTTTCACGGTGAACCGCTGCGCGTCGACTTTGCTGTCGTTGACTTCCTCCCAGCTCAATGGCGTGGCGATGGGCGCTCCTTCGATTGCGCGCACGGCGTAAGGCGCCACCGCGTGCTGCGCATAGGAGTTGCGGGCGGTGTCGAGATACAGCCGGCCACGCCGTTTGTTTTTGCGCGGCTCAACGGTGAGACGTTTCGGGTGTCGATTCGCGAGCACGCGGGCTACGTCCTGGGCAAACTCGCGAGCCGTGTCGAAATCTTGTTTCCGATCGAGCGCCACGATCACATGTAGACCGCGTGAGCCGGTGGTCTTTACGAATGCGCACAGGCCGAGCTCGTCGAGAAAATCGCGGAGCGCTTTCGCGGCGAAACGCACCAGCGCAAATTTCGTCCCCGGCGGATCCAGATCGAAGATCAACTGATCGGGACAATCGAGTTTATCGCGACGACTGAGCCAAACGTGCGGGGTGAAGCATGCCTGATTAGCCAGATAGACAAGCGTCGCCGCATTATCGCAAACCACATTATCGACTTTGCCGCCTTCCTTTCGCGGCGTGGTGATGCGTTTGATCCAGCGCGGAAAATAATCAGGCACCTCTTTTTGGAAAAAACCTTCGCCCTCGATCCCGTCCGGATGACGACGCATCGCCAGCGGCCGTCCGCGTACATGCGGCAACATTACTTTCGCCACGCGCCAGAAGTAATCGATCACGTCTCCCTTCGTAATCTTCGCCTTTGGGAAAAAGATTTTATCTTCGTGCGAAGTATCGATCTTGTGGCCGCCGATTTTCATTGTTTCTCGCGCACCACGTCCTTTGGTTTTTTATCGCATCGCAGACCGTTGAAACGCGGATGCCGCAGCTTGCCATCGCCAGTCCATTCAGTGAAACCGACTTGGCCGACCAGTTTTGGTTTCACCCAGTGAACGTTCTTCTTCGGCAGGCTGTCTTTTGAAAACGGCGGATCGTCTTTCTCGATCTTGCGCAATTTTTTTCGAAGGTCACGCAGCAACTTGTTGTCGTAACCGGTGCCGACCATACCCGCGTATTTCAATTTGCCGCGACGATAGTAACCAACAAGCAGCGCGCCAAAGCCGACACGCGAGCCTTTTGGATCCGTATAACCACCGATGACGACCTCCTGCTCGTTCACGCACTTGAACTTGAGCCAGTCACGCGAGCGACTGTGGACGTACTCGCTATCGGCGTTCTTGGCGATCACTCCTTCAAAGGCCAGCTTTACATGCTTTCTTGTAAAATTTTTCTCCTTTTCCGCTGCGATGCGCGCTGAAACGAAGCGGCCCATGAAACTTGAGCGCCTTGCGCAGCAACATTTTTCGGTGGCGCAACGGCAACTGCGTGATGGCGTAGCCGTCGAGAAACAGCAGGTCGAAAAGGTAATGGTAAATCGCGATGCGGCTTTTGCGTGCTTCTTCAGGATCAGTGAGTTTCATGCGGCCTTGAAGTCGCGAGAAACTAGTGATGCGGCCCTGGAACGCCACGACTTCACCATCGACAATGAAGCTCCCGTCTGGCTGATTTCGGTAAGCATCGACTAGCTCTGGGTACGTGTTGTTAAGCAACTTCCTGTTGCGTGAGAGTAAGCGCACGCGGTTCCCCTGGCGAAAGACCAGCACGCGCTCGCCGTCGAGTTTTCGTTCGAAAATCCAGTCCGGGTCAGAGAAACGTTCGTCCGTCAGTGTGGCCAGCATTGGCGCAGTCCAGGAGGGCTGCTTTTTCTTCTTAAGTTTCTTGCGTGCATCCTCGGGCAAACTCTTCAGCAGTTTGTTCACTTTTCTTCCTTCTTGATTTGTTGCATCGTGCGACCGGTTAGCGCTGATTTCGCTTCAGTTTTGCTTGGTTTGCGGCGCGCATCAGCTTTTTCATCTCTCATTTTCACCAGGAGCCAGCGCGGTTTTTTACCTTTGGCGATTCGGCTAAGCGCATAACCCCCTTTGATCTTTTTCCCGTCGAGCCGCACGGCGATATGACCACGCTTCAGGGCTTTGGTGATCGGCACTTCTTTGTCGTTTTTCTTTGTAATATTGCGATACGTCCCCGTGTCCCATATCATCACTGTGCCCGCGCCATATTCGCCTTTCGGGATCACGCCTTCGAACTTCGCGTAACCGAGCGGGTGATCCTCCACTTCAGCAGCCATGCGCTTGTCGTGTGGATTGAGCGACGGTCCTTTTGGTACAGCCCACGACTTCAATGCGCGCCCGACTTGCAATCGGAAATCATAATGCATTTGCCGAGCCGCGTGTTTCTGAATGACAAAAACCGGCTTCTTCCCGCGCCCTTTTTTTGCGCCGCCCCGGCGGCCGCCGGGCTCGGGCGTGCGCCGGAAATTGCGTTTCTTGCGATAGGTCGTGAGTGATCTTGCGGCCATGGCTTCCTTTAAAGCTTCGGAGGGCGCGGCCATATCACGCGTCTCGAAAACTGCCTAGCGAATTGAAATTCGCGGACGAATACCTGCTTATTCGTTGCCCAATGCCTTAATTCGGCGGCTGAACCAATCGGCTTCATCGAGGGATCCGTCAGCGCGACAAACCTTTTCAAGCGCGCGGTAACGTTCGAGGACGTCGAAGCCGATGCTCCATTGCAGTTTTCGCAGACAGACTGGGCAGAGATGCAGCGGTCGGCGATCGCTTTCAGCGAGATGATTCGAGCCATTCATCAGACAATTGAAAAACGTACAGTGGGCGAGCCCGAACATGTGACCGGTCTCGTGTGCCAGCACTTTGCAACTCCGGCGCGACAAAAGTGTTTCATAACTAGTGGCGCGTGCTTCGCCGTAAAATGCCGGGTCGTAGCGCGCGAAGCTGTAAACGCCAACCCGTTCCCGCAGCGAGGCCTGACCGAAAACAAAATTCCACGAGGGATCGGGGTAAAGGTCTTCCATGGTGATGGCGATCACGCAGAAGGCGTCTGGAGGCACGCGGGCTTTCAAGAAGTTGAGCACGTCGCTGGTGAGTATTTGCACGTTACCGGTGTATGGATTGCGGCGACTGGTGAATTTCGAAGCATCAGGTGCGGTCGGCGGCAGCACCTTGGTTTCCATCGCGAAAAACGCCGCAGCAAACTCGCGCAGCTTTTCAATCGAGGGACTGCGATCCGAGACAAAATCGCCGAGCGGCTGAAGATAAATCACATGTCGTTCTTGCGTCGGCCGATTTGGACGCGACGCCTTAAATTCATCAAAGGTTTGTCCCGGCTCATCGTGCACGGCGAGCCAGTCGTGCGGACTCGGTTTTGGGATCGGTTCGAACTCAGGCGCGTCGGGCGCGAACGGGCGCTGCTGCGCGGGCGACAGTGCAGTGAGATCGCCTACAGCGGCACGTTTCAGTTCCGCGCTTGGCGGTTCGAAGGCCATGCTAAGGAATGGCGCGAACAGAGTAAGCGCGACTATTTTCCACACGGATTCAACAATACGCCGGAGGTGAATAGACACTGAATGTGACCGCGCGTTCGCTGCCGGCATTTGTGAATTTGTGCGGCGCCCCGGCCGGAACTGTGATCGCGTCTCCCTTGTTCATTTCGGTGCGCTTACCGGAAATCTCCGCGGTCAACTTGCCTTCGAGCACAATCAGAACCTGATCGCTCTCGGGATGGGTATTTGGCTTTTGGCTGCTCGATTCACCTAGTTCAAGCGTCATGCTCGCACTCTGGCTGCGTCGCGTGGTCTCGAGAATTTTGAATCCCTTTCCAGCTGAGTAAACATTTGTCATAAAAATTTTCGCTCCCGCTTGGCTTAACAGGTCGTATGAAATAATCCACCCACCGGCGATGTCTCGGCGAGTCTGTTGTAAAGCTTCACGGCCTCAGCGGTGGGCAGAACGTGCGCTTCAACTTGTTTCTTTTTGAGAAAATCGAGCGTCTCGGAAGGGACTTGGAGGCACTTCTTCATGCCGCGGGAGAGGACAACCACCTTAGCGCCGTGATCCAGCAGTTCTTGCACATCGGCTATCTGAATCCCGGGAACGTGTCCAGTACCGGTTTCGCGCCAGTTCCACTCGCGTGAACCGCCCGGGAAAAGCTTTGCATCCTTGTAAGGCTCGGCTTTCCCTTCGACGTCGAGCCGGCCCCAGGCAGCATGTTTGATCCGTGGGGAACGATTTGCGTTCTTCACAGTGGAAGATTCGTCGGCGAAGGGGGCCGCAGTCGTCTGCTTGGTTAGATTCACAGTGCTCGCCAAGGTATCGCAATCCTAAATTTTCTATCATTATTTTCACAATGAAACTCACATTCCTAGGCACACGCGGTGAGATCGAAGCGCGCACGCG
>QHPD01000132.1 GCA_003218975.1 Verrucomicrobiota bacterium
GAAACTTTTCATGCCACCAGTCCGCCGGGAGATTTTCAGACAGCGTGGTCGCGCTTTCTCCACGACGGCTTTGCTTCGCACGTTCAGTCGCATGATCAGGCGCCGCCCTCGTTTAATGCAAACGCGGCAGGTTCGCTCGTCCAAAGTTCGTGGACGTTGCCGCCATCGCCCACGCGAGATTCACCGGAGATTGTATTGGCAGGCAGTTATGCGATGGACGACGGCCGCTACGCCAATAACGGCTGGCTTCAGGAATTGCCTGACCCAATCACGAAGCTGACCTGGGACAACGCAGCGTTGATCAGTCCTTCTTATGCGAAAAAGCTCGATGTACAGACCGGCGACCTCCTTCAGATCGCGATTAATGAAAAGAGCGTCCGTGGAGAGCCGGTCGGACGTGAGCTTGTCCTTGCGGCGCTCGTGTCGCCGGGTCACGCCGACGATTCCATTACAGTTCCGCTGGGCTACGGGCGGAAGATGCCGGAGTTCTATGAGCTGCCATATGCGGGTGGAGCGCTAAAAGAAAGACCGGGCATCGCGGCGCAATCCGGCTTCAACGGCTACCTCTTAAGGACGGCGGCGAATCCGCATTTCGCTGTCGCGGGCGGGCAGGGGATCGAGAGCGTGCAGGTGAAGAACATTGGTCGCACTTATCCGCTGTCGATCACGCAGGAGCACTTCAGCATTGAAGGCCGCGGTCTTGTCCGCGAAGCGACGCTGGAAGGCTATCGTGCAAATAATGAGTTTGCGAAAAAAATTCCCGGTGAAGAAGAATTGCCGCATCCGCCGCCGAGTTTATACACGCACCCGCCGCTGGACGCGCCGCAGCAATGGGGAATGAGTATCGATTTGAATGTCTGCACTGGGTGCAACGCCTGTGTGATCGCCTGCCAGGCCGAGAACAACGTTCCGGTGGTAGGCAAATTACAGGTGGCGCATGGCCGCATCATGCATTGGCTCCGCATCGATCGCTATTACGCCAGCAAGAAGCCGTACAACCAGGATCGGGGCGAATGGCCGGAGAATCCCGAGATCGTGCAACAGCCAATGCCCTGCCAGCATTGCGAGAACGCGCCGTGCGAAACCGTTTGCCCTGTCAACGCGACGCTTCACAGCGAGGATGGTCTCAACGTCATGGCTTACAATCGCTGCATCGGCACGCGATTTTGCTCGAATAACTGCCCCTTCAAGGTGCGCCGTTTTAATTATTTCGATTACAACCAGCGACCAGTCGGCAAGAGAAAGATCGCCGGCGCATTAAGCATCTACGAAGAATATTTCGCGCCGCTGACCACCAAGGGCGCGCCGGACACCATCAAGATGCAAAAAAATCCCAACGTGACTGTACGCATGCGCGGCGTGATGGAGAAATGCACCTTCTGCGTGCAACGCATCGAGGAAGCAAAGATCGCCGCCCTCGCGCGCGCGGGCGCTTCGCCGGACGTGCGCATCCCGCGCGATTCGTTTACCACGGCGTGTGCGCAAGCGTGCCCCACGGAAGCGATTATTTTTGGCGATATCAAGGATCCGGAAAGCCGCGTCTCAAAGTTGAAACGGCAGGACCGCGACTACCGGTTACTGGATTACTTGAACATCAGGGCGCGAACAAGTTATCTGGCGCACATTCGCAATCCAAACCCGAAAATGCCTGACGCGGAAAATATCGGAGTCGCAAGCTTGGAGGAGAAACCAGCATGATGAATTTTCGATTTTCGATTTACGATTGTCGATGTTGCGCTGTAGCCACGCGCCTGTGGCGCGTTCATGCTGGAGGGTTCGCGGCGCGGCGACCTCGGCGCTTGCAGATCTTTCTCAATCGGCAGTTGGCAATCTGAACATGGACGCAGCCCCAACAGCGCCGGAAACGATTAAAGAGGCGGAGCGGCAGATCGCCCGCGTACCGCTTGTTCTGCACCGGCGCAATTTTAGTTGGCTGACCGAGCGCATTTCGGGTGTGGTGGAGCAACCCGCGCCGCGCTGGTGGTGGGTGGCGTTTACGATCACTGGAAGCGCCGCGACCTTCGGACTTTTTTGCATTGGATACCTGATTTCCACCGGCGTGGGCACATGGGGAAACAACATCCCGGTCGGATGGGCTTGGGGGATCACCAACTTCGTTTTCTGGATCGGGATCGGACACGCGGGCACGCTGATCTCCGCCATCCTCTTTTTGCTGCGGCAGAAATGGCGCACTTCGATCAACCGCTCGGCCGAAGCGATGACGCTTTTTGCGGTGATTTGTGCAGCGATTTTTCCCGGCATCCACGTCGGCCGGTTCTGGATGGCATGGTATCTCGCGCCCATTCCTAGCAACTGGGCGATCTGGCAAAATTTCCGCAGCGCGCTGATGTGGGATGTGTTTGCCGTTTCGACCTATTTCACCGTCTCGGTCCTGTTTTGGTACACCGGTTTGATTCCGGATTTGGCGACGCTGCGCGACCGGGCAACCACAAGGGTGAGAAAGCTCCTTTTCGGAGTTTTCGCCTGTGGCTGGCGTGGCTCCAACCGCAACTGGCGGCATTATGAAATGGCGTATCTGCTTTTGGCCGGTCTTTCCACGCCCCTGGTTCTTTCGGTGCACAGCGTCGTATCATTTGACTTCGCGACGACGATTTTGCCGACATGGCACACCACAATCTTCCCGCCGTACTTCGTGGCAGGCGCGATCTTCGGCGGCTTTGCCATGGTCCTGACGTTGCTGTTGCCGTGCCGCGCCATGTTTAAGTTGCACGACGTCATCACGGCGCAGCACATCGACAAAATGGCAAAGATCATTTTGCTCACCGGCTCATTCGTTGGTTACGCCTACACGATGGAATTTTTCATCGCGTGGTACAGCGGCAGTTCTTACGAGCGGTTCGGGTCTTGGAATCGCGTTTTCGGACCTTACTGGTGGTACTGGTGGTTCGGCATGCTCTTTTGCAACGTGCTTTCACCGCAACTGTTTTGGTTCCGGTGGTGTCGGCGCAACGTGTTAGTCGTTTTTTTTGTCGCCATGTGCGTGAATGCCGGCATGTGGTTTGAGCGCTTCATTATTATCGTCGGCGGATTGCACCGCGACTTTCTGCCGTCGTCATGGCGAATGTTTCATCCAACGTGGGTCGACATCTGGACCTACATCGGCACGCTCGGGATTTTCACTTCGCTATTCCTACTCTTCGTTCGTTTTCTCCCCATGATCGCCATGTCGGAAGTAAAGACTGCCGTTCCAGAAGCCGACCCGCATTATACCACGCCTCCAGGAATTCAGTCGGTGTCTCCTGGCGGAAAGGAGCGCCCACGATGATGAAGACCCCGTTTGGTCACAAGGTTTACGCCATGGCCGCGGAATATCCAAGCGCGGCCGCGCTTTACGAGGCAGCCAAGCGCGTCCGCGATGCAGGGTTCCGACGCTGGGACGTCTATTCTCCGTTCCCCATCCATGGAATGGATGAAGCAATGGGACTGGGAAAATCGTGGTTGAGCGGCTGGGTTTTGTTTGGCGGAGTGTCCGGCTTGCTTACCGCCGCCCTCGTCGAATTTGGACCCTCATGGGGTCTTTACCCGGTCAATGTGCATGGCAAGCCGTGGAATTTTTGGACCGTCCCGGCGTTTTTCCCCATCATGTTCGAGCTGACCGTGCTCTTCGGCGCGTTCGCTTCATTTTTCGCAATGCTCGGCATGAACGGGTTGCCGCGCTGGTATCACCCGATATTCAACTGGGAACGATTTAGCCGCGTGACCAACGACGGATTTTTCCTGGCGATTGAAGCGCGCGATCCACGATTTACCGAAGCTGGCGTCCGCGAATTGCTGGAACAAACCGGTGGCCAACACATCACGATCGTTCACGAGGACTAAGCATGTTGCGCGGATTTCTGGTGATTTTTCTTCTGTGCACGATTGCGATCCTCGCAGTGTTTGGGTTTCGCGGGCAGACCAGCATTCAACCGCCGCTGGAAGTTTTTCCCGACATGGTGCGGCAGATGAAAGTGCGTGCACAAGCGCCGCTCGATTTCTTCGCGGATGGACGTGGCCCGCGCCTGCCGGTTGCGGGCACTGTCCCGATTGGTTACGAAATGCCGAAGCCGGAGGCGACCGAGACAGAAGCAGCCGCGGTCGCTCCCTGGTCGCATCCTGAGGCAAGGTTTAGCGCCGGCACCGATTACTACAACACCGGCAAGATGGGCGATCACTGGGGAACCGGTATTCCGCTGAAAGTTACCCGCGAGTTGATGGAGCGCGGACAGCAGCGTTTCAATATCACCTGCGTGATGTGCCACGGTGCCACCGCTGCGGGCAATGGCATCACCAAGCAGTATGGTCTTGCGACTGTAGTTTCCCTTCAGGATGAACGCCTCCGCAAAATGTCGGACGGCGAGATTTTCAACACCGTCACCAATGGGAAAAACACCATGATGGCGTACGGGCCAAACATCATCGTGCCGGATCGCTGGGCGATCATTGCTTATGTGCGCGCTTTACAGCGCAGTCAAAACGCGGCGATTGCCGATGTTCCGGAAGAGCATCGCGGCGAACTGGAGAAAAAATGAGCGAACGTTCACAAACCGTCCCAACGCCGGAAGGCGAATATTTCGAGAGCACCCGCTTTGCGGGTCTTTCATTCCTTCTTGGATCGGTTGCATTGGTCGCGTTGGTGCTGTGCGCCTTGGGCGCAGTGGTGAATCCGCATCAGTTTAGTTATTCGTGGCTGTTTGCGTTTGCGTTTTTCTTCACGCTCTGCGCGGGCTGCTTTTTCTGGACGATTGTTCATCACGCTACAGATGCCGAATGGACGGTGGTGGTGCGCCGTCAGTTGGAAAACATTGCCGCATTGTTGGCGGTCCTCGCACTACTTTTTGTGCCGATTCTTCTTCTCCGTCACCATCTTTATGCCTGGATGGACATTCCGCCCGGGCACGAGGCTGCGCTCGATTTCAAACGTGCTTATCTCGATTTTAACTTCTTTCTCATTCGCGCAATCGTCTTCCTTGGTTACTTCATCGTAGCGTCGCAACTGCTGCGTCGGTTTTCCGTGCGGCAGGACAGGGACGGCAACCCGCAGTTCACGATCTGGATGCGCCGGGTGTCCTTCGCGAGCCTGCCGATGTTTGCGCTTTGTCTGACCTTCGGCGCGTTCGATTGGCTAATGAGCCTGAACTACCACTGGTTCTCAACGATGTTCGGCGTGTACATCTTCGCGGGCGCCGCCGGCAGCTCGATGTCGTTGCTTGTGCTGGTTATCACCGCTTTGCGTCAAGCCGGTTACCTGAAGGATGTCGTGACGCTGGAGCATTATCACATCATGGGGAAATGGATGCTGGCCTTCTGCATTTTCTGGGCCTACATCGGTTTCGGCCAGTACATGCTCATCTGGTATGCAAACATTCCGGAAGAGACACAATTTTTTATCGCCCGAAATACTCAATCCTGGTGGGCGCTGAGCATGCTCCTCGTGGTCGGACGCTTCTTTGGGCCGTTTGCGATTTTGCTTTTGCGCTCGATCAAAAAACATCCGCACCGGCTTTGTATCGTGGCGGGCTGGATTGTCTTCATGCAAATGCTCGACATGTACCTCATTGTGCTACCTGCGTTACATGGCACCGGCGTGCATGTCAGCATTTGGGATTTGCTTTCCCTCATCGCCATCGGCGCGACGCTCGGTTTCGTTTATCTGCGACTCGTGCCCAGAACTTCGCTGTTTCCCGTTCGCGATCCGCGTCTGATCGAATCACTAAAATTAGTCAACTGAAATGGCCGACCCCGAATCTCTTCGCCAGATTACCCGCTCCCGCGCCCCGTTGTCCACGTGGTTAGGGGTTGTGCTTCTCTTCGTAGTATTCGGCGTGATCGTGCTCGCGGTGATTGGTCCTTCGCCGCGTGGAAGTGATTACGAAGAGACGCGTGCCAAGAAGCGCATGGAAGCTTTAAAAAGCGTGCGCGAAGACGCAGAGAAAGCGCTGAACAGCTACGCTTGGATCGACAAAAACAAGGGCGTCGTTCGCATACCAATCAGTCGCGCGGTGGAATTGACAATTGCGCAATTGGCGCAGCAAAAGCCAGCGCCAGCGGGTCCGATCGCCACTCCGGAAGCGCAGGCTACAACTAGTCCCGCTTCGCCGTCGCCGGCCGGTCCTCCGAAACCTGGCGCCGCACAGCCTGCTGTATCGCCTTCAGCGCCTGCGCCCGCGTCGCGTTCGCCAGCAGCGCAGGCATCGCCACCATCTGCTTCGCCGGCTCCGGCCAAAACTCCATGAATATTTCGATTTCTCGCGCAATGAAGCCATCGAGGCTGCGGCTATCGTGGCGCAAGTTTTCAATCTGCAGGCCGCAAGTCGGGTACGCGTCTAACGTTTTGAAAGCGGCAGAGTACTGCCGCACTCCAAGAGGTGGCCGTGATCGCCACCGCACATTTCTCCCTTGCGTTTTGGAGTGCCGTGGAGCTCCGCCGCTTTTCATAACCACGCTGGGCGTCTGCCAACTTGAAAAGCTACGCCACAGCGGGCTTCTCGATCTTGCTTGCCGAAGATGAACGCCACTGAGATTCCCTTAAAAGAACCGTCCGTGTCCGCCGCTGCCGGTGACGCAGAGCAGTTGGAGCGCGCGTACATCGACGCGTCAACGCGCGTGCCGGTGCTGATGTTTTATACGTCGGCGATGGCGTGGCTGATCCTCGGTACGCTGCTGGCCGGTTTCGTTTCATTCAAGCTCCACTCACCTGATCTGTTTTCGGACATAAGTTTCCTGACGTGGGGACGCGTGCGGCCTGCCCACATGAACGTGATGGTTTATGGCTGGGCGTCCATGGCCGGAATGGGCACTGCAATCTGGCTCATGGCGCGACTGTGCCGGACCGTGCTGCGTTATCCGCTGCTGCTGGTCGCGGGCGCTGGCTTTTGGAACTTGGGCGTCTTGCTCGGCGTCGGCGGAATCCTGCTCGGCGACAGCACGGGCTATCAATGGCTCGAGTTTCCGCATTACGCAGCCATCATTCTGTTTGTCGCTTACACGCTCGTGGTCTCATGGGCGGTGCTGATGTTCCGCTATCGGCGCGGCGAACAAATTTACATTACACAATGGTATTTACTCGGCGCGTTTCTCTGGTTTCCATGGCTCTACGCGGCTGGGCAGTTGATGCTTTTCGTCGTGCCGGTGCAAGGAGTTTTGCAATCGGCGGTCGGCTGGTGGTACGCAAATAATCTGCTCTTTCTTTGGTTCGGAGCGATTGGCCTCGGCACCGCGTACTACATGATTCCCAAAGTGATCGGTCGCCCGGTTTACAGTTATCATTTGGCGACGATCGGTTTTTGGACTTACGCGCTTTTCTCAAGCTGGACGGGAATGCAACGACTCGTGGATGGACCATTCCCCGCATGGATGATCACTGCCAGCATCGCGGCGACCATTCTGACGATGATTCCCGTCGCGACTGTCGGCCTGAATCATCACATGACCATGCAGGGCTATTTCCCGCTCATGCGCTACAGCCCGACGCTCCGGTTCACCGTGTTCGGGGCGATGTCTTACACGATCTTTAGCGTAATCGGTGTTTTGATCTCGCTTCGCTCCGTGGCGCGCTATGTCAACTTCACTCAGGCGAGCATCGCTTACTCGCATCTCGGTCTCTACGCGTTTTTCACGATGGTGATTTTCGGTTCAATGTATTACATCGTCCCGCGATTGGTCGGCCGCGAATGGCGTTACGCTTCGCTGATCAAACTGCATTTCTGGGCATCAGCCTACGGCATCGGACTGATGACGCTCATGCTGCTCGCGGGCGGGTTTCTTCAAGGCGCGAACATGGAGAATCCCTCGCTCGTTTTCAGCGAGAGCACGGAAACGGTGTTGCCGTATCTGCGTGGGCGCAGCCTGTCGGGAATTTTGCTCGCCGCGTCGCATTTTATTTTCGCGTATCACTTTGGATTGATGCTTTTGGGATTGGGACGGACATCCACTGTCCCCACATTTCTCAACCCAGTTGAAGCGGAGACTTCTGGAGGGCACTAATGAAAGGACTCGCCCCTCTCTTTCTCGGAATCTTCGGCACGTTCGTCTTCTCATGGGTGGGATTGACTCTTATTCCGAATTGGCAAATCGGACATCTCAATCCCCAATCCGACGAGGAAGGCACAGATATTTATCCTCAGCCGCAATCAGGAATGGTGGAGCGCGGCGCACGCGTTTACGCCGCGAACGGCTGCATTTATTGTCACAGTCAGCAGGTGCGCGCCGATTACGCGGCGGACGATATCGAGCGAAAATGGGGCGATCGCCGCAGCGCGCCGCGCGATTACATTTTCGATCAGCCGGTATTTCTTGGGAAAATGCGCATGGGCCAGGACCTCGCCAATATCGGCGCACGCGCGCCTGCAGAACAGCAGAGCCCTCCGCCAGCTGGCGCTGCAACTCCGACGGCTTCACCCGCGCAGCAGGGTGCCGCACCTGCACCAAGTCCTGTTCCGCCTGGCGCGAGTCCCAGTCCTGTGCAGCAAGGTGGCGCGCCTGCACCAAGCGGTTCCAGCCCGGCCGCTGGATCGTCATCGCCGGCAACGTCTCCAGGTTCGCCTCCGCCAAAGGCACCGGCAGCCCCAACGCCGAAGGTGCCTCTCGCTTCGCCGTCCCCGTCAGCAATCGCAAATGCAGGTCCGGCTGCATCACCAAGCCCGACCGCAGCAGCGATGTGGCCCATGGAAACGATTGGCGAGCCGATGTATTCCGCCGCCTGGCATCATGTGCATCTTTATTCGCCGCGCAGCATCAACATCGATTCAAACATGCCTTCCTATCGTTTCCTTTATGAAAAGCGCCGCATCAGTGACGCACGTTCAGCCGATGCTCTGCAGCTTACCGGTTCCGACGCGCCGCCTGAAGGCTGGGAGGTTGTTCCCACTTTCGACGCAAAATGTCTGGTCGCCTATTTGATGTCGCTTAACCAATCGCATCCATTGAAAGAAGTCAGATCAGCCGGAGGCGCACCTGCGGCGAGTGCGACAGCGTCGCCAGCGGCTGCATCCCCGTCCCCCGCGCCAGCAAAATGACAATGCAATGAACGACGAACCGAAATCGCCAGCCCCGAAAGCATTCGGGGTGGGTCAGGGAATGGATTACGGCGAACTAGCCGATGTCCAACAGGTGCACGCCGCCGTTCAACGCGAGAAACGCGAACCGCGTGTCGGCGCCGAGCCGCTCTCGATTTGGCTGATTGCGATTTACGGGCTCGCAGTTTTTTTTGGCGGCGCATATCTCGGTCGTTACTCGGGAAATTTTAGCAGTGGCGGACTTGACCCGATGGGCGCTCCGCCTCCAGCGAAGAAAGCGGCGGCGGGCCCTGCCGGTGGTGAGCAAGCTGCCGAATTATCGCCGCACGATCGCGGCAAAAAGATTTTCGCAGCGAATTGTCAGACCTGTCATCAAGCCAACGGCCTCGGTGTGCCCAGCCAATATCCACCGCTTGCAGGTTCAGAGTTTACAACAGGCGGCTCGCGTCGCCCTGCTATGATTGTCCTCAAAGGTTTGCAAGGCCCGGTCAAAGTTAAAGGCCAACAATACGGCGCGGCGGTGATGCAACCCTGGGACAAAACATTGACCGACCAAAAAATTGCCGACGTTCTTACGTACGAGCGAAGCGACTGGGGGAACAGCGCCAGTCCCGTCATAGCCGAACAAATTACCGCGCTCCGAAAAGAACTGGCGAATCATCCAGAATCATTCACCGAACCCGACATACTGGCAGTTCCCGCCGACGCCGAACTTCCCGGCGGCCCTCCGGCAGGCGGCGCACCGCCGAAACCAGGCGAAGCCGCAAAGCCCGGCGAACCACCTAAACCGCGAGGTTAACACGCGTACCATGAGCTATAGACCGCCAACAGTTACGTTGCCGATTCCCTCTGAGAGGATCGATGGACAGACTGTGACGTTCAGACCCGTGAGAGACGGAATAGATTTGGAAGTATCCGGTGTAATCCAAGTCGTCGAGGAGGCGAACAGATTTAGCATCAATGCTTCGTACATCCTCGGCGAGAATCCACCGCAATCTCACGTTTATTGGTTCGATCAGTCCGAGATCGATGCAATCGCCAGGGCGCTGGTGCAAGAAAAGCGACGCATCCTGATTGTTGATGACGACCGGGAAAGCACCCGCCTCGTCAAAGTCCTTCTCGAAAAAGCCGGCGGCTATCTTGTGCTCGAAGAAAACGATGCTGCCAAGGCTCACCAAAGCGCCCAGAATTTTAGGCCGGATGTGATCTTGCTGGACATCATGATGCCAAAGACAGACGGAGGCGAGGTAGCGGCACAAATCGAGGCCGACCCGGAATTGCAAAGCACGCCGATTATCTTTCTCACGGCGTTAGTCACAGAACCTGAGACAAAGGCTGGCCTTCGCATCGAAGGGCATCGATCTCTCGCCAAGCCGGTCAATATTCCCGACTTGATCAACCAGATTGAAGAAAGCCTGCCCCGCACGACCTGAGCGCTTCTTTTCGGTGGCGACGACGCTCGTGCGGTTCGAATTCACCTCTCAGCGAGCCGGCTACGCTCGCCGCACACGTCATGGGACAGCCCGATATTAATTAGTATTCTGCTCGATAAAATTGATGACCAATCGGCTGAACTCCGCGGGTTTTTCGAGATACATGATATGCCCGGTGCCAGCAACCACTACACGGCGTGAGTTTGGTATTCCCGCTTCTATCGCGCCGGCATGAGCGTGAACATCGGGAACATCGGCATCGCCGGTGAGGATGAGTGTGGGTACGTGAATCTCGTGCAGTCTGGGAAGCGATGGCTTGTTCCGAAGTGGATAGTCGGGATGCTGCATGTCCTGCGGATTCGCAGAGAGCAGATCGAAAAGTCGCTTTCTGGCCGCATCATTCCCTGGTGCAATCAAGTATTTATCTTTAGACCATTCCGAAATCGCCCCCTTCACATCGCCTTTGCCCAAGAGCTCGAATGCGTGTTTGCCGCGATCGAGGAAATGTTGCGAGTACGGCATGCCGCTTACGACCGCACCCACCAGCACAAGCTGCTGAACTATTTCGGGATGAGCAAGTGTGAAATCAATCGACAGCTCGCCCCCGTGCGAACTGCCGACGAGCGCAACGCGGCTTACCTTCAAATGATGCAAGAGGGATAACAGATCATCCGTTTCGGAATACCACGTCGTAGGTGCCGGAGAACGGCCATACCCTCGGCGGTCATAGCGGATGACACGGAAGTGTTTACAGAATTCAGGCCAAACATCATCCCAAACGGCCGAATTGACTACGCCGTCGTGAACGAGGACTACCGTTTGCGGCGCGCTCCCGCATTCCTCGTAATACAGCTTCGATCCTTCGATCTCAACAAAGAAACCTGGGCCGGGTGCACCGGTCTGTGATGCTTGTGTTTGTACTTGGTCGCAAAGGCACGCCATTAGCGCGAAAATAGCAATAACCAATAGCAGCGAGGGTCGGAAGACAGTCTCGTGAAGCATGGGGTTATTAAATTCGATTGTCGATTACCTGCCAGGCGATAGTTGCTTCACCAGAATTATCTAAAATGTCCATTCATCTGCGGTCGAGGAGTTTTAGACGCCGCGCCGATTTACTTGCAACCCGATAGAGCAGGATGAGAAAAATCGCTTGACAAAATGCGCGAATCACGTATTAAAGTGTTGATTACGTCATCCGGCGCCCCAACGCACTTTCGGCCGCCTGAAAACCGGTTGAGAGGGCTTAACCTTCGCTGAGACACCGCTTAGCGTGATCTCCAGATTCACCTGGAGCCTTGAGGCATCCTAAAGTGAGGCTGCTTTCGAAGTACCTCATGAAGATGGTTCCTCGTTCCGCGCGGATTTGGAGCCGTCAACCGCAGATGGAAAGGTATTTATGAAATTCGTTAGTCTCAGAACGAAGCGCGCTCAGCGAGGAAAGTTAAATAAACCGTCCCGCGGCACGCCTGAATCTTTCGCCAAACCAACGGCCGCGCCTCATCAAATCCACACTTACGCGGAGCTCCGGCGACAGATTCACGACGACCTCCGGGTCCAACATCCCGAATGGGTCCAGCCAGATGGCAAATCCCCCATGTGTGATTCTTACGAGTCGCGTCTCATGGAACTGCTCGATAGTCCGACGCGAAGAGGATCCACCCGGTCTATTGTTGATCCTCATCGTCTTCTCGAACAGGGAGCAAATTGATTCTGTAGCGGCGGTCTATGACCGCCGATCTTCGGCTAAAGATCAATTCCCATTGCGACTGCGCCGGGGATTTCCTCGAAGTCATAACGACGCCAAAATTCACGGCCGCGCCGATTATTGTCGGCGAGCATGATGATGACTCGCTTGAGGCCGGCGCGGCGCAAGCCGTCGAGGCATTCATCAAGCAGACGTTTACCGAAGCCGTGTCCCTGATAAGCAGGATCAACCGCCAGATGATAGATGTGTCCGCGGTGTCCATCATGACCGCATAACGCAACCCCAACAATCGTCGGTCCATCGATCGCCACTCGGCTCAGCCCCGGATTGCGCGCGAGAAACTGAGCAACGCTTTCTCTGTCATCACCCTCGGCGATCTCGAGGCCTTCAACCCGTTGCCACAGCTCAAGCGCCGCGTCGTAATCGTCGATAGAGAATTCTCGGGTCTGGATCTTGCCGCTCATCTTTTCGTTCGCGCAACTTTAGCTGCGGCGGCAGATTAAATCTGTATGAAAAAGTACGCCAAAATTCTCTTTTCGATTCTCGCGGCGATGATTTGCGCGACTGCGGTTGCGGCAGATCAGCCTGCGTGCAAGAAGAGCGGCAAGAATTGCCCGATGAATAACGGTAAGGCATGCAATTGCGGGAAAAGCTGCAATTGCTAGTCAAGGTTGGAGGAGAACCCAATTCGATTTAAGCTGGCTTACGGGCCGTAGCGGCGGTCTCCGTGACGACAGCAAAATTCCTGCGATCCCCGCTCGTGACCAGGCCCCAATCACGTGGTCGCGTCAAAGAATCTCGTACGCAGAACGCGCCGAGATTGGTCTCGGCGCGAAGCTTTGATTTGATTGTAAGTCCGCGATCAGGTCTGCGTGTTACCTTGCTCCGCTTTCTTGCATTCGGCTTTGAACTTCGTGTACTGCTCCTTGGTCAGGATTGCTTTTGCCTCTTGCATGTATTTGGCCTCGCTCGCTTCAGAGCAACCAGCCTTCTGATGCTCTGCCATAGCTGCGTCCATCTTCGTCTTCTGCTCAGGTGTCAGGTTAAGACTCGCCAACGAAACCTGACACGCCGCCTTCGCTTCGTTTCCGACTTGCTTTGTACAGTTGCCGCGTTCGTCTGCGAACATCGTGCCTGCCGCAAAGAGTCCCGCTGTTATTAACGCAATGAGTTTGGTCATATTGGGAACGTAGACCTTCCCGCAGGGAACGTCGTTCAAAATCGTTTCGCTATTGGAGCGTGAGTGTCGCGTCGTACACCGCGTACGATGCATGAGCGAGCCGCGCTGTGCGGCGGGCGTGTCCCCTGCGATTTAGCTGTGCGGGCGAAAACGTGGCCGTCGTCGGCGGTGCGTCTGTTGCTGTTGCTGCGGCCGTAAGGCTACAGGCGTCGCAGAATCCCGAACGTTCTTTATCTCAAAGGTCCTGAACAACGGGGCTAGATCGATCACTTCGTTCGCGGTCGATTTCAATATGTTCCCAAGATTTTGCGCGACTGAGGCCACTTCCACGCGGATGCCGCGTCGCCTCAACTTTGTGGCGAGATAAGCGAAATCGGCGTCGCCGGTTACGAGAATGACGACATCAGGCCGCATTTCGACGGAAAGCTCGAGCGCGTCGATTGCCATCATGACGTCCACGTTCGCCTTGTAACGGCCTTCTTCGGCGGGCGCCCCGTCTTTGGTTACGACCATGAATCCATTGGAGCGCAGCCACTGCATGAACTTGTTCTTCTTATCGCGCTCTTCCTGCCAGATCGGGATGGCAGGTGGGAGTCCGGCATAGACCACCATCTCGATCAGGTCACGTCCCGTGTCTGGCCCGGCAAGAAAATCACGGAGCTTCAGCCAATCCAGACCGCGCCCCGCTGTGCGCACCGAGCTGCCAATGTTCGATTCATCGACAAGGACTAACAACCTAGGCCGCGTGGAGGCTTCGTGAGTTTTCTTTCGCATCATTGCAAGTGCTTACTGTTGATTGCTCAACTCTCAACTCATAACTAACGCTCTCAACTCTTCGGATTGCGTCCCTTTAGCAATTTGCGCAGACGAGCGGTCGTTTCTTCGCGGTCCAGTCGGCTCTCGGCGACATCGAGGACAAAGCCACCCCATTCGTGCAAAGACAATTTCGCGTTCGGTAGTAAATCGTTCTTCTCGAGGAAAACCAAACAGGCCGCGAGCGCGGTTCGCTTATTCCCATCAAAGAAGGGGTGATTTCGGCAAAGATAAAAAAGATAAGCCGCGGCGATTTCTACTGGATCGGAGATGAGCGGCTCTCCCATCATCGTGGCTTCTGGTGCCGCCACCGCCGATTCGAGGAGGGCTTGGTCCTTGATACCGCGCGCTCCACCATGCGCTGCCAGGACCTCGCGATGAATCGCCTTTACGGCGGAAACAGTCAGATGCCTGATCGGTTCGCTCAAGACAAGCGTTTGAAGAGAGCGGAATTCTTTTTGATCAATCGTTTCGCCGCCGCTGCCGCCGCCTTGGGCGCGATGGTTGGACGGACCGGTGTCAAAACGATCGAGCCGCCTTCATGAACAGTCACGTTTAGCTGATCACCGACCTTCACTCGCGCCAGGTCCATCAACGCCGCATCGAAAATGATGCCTTGGGAATTTCCAACCTTCGAAATCGTTTTCGTCATGAAGTAATACTATGTTTTACATCGAGCGCTCGCAACTCATTTTTTTGATCTCGATGAACGCCCGCATCATCGCTTGAAGGGATCGGATCGTTTTCCGCGCTCGGATCGGCGACTACCGCGATTCTCAAATCTGTATAATCCGCTCAATCTGCGGTTAATTTTCCGGCGCGGCCAGCAATCTTAATACTGAGCGTCAATCCCACCTGCTTTTGATTGGGGACGGCATTGAGCTCCATTCCATCAATGCCTTTTCAACAGCCGCTCCGTTGGCACTGAGCCAGGCGCTCATCTCGTCTCCCACTTTCTCTCCGTAAATGCGATGTGAATAGACAAACGAGCATCCCGTGCCATCCACCAGCTTGAAGCGGGCAAATGCCACCTCGATGAAATTTGGCCGGCCAAACACCACTGCAATAAAATGTTCCGCCGGCCAATCTGCTGTCCGAGGGACGGAATCTGTCTTGAGCACCTTTGCCTGGTGTCTCTTGTAATTGTCCAGAACAGCATTTGCAGTCTGGGCCAGATGTTCGCCATCTTGGACATCCGGATACGCGTTCACCGTCATCATGTCGGACCACTTATCCAGGTCTTCCTGCTTTTCGGGTGTGAACTCGTGCTGATTGTTCTTCGACCAACGATGAAAATAACCAACGCCATTGAAAACAAATACAGGCTTTGTCGGAGAAGCAGCGGGGCGCGTCTGTTGTGCCTCAACGGTGCTGCAGGCGACAACCAGCAACAGAAAGATCGTAATCGAATGAATTTTCATTCTCATATGTGAAGACGACATCGCCCTTTAGTGCGTCACTTCGGCTAACGGGTTATCCCATGTGTTTGGGCCCACTCCCAAAGCGGAGAAAACTCCGCCGGCGCTCCCCGGCCGGTCGTAAAGTGTTCCCGATGCTCCGTCAACATTTTCGAGAAATTCATTCCATCACCGGCCACGCGGTTGGGATCCGCGCCGCGTTCGAGCAGGTGCAGCGCATCCGCGTAGGCGCGGCTATCATCAAGTCCCATTCGCGTGCGGTAGAGCAGTAAGGTATAGCCGGCGAATTCCGATTCGCTTTCGGGCATCGTAGAGTTGATGTCCGCGCCGCGATCCAACAGCAGATTGAGCCGCGCACGCTGATCGTTTGGATAATAACCCAGGTACCAGTTCATGAGAATGATCGGCCGGCCGAACTCGTCGCGAGCATTTGGATCTCCGCCGGAGTCGAGCATGCTCTGCAGAAGGCGAGCAGACCCATGCACGGCGTTGCCCATGGCAAATGACTCCCGATGGCCATTGGTATAGTTCGGGTTGGCGCCGAGCGACAACAATGTTCTCACCGCTTCGACCAATTGCGGACGCTGCCACGTTTCCCTGACGGCCCAACAAAGCAGCGTCGTGCCGTCGCGTCCGGGCGCCTGCAAATCTGGAACCGCCTTCGCGGCCGCGCGGATCGCGTCTTGATCATTCGCTGAAATTGCCTGCGCGACGGCTAGGAGCGCCGGCTGATCGCCAAAGGCATATCTCCCGGAGCGGACCTCCTCCTCCATCTGCCGGCGATGGACCTCACCTTTTTCCATGTCGATCCAGAAAGCCCCGAAGAACCCGACCGGAAGCCCGAGGCAAAGAATCAGAGGCGCAACGAACAAAAAGCCTACCCATTTGTTAGCCAAAAAGGTCACGAAGGCGGCCGTTGCGCCGATAATCAGGATCATGGAGCCGAACACGATGTAGGCATGGCGCAGCGAATCCGCTTCGCGAGCGCTGCCCAGCGCGCCTGTGATGGCGAGAACACCCACAACCGCGTAAGCGCCAGCAGCGAGCCACAGAACGATTTGAAAGATCTTTCTGATCACGGTCGCCGTTTTATTAGTTCGTGATGATTTGCACAAGGAAGCCGCGCCTCCGCTGTCCTACATCTGACACAGCTTCTTCTTTTTCAATCAGCGCCACGATTTCGCGCAACTCATTACTGGCGGTAACCGACAGCGCTGAGCACGGGTGACGCAGTTCGCGTGTCGTCAGCTCCGGCTGCGCTGTTCTGGTCGTTGCGTCTGCGTAGCGTTATTTCGCCGTTTTTTTTTGTTTTTCTTCGCGGCGGCGAGGCGCTCCGTCTTTTTCCGGCGGACCGCGCGTTTCCTCATGTTATCTCTACCGTGATTGTGTCCCATAAGCTTTAATACTCGCCCGCGTCTCAACTCTCAACTAACGCTCCCAGCCACGCCGTAGCCTTGGCAAAGGTCGGGTCAACTAATCGGATCGTTCCCACGGCTCCCGCGATGTAAAAACAGAATTGTCAATAGTAAGCTCTGACCCTCTTCCCGCCTTGAGCAGCTCGAGCCTCGCTGAGAGCCACTCTTCACGTGTCCCGGTCGTGTGCTTCGTCATCGCTCTTGTCTCCTTCCTTCGAGTGTCCTTCATCGTTCGTTCCCTTCCGTCCCACGTTCGATCGACTCCTCGACCGGCACGCCTGCGACGTGAGCGGTCACGGGCGTCGCCGTCCTTGGCCAGCCCGAAGTCCGCGCTCGACCTGGGCGCTCCACTCCTGGGACGGCTGGGCGTCGCCGTATTCGTCGTGCCAGTTCCACCACTCGTACGGCGGGGTCTGAGGGTAGCCCTGGGGCGATTCCTCCCATTCCTCTTGGCGCCCGAGCGCAGTCATATCGAGGTAGCTCCAGGTGCTCCCGAGCGCCTCGTCGCCGCGGTTGTTAATGAAGTAGGTGCGGAACACGCGGTCGCCGTCGCGGATGAACGCGTTCGTGCCGTGCCACTCGTCTACGCCGAAGTCTTTGTCGAAGTCGTCCGTGATGGTGTACCACGGCATCTGCCACCCCATCCGCGCCTTCACGCGCTCGATGTCCGCCTGCGGCGCGCGCGAGCAGAACACCAGAGTGGTGTTGCGGGCGTTCAGATGGGCAAGGTGACCAACGTGGTCAGCCACCATGGAGCAGCCGACGCAGGCATGGTCGGGCCAGCCGTGCACGCCGGGTTCGAAGAAGGCGCGGTAGATGATCAACTGACGGCGGCCGTCGAACAGATCGAGCAGGCTCGCCTTACCCTGGGGCCCGTTGAACTCGTACTCCTTCTCCACGGCCAGCCACGGCATCCGCCGACGCTCGGCGGCCAGCGCGTCACGGGCGTGGGTCAACTCCTTCTCCTTAACGAGCAGTTGCTGGCGCGCAGCCTCCCACTCTTCTGGGGACACGATCGGGGGTGTCTTCATTGCGAGATGCCCTTTCCGGTGTCCCATGGCTTTCTCCTTGTTCTTGTTCTTGTCCATGTCTGTCTCCTTGTTCTTGTTGTTCTTGCCGCAGAGCCTGCTCACGACCAGCGCGGCTATGCCGCCCGTTGAGGCGGCGCCTGCGGAGGATACTTTTCAAACTTTGGCAACGCAGGATTCATTTTGTCCCATGGGTGCGCGTCCGATGTCCACACATCCACTTGCAGGGTGAACCAGCTCGGATCATCCAAGCTCGCAGTTCTGATCGCGACAAATTGAGGGACCGAGTCGGGCTTCGCCACAATCGGCGAGCCGCAGTCAGGGCAAAAGCCCCGATGGGTCTTGCCACCCGCGTGACTGGGTGAGGCATGGAAGCGTAGTGAGCCTTGCAAGAGCTTGAAAGCTTCTTTCGGCACGATGACGAAAGACGAAAACGGGCCTCCGCTGGAGCGCTGGCAATCTCGACAGTGACAGTGAAGCATCATCACCGGTTCTGCTGTGGATTCGTAGCGAACCGCGCCGCAAGCGCATCCGCCTGAGAAGGGTGTGGCTACTGTGGTCATATATTACTTGTGTATTGGTTGATGGTTTTCGTTCGTTCAATGATGCGACGAATGAGCGAGTGACTTCAGGACAGTGATTTTTCGCTTTTGGTGGTGTTGGCGGTGAAACTGTCTCATTCGCCTCACGAGGTTTATGCGGAATCTTTCAGTCTAACCCGCATTTTTCACGCTGCCGAGCAAAAATGCGCCTGAAAGGCAGCTACTTTTTAAAATAGCTGGGTAACCCAGCCCTTTCCAGCGAACGAGCGATTGTGGCCAAAGTGTGCCGGCAACAACACGTTAGAAAAACGCGGAATTGCTTGGCCTTGAAAGGGCTGCTCGGCTTCCCAGTCGAGCGGATATCAAATATCCGGGCTAATCCCATTATAGACTCAAAAACTGGCTTCAAAATCGCCATTGCAACCGTGTTGCCAAAACTGTTTGCCAAGCACGTCGCTTTTGCGCACACGCGAACCTGCGATAGTCTTTTATGTAACACTCAACGAAAGGAGCGATCATTATGGCTATGTACGTCAGTCTTATTCAGTTTACCGACCAGGGCATCCGCAACGTCAAGGACACGGTCAAACGAGGCGATGCCGCGATCGGCGAGGCCGAGAAAATGGGCATAAAGATCATCGAGGAATTCTGGGCAATGGGTGCGTACGATGTCGTCGTCCTGTTCGACGCGCCGGACGACGAGACCATGACCGCTTTCTCGGCTAAGATCGGCTCACTAGGCAACGTCAGGACTCAGACCATGCGCGTTTTCCGCAGGGACGAGATGGAAGGTATTCTCGCGAAAATCAAATAACCGGGGAGAGGCGCCGCTGCCTATCACGCCAAAACTTCAGTAGCGGCGGAAGCCTGTGCGGATCAACCGCTCAATTAGACTGATCCCCAAATGTCAAAAGCGAAGATCAGACGCCAATTCTGTCCTGTTCCGTCTTGACGGACGTGGCCAATCTCTGATTCAATAACGTGATCGCGATCTGATGTACGGGGGCCGAATCACGAGCGAAGAAAGATCGGCCATCAGCACGTACGTCGGTGTCGGCATCGCGGTGGTGCTCATCGCCGGGGGCCTCTACTTCTTCTTTCTCTCGCAGAAAGAGAAAAGGGAGACCACGGGTTTCGATCCGAATCGGCCGGTCCCGAGCGACGCCGTCTTGAAACGCCGATTAAAGGCCGAGGAATACTTCGTCGTGCGACAAGGTGGCACCCAAACGCCTTTCCAAAATGAGTTCTGGAACAACAAGCGCACCGGCATTTACGTCGATGTCATTACCAACGAACCACTCTTCACTTCGCTCGACAAATACGACAGCGGAATCGGCTTTCCCGCATTTAGCAAACCGATCTCGAAGGATCTGCTCGTCGAGTACCTGGACACTTCGCACGATATGCAACGCACCGAGGTGCGCGCTAAACGAAGTAACGCCCACCTTGGCCATCTCTTTCCCGACCCGAAATCGCCCACCGGACAAAGTTATTCCGTGAACTCGGCGGCCTTCCATTTCATTCCAATCGAACAAATGAAAGACAGAGGCTACGAAGCGTTCCTATCGCTTTTGGAGAAAAAATCTGCCACGCCGTAGCTGACCGCCTGCGATTATTGTTGCAACCGCTGTCGCCGACTGCGGCTTGCCCAGCCTCTTGGGACGTGGGCGAAGCCTTTCCGTCCTCAACCCTCAACTCTTGATCTCCCTGTCGCGCCGACCCTGTCACGCTAAAACTTTAGTGGCGGCGGAAGCTGCGCGAAGGCGGATCAACGCTCAATTAGGCCCAGTTGAAAATGTTAAATGTTCTGCTCGGCCTGCCCGCCGTGGCGGGCGAAGAATTTCGGGGTTTAGAGGCGGCCCCGCGCTGCCTTTCCTAACCACTCGCCATGATGAATAGCGGCTGCATTTCGAAATCGGTATAGAGTGGACGCAGGCGCTCCTTGTTATAGTACCTGTCCACGTTGACCGTTTTCTTGGTGCTGGTCACCGCTTCAATCGGCGTGTTGTCATAACGCCCATTCTTCAGGACGACGAGGCGGCCATGGTGTCCATGCAGGATGAGATCGAGGGCGAGGTTGCCGTAGGCCATGGGCACAATCGAATCAATCGCGTCGGGATCGCCCCCGCGCACCATGTAGCCAAGACGCTGGTTGATGACATTGATCGGCTTGCCCTTGTTGTATTTGGCGCCACGCTCTTTGAGTTCTGCTGAGACCAGGTCCCCGATGCCGCCGAGTTTCACATGCCCGAACGCGTCGGTCGTCTTGTCGGAGAACACCATTTCGCCGCCTTCGAACATTGCTCCTTCTGAAACGATCACCACTGAATATTTGCTCGGGTGCCGCGCACGGTCATAGCACAACAATTCGGTCAGATGCTCGATGTCAAATTTGCATTCGGGGATGACGCACCGATTCGCCGCACCCGCCATCGTCGGCAACATCGCGGTGAATCCCGCGTAGCGTCCGAACACTTCCATGACCAGAACTCGTTCGTGAGATCCGGCCGAGGTGCGGAGGCGATTTGACAATTCAATCGTGCGGCTGACGCAGGTGCTAAAGCCGATGCAATAATCAGTGCCTGGCACGTCGTTGTCCATCGTCTTGGGTATTGCGACGACCTTGACGCCTTCCTTGTGCAAGCGGGTGGCAAAAGAAAGCGTGTCGTCGCCGCCGATCGGAATCAGATAGTCAATGCCCAGCCAATCCAGGTTTTTGATGACTTCCGGGGTGAGATCGTTCTTGTCTTGATTGTAGGTTGCGCGCAGCGGCTCAGGCACATCTTCTTTTTTCACTGCTGACGGGTTCGTACGCGAGGTATGTAGAAACGTGCCGCCGGTGCGTCCTGCACGATTGACGATCTCTTCCGTCAAGATTTGAAAGTGCTCACTGTTGTCGGCGTGCTCATCGCGCAGGATGCTGATCGGCCCAAGCCAGCCACGGCGGAGACCGATGACCTTATAGCCTTCGCGCAGGGCGCGAATGGTGACCGCGCGGATCGCGGGATTGAGCCCCGGCACATCCCCGCCGCCGGTGAGAATACCGATTACGTCTTTCTTGGTGCTCATGCGACCGCTTTGTCGTTTTCCATTTCGGCGGCGTATTTGCCGAAACGGGCTTTATTGTACCAGACACGGTGACGGAACGCCCGTTGCGCGTCGGCCATGCTCGCTGGATCATTTTTCCACGCTTTGAGCACGGGAGCTTGTAGGGCACGTCCAAAGGAAAAACTCAGTTCCCATGGCACGTGGCGTAGATGATTCATCGCGTTGAGATGTTCGGTGGCTTGCAAATCACTTTGCCCACCCGGTAGAAAGACAAGCCGAATGCTTCGAGCATGCAAAAGGAAAATCGACGGA
>QHPD01000146.1 GCA_003218975.1 Verrucomicrobiota bacterium
CGCTACTTGAAGCGCAGCTAAAGGGAATAACAGCCAGCGTGCGACCCGCCAGTGGCCTTTGCCAGCAATCGCCTGGTGATAAATCAGTAGGGCGGCGGCAATGTATGCGAGCCGATGAAGACCCTTCCAACTGCGTCCGCCAAGTTTCCGAATTGAAAACTGGTTACTCGTGGCCGTCAGGGCGACGAGTATCGACAAACCGGCAAGTCCGTACCAGATGAACGGCTTCGATAGACTGCGCAGCAGCCCATCCCAGCCACCTTCGTAAAGAACGTGCGCGGTAAAATGGAGTAGCCCGTAAACACATGCTGAGACGCCAATCGCGCGCCGATGCCGGTTCAAGGCGGCTACGATTTGCGCGCCCGGAAATAAAACGCGCAGCGGCGTGAGGCTAAGCACGGCGCCCAAGGTCCAGATCGCAATCTCACCGCTGCGATGCAGAAGCGCTTCGAGCGGATTCGCGCCAAGTGTTCCGGCAAATGCCGGGATAACAAGCATGCATATTCCGACGCCAACGATGAGCGAAAGTGCAGCAAGTCTGCTTCCGGCGATCCGTGTAAGAATTTTCATGAAGCGTTAGAAATTCTTGCGCAGATCCATCCCAGCGTAGAGATGCGATACTTGTTTTTCATAACCGTTGAACATTAGCGTCGGCTGCTTGCCAGAGAAGAAGCCGCCACCGATCACGCGCTCGCTCTTTTGACTCCAACGCGGATGATCAACATTCGGATTCACGTTCGCGTAGAATCCGTACTCATTGGGCAGGATGACATTCCACGTTGTCGGAGGTTGCTCTGCCACAAACTCGATCTTCACCAACGACTTCGCGCTCTTGTATCCGTACTTCCACGGCACGACAAGGCGGATGGGTGCGCCATTCTGATTGCGCAGCGGCTTGCCATACAGGCCTGTTGCGAGAAAAGCCAGTTCGTTACTGGCTTCGGCTAATGTCAGCCCTTCGGTATACGGCCAGGGAAGTTCGTTTGCGCGTTGCGCGGGGCAATTCGCCGGGTCCAAGAACGAAATGAACTTTACGAACTTCGCCTCCGAAGTGGGTTGCGCGAGGTCGATCAACTTCTTGAGCGGAAACCCGTCCCAAGGAATCACCATCGACCAAGCTTCGACACAGCGGTGTCGGTAATTCCGCCGCTCAATTCCGCCGACGAGCTGGATCAATTCGTCGACTAGGAGTTTGCGCGGGCTTGCGCACAGACCGGCAATCTCAATCGTCCATGACTCGGTTTTCCAGCCGCGATTCGCCTGATCCTTCGGCTGATCTTTGCTGGTTCCCCACTCGTAAAAATTGTTATAGCTTGTAACGAGGTCTTCTGGCGTCAGTTTCACGCCATTGAGCTTGTACTCCGGATTAAGTGAGTCCGGAAAACTTGCTGCAGCCAAACTGGCGGGCAGGACCGCTGTCACCGCAACTCCGAATCCAAGCAGGCGGAGAAATTCCCGACGTCGCATATACATGTGCTCTGGCGTGACGGCGGAATCCGGCAAGTCCCACGACCTGATTGGTATGTAGTTCGACCGCTGATTTGTCACATTTATTAAGTCGGAAAAGCCGACCATTCCTTACGCCGCAGAGCGCTTGTAAGGACTAACGACCCATGTTCGACACATCAACGAAAGGAATTTCACCTATGATCACGATCCGCACTCCAAAAGCAATTTCTCAACCGACCTTGATCGGATTCGAGGCGACCCTCAAAACACCACACGCTGTTTTTGAGATGTCATCGAGCGGACCAGCTGTAGAGAGCAACGCGTCAGTCGAGGGCCTATATGGTCGAATTGCGTGGCCCCGCGCGCTGTTCCGGCTGGGCAGCGATTTGGTCCTGGAACAGCAAATGTTCCTCCCGTGCGATTGCTCGGATGTGGCAATATCCTGGCAACTTCGCGGCAACTTGATTTCGGCGGAACTGTCCATTAAGCCTCACTTTGCCGGTTGTGAACCACTAGGTTATCGAGACCACGGATTTCGCGCGGAGTTGCAAGAGAATGGAGGGCGACTGTGCTGGTTGCCGCATGTCCTTGGGCCAAAGATTGTCGCTGACACCAATGGTGAATATCGCGAAGAGCCGTTCCAATTCGCTCTAAACAGATCGCAAACGACCGTTTCGCCAGGCACGTTTGAGTTCCAGCTGGCGCGTCGTCCTTCGATCCTCATGTTCTCAAGCGACACATGCGCGCGAAGCCAGTACAAGCAGCATTTCGGCATGTTTTTGGCTGGGCTCCTCGATCAGAGCGCTGGAACCATTGACGTCAGCGCGAAAAGCGGCGTCGGGAAATCCATGGTTACGGCGTTTTAGGAAACATGTACACGTATGACGAGCACCCTGTCGCGTGGATCTACCCCCACGAGGCGTCGCTCAGTACCCAAAACTGGTAGAAGAACATCTGATTCCGCATCAGTTAAATTTAAAACCAACAATCGAAAGTTGGCGCATTGCCAGTGCTTGGTTGGACTCAATAGTATCGCGCCACTCGCAATGGGTAGCCAAGTCTAAGGTCATTGTTCGAATTAAGGCATTTCGCGGAAGAATGAGCCGGTTTCGGGCCCGTTGCTGCATTATGAAGTATGAAACCATTCTATTTCGCGAAAAGGAAACTCCAGGTTACACCTTTGCCTTCAACATCGGCCCGTCCGGGACAATCATAGGACGCACCCGTGACGCGAACGATGTGCGGCACGGTTTCATCCGGTCGCAGGATGGCAGTTTCACCATCTTCGACGCGCCCGGTGCGGGCACGGCCCCCGGCCAGGGGACGTGGGCCTACGCCATAAACCCGAGTGGGGCGATTACGGGATTCTTCTTTGACTCAGTTACTGCGGCCCACGGCTACGTTCGCTCCAATCAAGGCGTGATTACCGTCTTCGATGCGCCTGGCGCCGGCACGGGCCCCGGCCAGGGTACCTTTGTGGTCAGCCCCCTCATCATCAACCCGAACGGGGCGATCGCGGGGTATTACACTGACTCGGCCTTCGTGAATCACGGTTTCCTGCGCGATCAGAATGGCTCCTTCACCACGTTCGACGCTCCGGGCGCGGGCACGGGAGCTGACCAGGGTACGTTTAGCTTCGCGATCAGCCCAGGTGGGGAGATCACAGGATTCTACTTTGACGGGACCAATGCGAGCCACGGCTTCCTGCGGGATAATATGGGCGTCATCACGACCTACGATGTTCCGGGCTCCGGCACAGGCTTCTTGCAGGGTACTTATGGCGGGGGCTTTACTCCGAATGGAACCATTATGGGAAATTACTTTGACGCGGACGATCTAAGTCACGGTTTCCTGCTGGATAAGAATGGCGTCTTCACCACGTTTGACGCTCCCGAGGCTGGTAGCGTCCCGGGTTCCTTCGAGGGTACCTACCCATTTGGAATCAACGCGAATGGCGCGATCACGGGATGGTATGTTGACGATGCAGATGTGAATCACGGCTTTGTGCGCGATAAGCTCGGCGCCATCGTTGAGTTCGACGTTCCAGGCGCTGGCACGGGCCCCGGCCAGGGTCCGCTCGTCTTCGGCATTGCTCCGAACGGAGCTGTGACCGGGTTTTTCTTGGATCCGAACAACGTGGTTCACGGCTTCGTGCGAGAAGGGGAGGGGCTTGCGCTGGGCTTGCCCCACTAACTCCTGCTCGACCGATGCCGCTACGCAAGAGCCATAACCTTCCTGAATCAGAAGCGCTGTAGAGGTGCGACAAGGGATCGACGCGCGGGGCGATGAGCTCTGGCTGGACGCCTCGGCACAAGATGCATTAGGCTTTGCCGTTATGGCAAGGGTTCGCACCGAGAGGCCCATGCCGTCCCACGCGGCGCCGTTGACTCCGCCTCTTGTGCGTGAGGCAAATCATGCCGAGCGCAACGAGGCCGCCGCGATTAGCGAGATGATGCCGGAAGTTTACGATGACTTGCGTCGCCTGGCCGAGACCTTTCTGCGGGGCGAACGGACCGCTCATACTCTTCAGCGAACCGCGCTAGTGCATGAGGCTTTCCTTCGCCTGATTGGCGAGAAGAATCTTGTCTGGCAGAATCGTAGTCACTTTATCGGAATCTTCGCGCGGGTGATGCGACAGACGCTGACTAACTACGCGGTGGCGCGACACCGTTTGAAACGCGGTGGCTCAGATCCTCTGAGACTGACTCTCGAATTTTACGATAGCCGCAAAATTGATGTGACTGCGCTCGACCAGGCGTTGCAAGCGCTGGAAGCCCTGGACGAGCGACAGGCGCGCATCGTCGAACTGCGATTTTTTGGCGGGCTGACGGTCGAGGAGACAGCCGAGTTACTGGAAATTTCGCCGGCCACGGTGAAGCGGGACTGGACGCTAGCGAAAATTTGGCTTCGGCGAGAACTATCTGCGACTTAGAAATTCAAATTCTCCGTGACCACAAGAACTACCCGATTCCGGCAAGGGAACATCGATTCGCAACATTGGGATCGCTTGAAAACGATTCTGGGCGAAGCGTTGGAACAAAACTCTTCTGCGGCCCGGATTGCCTTGGTAGAGAGACGCTGCGGTCAAGATACGGATTTGCTCGAAGAGGCCGAGTCGCTCCTGGCCGAAGCGGAGGCGCTTTCTAAGGAGCGTACCGACAGCTTCGAAGATTGCGCGCAGAACGCAGCCTCCACTTTCTGGCAGGAAGGACCACCGCGCGGTGGAGAGCGCGTGGGCGCGTATGTCATCGTCCGTGAACTTGGCCGCGGTGGGATGGGCACAGTTTTCTTGGCAGAGCGCGCTGATGGTCAATTTGAGAAACAAGTCGCGATCAAGATACTAAATCGAGGCGCCGACACGGCTGAGATCCTGCGCCGTTTCCGGGCGGAACGCCAGATCCTGGCCAGGCTCGATCACCCAAATATCGCGCGGCTGCTCGATGCAGGCACGACCGACGATGGTCTGCCCTACTTCATCATGGACTACATTGTGGGCGCACCGGTGACTCGATTTGCAGTCGCGCAAAGGTTGTCGACGCGTCAACGACTGGACCCGTTTTTGAAGATCTGCGCCGCGGTTGAATTTGCGCATCGGAATCTGGTTGTTCATCGCGACATCAAGCCAAGCAACATTCTGGCGAACGCCGAAGGGGAACCGAAGCTGCTCGATTTCGGGATCGCCAAGCTCCTGGCGAAAGACGAAGACGCGGCGCAATCGACTACCGAGGCACAGCAGCATCTGACACCTATTTGCGCTTCGCCCGAACAGGCGAAGGGAGATCCGATAACATTCGCGACTGACATTTACTCGTTAGGCGCGCTGCTCTATGAAATGTTGAGCGACCGAAAGCCGCACCGGTTTTCCACTGCCCGTCCCACGCGTGAAGAACTGGCCTTAGTGGTAGGTGAGCAAGTTCCGCCGCCGCCCAGTGCGGTTGCTTCTGATGCGCAAACCGCACGGCTGTTGCGCGGTGATCTCGACGCGATCGTCCTGTTCGCGATGCAGAAGGAACCTGGGATGCGTTATGCCACAGTAGCGGATCTCGCGGCTGATATTCGCCGCCATCTTGCGCGAGAGCCGGTTGTCGCGCGTCACCCTACTCTTGGTTATCGCGCGAAATGTCTGGTCAAGCGAAATGGATCACGTCTCGTGGCGAGCGCGGTTGTCGTGATTGTGTTGGCCGGAGTTCTGTTCGCGTTTTGGGCTCGGTCTCAACAAAATGCCCGTGAGGCAGCGGGCATGCGGGCGCGGGGAGTCGGTGCACCAGCCTGGGATATCCGGAAAAGTATTGCAGTCCTGCCCTTCGAAAACCTGGGTGACAACAACTCTCCGTCGTATTTTGCCGATGGTGTTCAGGACAATATTCTGACCGATCTCGGCAAAGTGGCAGACCTGAAGGTCATCAGCCGCAGTGGTGTCGCAGGCTACCGGGGCAAGAATAGAAACATGAAGCAGATCGGGCGCGACCTGGGCATTGCGAACGTGCTGGAGGGAAGCGTGCAGATTTCGGGCGATCGCGTGCGGATTAACGCCCAGCTCATCGACACCCAGACGGACACCCAGATTTGGGCGGAGCAATACGATCGCAAGTTGGAGGACATCTTCGCGCTCCAGAGCGAGCTCGCGCAGACGATCGCAGCCCAACTCAAAGCAACCCTCTCCACCGGCGAAAAGGCTGAGATTTGGCGGCAACCCACGCAGGATTTGCAAGCCTATGATCTTTATCTCCGCGCCCGCGCCGCCTTGCGCGGTGAAGGTGGAACTATTCCGCACGAGAATTGGAACGTAGCGGTCACTCTTCTCAACAGGGCGATCGCTCGCGACCCAAAGTTCACTCTCGCTTATTGCCTGCTGAACGAGGCTTACGTCTTAGAGTACCGTTTTGGAGAGGCTCATTCGCCGCAGCATCTCGCTGCCGCGAAAGATGCAGCGGAGACAGCCCTGCGGCTCGAGCCGAATCGCGAAGAAGCACGCCTTGCTGTTGCTCGATACTATTATCATGGGTTGAGCGACTACCGCCGGACGGAGCAGGAGTTATCGAGTATCCCTTCTTCCGCGCCTCATGAAGTTGAGTTCTTTACCCTGGCTTCGTTGGTCGAACGCCGTTTGGGGCAATTTGCGGCATCGATTCGCAATGGCGAAAAAGCGGTTGAGCTTGATCCTCAGAATGCGTCGCTCGCTACTAGTCTCGTGCAGACGTATTCGGGGTTGAGACGATTCGGCGATTCCGAGCGCGTTGCGAACGCAGCCATTGCGCGTCTGCGTGGAACAAAGCCGATCGGACTTTTGGTGGTGAAGAACGAAGCGGCACTCGGGATGGGGAATGTAGAAGAAGCGCATGCCGCGCTCGACTCAATCCAGAATAAGGATGACATGGATTATCAGACCGCGCGACTCTCGCTCTACTTAATAGAAAAAGATTACAGTGGAGCCAAAGCCTTCGCCGCGAAGGCGACCGACGAGGTAAAGAGAATGCCGGATTTCTGGCTCACCCTGGCAGCAGTTGCTCATGCGGAAGGTAAGGTAAATGAGGAGCGTCAGGCCAATGCGGAGGCGAAGCGAGTGGCACTACTTGCGCTCGTGCCGCGGCCAGATGACCCCAAACTCCTTGGTGAACTATCGGTCGCCGAGGCAGCGCTCGGCCAGAACGAAGAGGCACTCCGTCATGCGCGTCACGCAGCCGAGATGCTTCCGCCAAGCGTGGATGCAGTGGCCGGTCCCATGTGCGAGATCCGGCTCGCGCAAGTGCTGGCTAAGACGGGAGATCGTGACGGCGCTTTCGACAAATTAGGCAAACTGGTGAAGCTGCCGTTTAGTCTGAACCACGGCGATTTGAAATTGAATCCCATGTGGGATGACCTTCGGGACGATCCCCGCTTCGATCGTATCCTGGCGGAGTCTGCTTTGCCCCTGGCGGCTGACGGATAACATCGGTTCACGCATCATTAGCGTTCTTAGGACTGATTCGCCCGCCTGAACTAGGAGCGACGTTCCTCGAGATAAAATCTGCGCTGTCAGTGGCCGCATACTAGAGAGCGCGGTGAGGGAGGGATTCGAACCCTCGGTAGCCTTTTGGGCTACGGCGCTTTAGCAAAGCGCTGCTTTCAACCACTCAGCCACCTCACCAAAAATCGGCTGCGAGAATATCGCGAAGAAATGCCCATTGCCAATCGCCGATTGCTAATTGAAATGATTGGAATGATCAGCGAGGAGGAAGCGCGGAGGCGAATTTTGGAGAATGTTAGTCCGCTGCGCGAGCGAACAGTTCCGCTTTCGAGTGCGCTGGGTTGTTTTAACGCACGTGATGTTGCTGCAAGGCTGCCGCTGCCGACCTTCGATAATTCGGCAATGGACGGCTATGCGGTCAGGGCAGGCTCATGCAAGAAGGGCGAGCGCCTGCGTGTGATTGGCGAACAGTCGGCGGGCCGCGATCGACAACTCCGCATTTCTCCTGGTGAAGCGATCCGGATTTTTACCGGCGCGCCATTGCCGTAGAGGGCAGACGCCGTCGTAATGCAGGAGGACGTGACGCGCGATGGCGCGGAGATCATCATAAATGTCGATGTCGATCTTGGCGATTTCGTGCGGCGGGCGCGGCTGCGATCTTGCGAAGGGCCAGAGGACTCTGGCGAAGGGCGAGCGAATTCGCACCGCGACGATTGCTCTATTGGCGTCGCAAGGTTTTGGTGATGTGACAGTCGGCGGCGAGGTGAAGGCGGCAATCATTTCAACCGGCGACGAGCTGGTGATCAGCATCATGAGCGGCTGTAAAATTTGGTGTAGCCGATTGCAAGCTCGACGGAATGCTCCGAATAGCCGACACTACGTAGGCGACGGAGGCCAAGATGAACTCCTTCTTCCGTGACTTAAAACAACGGAAGGTCTACCGCGTCGCGCTCGGCTATGCGGTGGTTGCCTGGCTCGTCATCTAGATAAGCGCCATGGTCATGCCCGCCTGTCACGCGCCAGAGTGGATTTACGGCGATTGCGCTCGGTTTTCCCGTGGCGCTTGTGCTATTGCTCTCGGCCGCAGGCGAGCGTACTGTTAGTGTGCGCAAAAGCGTGAACCCCCAAGACACGTCTGCGGAGACTAAGCCGGATCTCCCACTCGAGATCGCACACGTCTTGTTAATCGACGTAGTGGGTTATTCAAAACTCCTGGTCAACGAGCAGATTGAATTGCTGCAAAAGTTGAACCAAATCGTGCACGGAACGCAGTCTTTTCGTGCGGCGGAAGCAACTGGCAAACTCATTCGAGTGCCGACCGGCGACGGCATGGCGCTCCTTTTCTTCCACAGTCCGGAAGAGCCGGTGCGCTGTGCGCTTGAAATCAGTAGAGCCTTGCAAGAGCAGCCGCACATTCAGTTGCGGATGGGAATTCACAGCGGTCCGGTCAATCCGGTCGGGGATGTCAACGACGAGACGAACATGGCGGGGGCGGGGATCAACGTCGCGCAGCGCGTGCTCGATTGCGGCGACGCGGGGCATGTTCTTTTGTCCGCGCACGTGGCGGAAGATTTAGCCCAGTACCGGCACTGGCAGCCGTACTTGCAGGATCTGGGCGAGTGCGAGGTGAAACACGGGCTGCGCCTGCACCTGTTTAATCTCTATAAAGATGGCCTCGGCAACCCAGAGGTTCCTGAGAAACTCAAGCGTCGAAAATGGAAGTACAAATCTGCCGTGGTTCGTCCAGTCAGTCCGCCCCGATGGCCAAAGCTTCTGCTTGTAGTTGCTTCAATTGTGTTGGCCGTCGCGTTAATTAGTGTTTCAATCTCTATTCGTCGAATATCGCCCAGAAGTACACAGGTACCTGCCGAAGGAAGTAATGCCGCTTCGATTCCCGAAAAAAGCATCGCCGTCTTACCGTTCGAAAACCGGAGTGAGGACAAAGCGAACGCGTACTTTGCCGACGGCATTCAGGACGAAATCCTGACCCGCTTATCCAAGATCGCGGATTTGAAGGTGATCTCGCGCACTTCGACGCAGCATTACAAAAGCGCGCCGGAAAACTTGTCCGAGATTGCCAGGCAACTGCGGGTCGCCCACATTCTGGAAGGAAGCGTGCAGAAGAGTGGCGACGCAGTGCGCGTCAACGTGCAGCTAATCAAAGCGGCCAATGATTCCCATCTTTGGGCCGATACGTTTGATCGCAAACTGACCGACATCTTTTCGGTCGAGAGTGAGGTGGCCAAATCCATCGCCGACCAATTGCGAGCGAAACTCACCGGTCGCGAAGAGCAAGTCATCGCCGCCAAACCGACGGACAATGTTGAGGCCTACGATGCCTACCTGCGTGGGCTGGCTTATACGCTGATAACGTTAAACACACCGGCCAACGCCCTTGGCGCGCAGAAATATCTCAGAGAAGCGGTGAGGTTGGACCCGAAGTTCGCCCTTAGTTGGGCACTGCTGTCACACGTTGATGCGCTCGGATACATCACAGGGAGTCTTCAACCAACCGTCGCCCTCCGTGAAGAGGCGCGGCAGGCAGCCGAAACGGCGCTCACTCTTCAACCCAATCTCGGCGAGGCCGTAGTGGCCAAGGGATATTACCACTACGCCTGTCTGAAGGATTACGACACCGCGGTGCGTTACTATGAGCAAGCACGTCAGTTCCTGCCCAATAGCAGCCGGATTCCTGAATCGCTCGCCTATGTCGCACGCAGGCGAGGCCAGTGGGACCGGAGCGAGTCGTACTTCAACGAAGCCGAGCGGCTCGACCCACGCAACGTGAGCATACTCACCCAGCACGGGGGTTCCTATATCTGCCTTCGTCGCTTCCCCGAAGCGCTACAAAAGTTTGATCAGATTTTAAATATCACACCGGACGACGTTGATGCCCTCGTGACAAAGGCGGCGATCGCGCAAGCCGAGGGCGATCTGCCGCGTGCTGCTGCACTCCTCGCTCCGCTTCACCCGGCTGCCGACGACGCGCCGTCCTTGGAGACACAAGTTTACCAAGCGATCCTGGAGCGTCGCCCTGCGCAAATTATCCCTCGGCTAAAGGAAATTCTGACCAAGCCTGATCCAGCGTTGGGCTTTTACAATGGCGAACTGCGCTTTTGGTTAGGCTGGGCGCAAGAAGTTGCCGGCGATCATGCCGCCGCCCAGGAAACGTGGCGACAAGCGCGCAGCGAGCTTGCGCCTCTCCTCAAGGAACAGCCGGAAAATTATTTTCTGATTGAAGATCTCGCGCTGACCAATATGGGCCTCGGTAACAAAGCCGCCGCGTTGGCTCTGTCGGAGCGGGGCATGGCAGTGAATCCGATCGAGAAAGACGCGGTGACTGGTCCCTTTCCGATTGAGATCCTCGCCCGAGTCGCGGCGCAGATGGGGGAACCCGACCGCGCTATCGCCGCTTTACAGAAACTACTCTCGATACCGTCTCTAGGCCCCTTGGCTTCAAACATGCCGCTGACTCCTGCGCTGCTCCGGCTGGATCCAATGTTCGATCCACTGCGCAATGATCCGCGCTTTCAAAAACTCGTCGCCTCGCTCGCGCCGAAGGGCAGTTCACCTCAAGCGAGATGAACCTGCGCAATTTTTTCGCCGAGCTGAAGCGGCGCAATGCATCGTAAACGTGAATCACAGCATCACGTGAATGGCTGAAAAACTTGGCGTAGCCGATTGCATTGCTAATTGCATTTGGTTCGGCATACCACGAGCGACCAAAAAGGAACCACTGCATTGTGAAAACATTTCTCCTCGCCGTTGTCATCGCGGGCATCAACACCGCGAGCGCCCAAGACCCGCTGCCTTCGTGGAACGACGGCCCCGGCCGAGCAGGCCATTTCGACTGTGGGATGCTCTCAACTGGAACTTGCCGTAAGTATCATGCCCATCGGGGACATGATACTTTTCTTTGTCACCGAGGTGGTTATCGAATCTAAAACCGATTCCTACATTATGACCGTTTGCCTTGGTTGATGCAAAATTTCTATGCAGCGATCTCGACCGCGTGAGCACCAAAATGTCGCCGCGACTCGTTGGATAGCCAACGCGACTGTCGCGTTGCTGCCCGTCCTTGCCTGTTTCCTGGGCGGCACTACTCAAAAATGGGAAGAGGGACTTGTCATAATGCTTCTCGCGCTCTGCCTGCTGGTGCGCCCGCCTCGGTTTTCGCTCGGCCCACTCACGAACCTCGTTCTTCTCATCCTCTTTATCTTGGGGGCAGTCGCATTTCTGCCTGCCCGCTGGTTCTTCCAACCGGAGTGGCGTGCGGCATTTATAAATGACTTCGGAATTGAGCTTCCATCGACATTCTCTCCGCAGCCGTGGATCACGCTGAGCTATCTGGTTAGCTTCGCTGCCGGACTGAGCTGGCTGTATGTCGTCTCCACGCAAGACCTAGAACTGCGCGAGGTGCGCTTTCAACTACGCTTGTTTACCAGCGGAATTGCGCTCCTTGCCGCAACGTGCATCGTATTTTACGCAGCACACACGACGCTTCCATTCTGGGGCAACGGAGGAAATTTCGGTCCATTTCCAAATCGGAATCAAACCGGAAATCTTTTCGGGCTCACCGCGATCATGATTCTTGCCTGCAGTCAGGACGATTTTCGCAAGGGAAGAAAACGGTGGATCCTCTGGATCCTCGCGCTGGTGCTGATCGTGGCAACGATCATTTTGGATTCTTCGCGTTCCGGAATCGTGATCCTGGTTGTGGGCAGCGTATTTTGGCTTGGCGCGTTTGCGTTCGGACAACGCTCCCCCTCGCGACTCGCGCTTGGAGTCTCTTTTCTTCTTCTGCTACTCACCGCCCTTCTGCTTTTCGGCGGGCAAAGATTCGAGAGATTTCATCTTCGGGATTTGAGCAGTGTCGGCATCTCGACGGATTTCCGGTGGCGGATTTCTCACGACACGTTTCGACTCATTCGTGATTCGCCTTGGTGCGGGATTGGTTTTGGAAATTTCGAATCGATCTTTGCAATTTTTCGTGACGCTTCGCTCAGCAACCAGCGAGCCATGCATCCGGAAAGCGACTGGCTTTGGCTTTGGGCAGAGCTGGGGTGGCCGGCGGTGGTGCTCATACTCATCGGGATCGCGCTCTTTTTTAGTCGAGTTTTCCCGCTACGAGAGGGGACTAACCAGCTTTATCGGCTAGCCGCGCTTATCGCCGCGCTCCTGTTCGCGATCCATGGGATTGTCGATGTTTCAGGACATCGAGTGGGCACGGCGTTTGCGGCAATATTTTTGCTTGGGCTCTCACTGCATCGGCCGCTTTCTTTGAAAACGAGCCAGTGGATGTCGATCTTATTTCGCTTTGTTGGGTTGATATTACTTGTGCTGGGCCTGTCATTGGTTGTCGCGGTGTGCGGAGAGAACCTCCTTCCCGGCTCAGTCGGTGTTTCCAGCGCGAAGCAGTTATCGGCGGTAGCCGATCGCGACCTCAATTTTGGTGAAACAATCGCACTGACAACTCGCGCGCTTCGATGGGCGCCGCTCGATTGGCAACTTTACTTGGCGCGTGCGGACGCGGAGGTTAAACTCAAACAGCCGACAAACGCAGTCGATGATTTCCGGCGGGCACGCTTTCTGGAGCCGATCTCTTATGAAGTTCCGCTGGCTGAAGGAAACGCCTGGCTGCCGTACCGTCCCATTTTGACTGTGACAGCGTGGCGTGAGGCGCTACGCAGAGCCGGCTCCCTGCGACCGGAAGTTTACGCAAGCATGCTGAGCGACGCTTCACTTAGAAGTCCAGAAGTCAGCCGCGTTCTGGAGGCGATTGGACTTAGCGAGCACGATTTAGCCCTGCCTTATCTCAACCGGGTTTCCGAGGTTTCTTTCAACCGTGCCCTCGCGCAATTGTTAAGAAATGATCCAAACTTACAATCGTTCAGTGAAACAGAAAAACTCGCGCTCTTCGCATTGTGGTCCGAACGCGGCGACCCCGAGGAGATTTCCCGAGCCGTTGAGAGGCGTCCCGACTGGCTTCATTATGCCTGGCTTGGCATCGCAAAATACAAGGCCAGCCAAAGTGATTTTCGCACTGCCTACGAGTTAACCCAGCGATACGGCGAACCGGTTCTCCTTCCGCGAGTCGCCACGAATTTCTCTCTTCAAGATCTGGAAGAGCGCTTCCACGCCGCTCCCAATAACTACGCCATTGGTTACGAACTTTATCGCGCGCAGATGCAGAACGGTCGCGTCGATGATGCGCTTCGCACCGTCCGTCATTTTGGCGAACGGTCGAACTCCCCGGCCTATTTTCATTTTCTGGAAGCGCAATGTTGGGCCAAGAAACAAAATTGGGAACGTGCTTGGAATGCTTGGCAGGCGTTTCAGGCCGTGCAGGCGCGAGCAACGAAGTAGAACTTCCGTAAGACGTTGAGCCCGTGAAGCTTTACGGTCCTTTGAAATTTCCCACTTGCTCCTGCGTCTCGATCATATTGATCACGGCATCATGTGAGCGGCTGAAAACCTTGGCGTAGCCGATTGCCTTTTGCCTCGGCGTACCACAGCGAACCGAAACGGAGCACATTAGAGATTAGATCGACGCCACGGTTGGACGATTACTGAGTCATTTACGAATCGATGGCCGACGGATCTTATTGACCTCGATGGTCAACAAAGGAATACTCAAACGACAATAAAAAGACACCAATATGAAGAAAATCCTAGTTATCCTAGCCGTTGTTGCGCTCTCCACTGCTTGGGCGCGTTTTTGCGTCGCGCAAAGTGACGCACCCTACACCGAAGGCACGGTCTGGAACATCACGATGGTCAAAACGAAACCCGGGCTGGGCGATCAGTATCTAAAAGGACTCGCCAAGACGCTCAAGGGCACACTCGATGAGGCGAAGAAACAGAACCTCATCATCAGCTATAAGATCCTGCTCGGCGACGCCGCCACTCCGCAGGACTTCAACATCCTGGTGATGGTGGAATCGAAAAACATGGCCGCGTTGGACAACGCGCGTGAGAAGTTCGACCCGATCGCCAAGAAAGTCGTAGGTTCCATCGAGGAGCAGGAGAAGACCGCGACCCAGCGTCTCGAGGTTCGCGAGATCATGGGCGCCAAACTCATGCGCGAAATCACGCTGAAATAAATTCAGCGCGATTCGAGCCGGTTGGAGTTGGGGCTGCGTATCAGGTACACCGATGATATTTTTTGAGCATATTTGAGAACACTTGAGGCGCGTCCCCAACGGCGATTTTACCTATGAAAGAGCACTCAAGAGCACGTGAGCAAAAATGGGCATATTTGCCTCGCAGTGGGTGTAAACCAGCCGCTCTACCACTGAGCTAACCGCCCGAAGAGACTGAAGGCAAACAGCTACAGTCTATTTTTGCCTGCTTCAAAATAATTATTGTCACTGGTATCTCAGCAGGTGTCTTGAGTGGTGGGCAAAGACGATCTGATCGGTGTGATGCCGCTGATCAATCAGGACAGCGCCGATATGGTCATTCGGGATTGCTCACGCCCGCTCAAGGGCCAAGGCAACTCCTTGGCCAACACCGACGCATAGGCTCACCAAGGCGCGCGACTGTTGCTGCCTGCGCAAAGCGTAGGCAGCAGTCATCGCTAAACGCGCCCCGGTGGCGCCAAGCGGGTGCCCGAGCGCGATAGCACCACCGTTGGCGTTGATATGCTCAGCGTCGTCAGGCAGTTCAAGACTACGCGTACATGCTAGCACCTGGGCGGCGAAGGCCTCATTGATTTCGATGCGGTCGAAGTCGTCGAGCCGCAGGCCGATCTTGGTTAGCAGTTTTTGGATCGCTTGGACGGGTCCAATCCCCATAATCCTCGGAGCAACCCCGACGGCTGCCATGCTGATGACCCGGGCCAGGGGCTGTAAGCCGTGTCTCTCCAGGGCTGCTGCCGACGCGAGCAAAAGCGCGCAGGCACCATCATTCAAGCCGGAGGCATTGCCTGCGGTTATGGTGCTGTCGCCGCCAAGCAGCGGCTTGAGTTTGGCCAGATGCGCGGGCGTGATGTTGGGGCGCGGATGTTCGTCTTCACTTACAGTGATAGATTCGCTGCCCTGTCGCACCTGCACTGGCGTTATCTCCTCGGCTAACCAGCCTTTCGCCTGCGCCTGCGCAGTGCGCTGTTGGCTACGCCAGGCATACGCATCCTGGCATGCGCGGGCAATGCCATGCTCGCGCGCAAGATTATCCGCGGTCTGCGTCATGGAATCGACGCCGTACCGCGCTTGCATCACCGGATTAATGCAGCGCCAGCCAAGCGTGCTGTCCTCCAGCTTTTGCTCCCGGCTGAATGCAGTATCGGCTTTGGGCATAATGAACGGTGCCCGCGACATGCTTTCGACCCCTCCAGCAATCACCAGCTGTGCGTCGCCGCCGGCAATCGCTCGAGCTGCAACACAAACCGCCTCTAAACCGGAAGCGCACAGTCGATTCACCGTCACCGCAGGCACTGTTTCCGGAAGGCCGGACAGCAGCGCGGCCATGCGGGCCACATTGCGATTGTCTTCGCCGGCCTGATTGGCGCAACCGAGGATAACGTCATCCACAGTGCCCCAGTCGACGCCGGGATACTTGGTAATCAACGACGTCAGCGGCGCCGCAGCCAGATCGTCGCAGCGCATCGCTGCCAGTCGGCCACCATAGCGGCCGAACGGTGTTCGGGTTGCTGCCGCAATGAAAACATCAGCCATATGCACTTCGGGAAACCAGCGGCTGCCAACCATCGCGGGCGATCGCCTGTTCAATCGCCTGACGCGCGCTGTGCAAAGCAGGCAACATTGTTTTGCGCGCCACCGCCTGCACGTCATCGCTGTAACGCATACTGACGTTAAGACCGCACACGGTCTGTCCTCCGGTGGAACGAATCGGAACGGCAATCGAGCACAGTCCCAACTCCAGTTCCTGGGAAACGAACGCGTAGCCTTGGCGGCGCACCTTGAGGATTTCGGCTTGGAGCGCGCGGATCTTATACATGGTGTGCGCGGTAATCGGGTAGAACCTATTTTCGCGCAACCAAGCGCTGAGCTCGCTGTCCGATTTGTCCGCCAACAGGACGCGACCCATCGAGGTGGCAAATGCCGGCAACCGCGCGCCCACACTGAGCGCGACACTCATCAGGCGTCGGACTGCCACGCGAGCTACATAAACGATCTCAGTGCCATCCAACACCGACATTGAACACGACTCGCCTACCCGCTGCGACAACTGTTCCATCGCTTCATGCGCCAATTCAGTCAGGTCCAGCGAAGAAAGGTAGCTGTGGCCCAGCTCAAGCACTCG
>QHPD01000133.1 GCA_003218975.1 Verrucomicrobiota bacterium
AAAAGCGTGGCGTGCTCTTCCGCTATGCCGACATCGAAGTAGCGGCTCGGGTGCGCCTTGGCAAAATGCGAGAGGCCAGTCCCACTTGGCATCGCCGCGGTGATGGCAACGATTTTTTGATTCGTCTCCGCGAATTTCCCGAGCGTCTTGCCGATGATTTCCGAATACGTGGGCGTAGGCGTCGGCGCGGTCTCCCCTGTCTCCAATTTATATTTGCCGAGGCCATGAAATTTATCGGGTTGCTTGAGAGCCGGCGCGTATCCTTTGCCTTTCTGGGTGAGAATGTGCAGCAGAACCGGCTCTTCCTGCGTTTTCAGAAACTCAAATGTCCGGATGAGGAGCGGGATATCGTGTCCATCGATCGGCCCGTAGTAACGCAATCCGAGTTCCTCAAAGATGACGCTGGGCACCAACAAGCCCTTGACGCTTTCCTCAACTTTATGCGCGAACTCCGCCACTGACTTTCCAGCAATCGCTTGCACGAAGCGGCGCGCTTTGTCGTGCAAATGCGCGTACGTAGGATTCGTCACGATGCTGTTTAGATAGTTTGCGATCGCGCCGACATTTTTTGCGATTGACCATTCGTTGTCATTGAGCACGACGATGAAGCGCTTGGTGTGCGCATTCACGTTGTTGAGCGCTTCGTAGCTGATTCCGCAGGTGAATGCGGCGTCGCCCGCCACCACGACGATATTCTCGTTACCACCGCGCAAGTCACGTCCGACTGCCATACCAAGAGCAGCGGAAAGCGCCGTCCCAGCGTGGCCAGCGCCGTAGCAATCGTGCTCGCTTTCCGTGCGCAAAAGAAAACCGTTGAGACCGCCGTATTGCCGCATCGTGTGAAAACGATCGAGGCGTCCGGTAAACATTTTATGCACGTAACCTTGGTGACTCACATCCATGACGAAGCGGTCACGCGGCGTGTCGAATACGCGATGCAAGGCAATCGTCAATTCGACGACGCCGAGATTCGGTCCGAGATGGCCCCCTGTTTGGGAAAGAACCTTGATCAGCTCATCGCGTACCTCCTGTGCAAGTTGCGGCAGGTCTTGTTCGCGCAGCGCTTTGATATCCACAGGCGAACGGATCCCTTCGAGCAGACGCGTGGGCGCGGCTGTCGCCTGGGAAGTCTCAGAAGAGTTTGATTTCGTCATTTGTGCTTGCCGGTTCGTCGGCCACGTGCGCCGGTGTCTCCTGCTCCTGCGTTGGCTCGAACTCTTTAACTACGGTTTTGCCCGCGCTGTTGCGGGCAATGATTTCGATCTTTTGCTCAGCGTTGGCCAGTCGTTCCTGGCAAATTTTTACCAAATTCATTCCTTCCTCATAGCGAACGATCAGATCTTCCAGCGGCAGTTTGCCAGACTCCATTTGCTCGACAATTTTTTCAAGCCGATCCATTGCGCCTTCAAAATCAAGCTCTGCCTCGCGCTGCTTCGGTTTGCTGCTCATGGGGAGAACGGGGAATTAAGCACATGTTAGCCAAGAGAAAAGAGCGACTTCTGACCCAACATTTGACCGCGGATTACGCGGATTAAACGGATTGGGGAGCCACGCGCCTTCATTGAATGTGCGATGCGAGACATTCCTCAACGGTTGAAGTGACATGCCGCGTTGAAGTGATGCGATCAAACTGTTCCTGCAAGACAGAGTAACTGTGGTTGCGGAAGCTGCTTGTAAAAGGCGGACTCTTTGGATCGAGCATGATCCAAACTCGCTTCTGATTTGCTGCTGGAGCGCAGAGAATATGATAGCCAGCGCATTCGGAAAACTCGAGATCTGAGATCGGTTTGTCCCGACCACTGGTGTTTGTCACCGAAAACTCTCACGACCGTCGGTTGCGTACGTGTAGTGAAAATAAAGGCCTGCAAGCACTGCCGAGAAAAGGGCAATCGGAAGCACAGATAAAAGGAGCAGTCGCGCGTTAGGTGTCACTGTGGTCAAGCGTAACTAAGCGAGCGTGCCAGAGGTGCGGAAAAACACGGCCTTTTCGCAGCCTGATCCAGCTCACAATTAATCCTGTTGTTCCTAATAGCGGCGACGTCAGCTAATCTGTTTCCGATACGCTTCCGCGTCTTTCAGCTGTTTGAGATCGTCAGCGTTGTCGATCTTGAGAACGAAAATCCAGCCCTGGCCGTAGGGTTCGCGATTGATCAGGCCCGGGTCGGCTTCAAGCGCTCTGTTTACTTCGATAACAGTTCCTCTCACCGGCGCGTAAATGTCGCTCGCCGCTTTTACAGATTCGACAACCGCGATCGCTTCTTTTGCGTTCGCTTGCCGGTCCATCTTCGGCAGCTCGACGTAAACCACGTCGGTTAATTCCGATTGCGCGTGATCGGTGATGCCGACCCGGACTTTGTCGCCTTCGCGCCTGGCCCATTCGTGGGTCTCCGTGTAAAGCAAATCGTCGGGGACATTCATGATTTTTTGTAAAGCGGTTTCTTTTCGATGGTAGCGGGAAATGTTCGGCCGCGAATTTCGATGTCGATCTGCGCGCCGATCTTGGCGTGCGCCGCCGAGACATACGCCATCCCGATGCCCCAGTTCAAGCTTGGAGAAAGCGTGCCGCTGGTCACTTCGCCAACACGTTCGCCGTTTTGGAAAACGGCGTAGTGCGGTCGCGGCGGCGGGCCCTTCTCCTTCATCCGGAACTGGACGAGTTTCTCGGGCGGACCATTTTCTTTTGTTTTCAACAGAGCGTCGCGCCCGATGAAGTGTGGCTTCGTAAGATCGACAAAGACTCCGAGCCCAGCTTCGATCGGATTGCGTTCCGGCGACAAATCGGAGCCGTTGAGTGGATAGCACATTTCCAGGCGCAGCGTGTCGCGCGCGCCGAGACCGCAAGGTTTAATTCCGAAAGCTTTGCCTTTTTCGAGCGCGGCATTCCAAAACTTCACCGCGTCGCTCGCACGAAAGAAAACTTCAATGCCGTCCTCGCCGGTGTAACCGGTTCGCGCGACGGAAACCTTTGTTCCATCGAACGGAGGATCGATGATCGCGTTTCGCGGCGGAAGATCGACATCTTTGCCGAACAGCGCATGAAACAATTCCGCGATACCCGGCCCTTGAATGGCGACTCCGCCAAAATCTGCGCTGCGGTTTACGATTGCCGTGGTATCGGCATCCTGCCGATAATTTTCAGGAGCACCGGCTGCAGGCCGACGCCACTTTTTCAACCACACGAAATCTTCGTCCGTGCGAGCGGCGTTTACCACGAGCAGAAATCTCTGCTCGCCGATTCGGTATGCGATCAAGTCGTCAATAATTCCGCCGCGCTCGTTCAAGAGAAACGTGTATTGCCCGTGGCCGACATCCAACTTGTCGATGTTGTTAGTCAGCATCACGTTGAGCCATTCGCGCGCGCCGCTTCCTTCGACAATCAATTGCCCCATGTGCGAAATGTCGAAGATACCCACCTTGTTTCGCACAGTCTGATTTTCCTCCACGATGCTGGTGTATTGCACCGGCATCAGCCAGCCGGCGAATGGGACCATTTTCGCGCCGAGCCGCACGTGCTCCTCGTAAAGCGGCGTTTTCTTCGGCGCATTTTCAGTCACGCGCCAAACTAGACTTCCGAACTAGAGTGTGCAATGCGCGGCGCAGGTAGGGCAATTTGGCCTCAATCGCCCGGGCGGTTCGGGCCCGCCACGCCGTAGCCAAGCGAAGGCGGGTGAACTACCCCTACCTTGAAAACAAAACGCGTGAACCTTACGCTGCCGCAGCTCATGACTTGGGTGGATAAACTTGAACGGCGCCTCGGATTTCTTGGCATCCCAGGATTGATCCGCATCGTCGTCGGCCTCAATGCGCTCGTATTCATGCTCGTGCGGTTGAATCCGGACTTTCGTTTCGCGCTCGATCTCGATCCTGGACGGATTAGCCACGGCGAAATCTGGCGGCTCGTCACCTATATTTTTCTCCCGCAAACCTCCAGTTTCTTGTGGATCATTCTTCTCCTTTGGTTCCTTTGGTTCATCGGCGAGGGCCTTGAACAAGCATGGGGAGCGTTTCGGTTAAGCCTTTATTTCTTTGTCGGGATGGTTGGTACCACAGCGGCCGCGTTTTTTTTCGGCGCGCGTTTTTCCAACTCGATGTTGTACGCGTCGTTGTTTTTCGCCTTCGCGCGGTTTTATCCCGATCAGGTGATTTATTTGTTTTTCATTTTGCCGGTGAAGATCAAATGGGTTGCCTGGGTTTCAGCGGCGTTCTTGCTGCTTGGATTTGTCCTGAACTCGAATTCCTACCGCATGGCGCTGGTCGCTGCTTTAAGCAATTATCTAATCTTTTTCGGCCCGGAAATTATTTACCAGGCGCGGCATCGCGGTGAAGTCTCGGCGCGGCGGAGGCGTTATGCGCGAAGTGCGCGCAGCGAGGCCGAGCCCCTCCACAAATGCGCCGTTTGCGGCGCAACCGAACTGAGCGATCCGGATCTCGACTTTCGCGTCTCGCGCGACGGCGAGGAATATTGCACGGCGCATTTGCCGAAAGCAGAAACGCCTGCACGTTAGGTCGGGGCGGTTCACCCGAACCGCCCGGTCGATTGAGAGCCTGCCCTGAGCGAAGCGAAATGGGTCAATCGACCCTACTTTCTTGAACTTTAGATGGCGCAGCGGAGACTAGCGCGATGACTGACAAGAACACTATGCTTGTTCCTGAGGAAGGCTGGCACTGTTTGCACCTTTTTTACCGGATCGAGTATGGTCAATGGCAATTGCTCAGCCGTGAAGAGAAGAACGCTGCCAAGACGAATCTCTCGTCGCTTGTGCAGGAAGTGCGCGCAATGGATTCGACGCAATTGCTGACGCTCAGCATGGTCACGCCGAAGGCCGACATCGGCTTCATGTTGATCACGCCTGATCTGCACAGCGCCAATAGAATCGAGAAGCGGCTTTCGCTCTCGTTAGGCGCTGATGTGCTTACGCCGGTCTACAGTTATCTCTCGCTTAGCGAAGAAAGCGAATACATCACGACCGAGGAAGAGTACGCGGAGATTCTTGAGAAGGAGCAAAACATCACGCCGAATTTGGAGAAGTTTACCGAAGCGATGCAATCGTTCCGCGAGCGGATGAAGCATTATCGGCAGGAGCGCGTCTACCCTACGCTGCCCGATTGGCCGGTGGTTTGCTTTTATAACATGAGCAAGCGTCGCGGCGAGCAGCGAAATTGGTATGCGCTCCCGTATGATGAACGCCGGCAGCTAATGAAAGGGCATGCCGCTGTCGGGCGCGAGTTCGCCGGCAAAGTGAAACAGCTCATCACCGGTTCGACAGGTCTGGACGATGCGGAGTGGGGCGTGACCTTGTTTGCGCGCGACACGTTTCAGATCAAAGCCATCGTTTACAAAATGCGGTTCGATCCTGTCAGCGCAGAGTACGCGGATTTCGGCGAATTTTACATTGGCATCCAATTGCCGCTCGACGAATTGTTCCGACGATTACACCTTTAGCTTCTAATTGTGGTCGTAATCGATTCGAGCCACGCACGATTACGATTATGAGCACGAGCAGGAATCAAAAAACGGATGGGTGACAGAGTGGTTGATTGTGCACGCCTGGAGAGCGTGTGTGCCGAGAGGCACCGGGGGTTCGAATCCCCCCCCATCCGCCAGTGTATTACCTCTACTGCTCGCGCTCGAGGACGTTTCATCGCGCCGGCGACATCGGCGGCGACATGCAGATTATAATCGTTCCCCAGCAGCCGCCGTAGCTCATCGCGCGTGTGCTTCTCGCCTTCGACGATGAGGATATGGTTGGCTGAAGATTCGTTGGGCGATGCTGGAAGCCTCGCCAACCTCCCAAGCCAAGGTGCAAGAAAGCTCGAAGCGCCGCTGTGTATGAGTCTCAAGCACTCGATGTCGATTACATCGACATCGACGAATACGTCGGTGCAACACCAAAATCATCCGGCTCCGCAAGCGCATTCTCGATGCGACCGCACGAAAACGCGCTGCCGCAGTCGCCTGAGTCGAAGGCTGCTATCACAGCAGCATCCGAGACACCATTGGACCCAAATAAACAAAAAACTAAGAACTGCTTGACACTTGTGTAGCCGTTTCGCACTCTGACCCTCCCAAATTCAATTCAAAATTGAATCCGTAATTGACAGCTAAAATTTATGAAAACTCCTGGCCGGTTTGATCGTCAAAATCGTGTTCTATCACCTCTGCGTATCGCAACCGCGGTTACCCTAATGTCCGCGGCGGCCGCACTGGCTGTCGTCGCCGTCGACACGCGCGTCAACGTCGGCAGCCCGTCGAGCCCGTTCTCGCGGAACAAGCAGAACGAGCCGGCAATCGCCGTGGACGCCAACCACCCGAACGTACTCGTTGCGGGCGCGAACGACAACATCGACCTGGAGGCGTGCAACGCCGGCGACGACACGACCTGCCCGTTTACGACGGGTGTAGGCACCTCAGGTGTTTACTTCTCGTTCAACTCCGGCACCACCTGGATACAGCCTACGTACACCGGCTGGAGCGCGCGCAACTGCTTGGGCGTCGTGGGCAACAATGATCCACCTTGTCAGCCACAAGTCGGACCGATTGGCACTCTGCCCTGGTACTACGAAGCGGGGCTAGTGACTGATGGCGACCCGGCCGTGGCGTTCGGCCCGCGACCCGGAGCTAATGGCAAATTCTCCTGGGCCAACGGATCACGGTTATACTACGCCACCCTCGTCTCGAACCTAAGCGCGAAGAGGAACGACACGTTCAAGGGCTACGAGGCGGTCACCGTCTCGCGCTTGGACACACCGTCCACTGGTCTCACAGCTGTGATCGCCTCCAACAAGGCGAACTGGAAACGTCCAGTAATCGTAACGAAGCAGAACGGGGCACTCTTCTCGGATAAGGAGCAGATCTGGGCCGACAACGCGGCGTCCAGCCCGTTCTTTGGAGATGTCTATGTCTGCAGCTCCGCGTTCGAAGGCACCAGCGGAGGTGTGCCCCTGGTGGTGTCGGTGTCGCGGGACGGCGGCAACACCTGGACCTCGCAAGAGGTCACCAAGGCCATCAGCAACGCGCCGCACGGCTATCGGACCGGGTGCACCATCCGCAGCGATAGCCACGGCGTGGTGTACCTGGCGGTTACGCATTTCGCGACCCCCACGGCGGCGAAAACATTTCCTTTCGCGGCGACGCCGGGCATCGGGTCGCATGATCTGCTCAAGTCGTTCGACGGTGGTCATACTTGGACCAAACCGGTCGCGATCTTCAAAATGAACGACGCCTGTTACCACATCGACCCCGTCTTTAACGAATGCACCGAGGATGGCATCGCCGGCGCACGGAGCGACCTGGCGCCCTCGCCGTCGCTCGATATCGCCAACGGCGCGCCGACTGGCGCCGGCGCTACCAACGAGATCGTCGACGCCTGGGTGGACGGTCGCTTTGGTCTCAACAGTGAAAAGGTGCTGCTCAGCTATTCCAAAAATGGCGGTAGCACTTGGTCTAGTCCGATAGTGGTAAGTACAAGTACCCCTGTGAACGACCGTGGCTTCTACGCGGCACCGGCTCTTTCGCCCAATGGACGTGACCTCTACGTCGTTTACAACGCTTTCACGACGCCGTTCCGCAACGACACAACCAGCCCCCGAGGTCTGGTCGGTGTGCTGAAGCACGCGGACATCAACATCGCCACCGGCATGCCGGGCGCTTTCTCGACACTCCACCGCGGCGCGGTCGGTGATCCGCGCGGATCGAGCGCGAACAGCCTGGTAGCAGAGTTCCTCGGCGATTACGTGTACGCAATCGCGACCAACACGTACGGGGCGGGCGTGTGGAACGACGTCCGCAACGCCGCTGTCTGTCCGGCCATTGATGCGTATCGACTGTCGGTTCAAATCGGCGGCAGCGTTCCGACGCCAGCGCCGCAGCAGAACTGCCCGGCCACGTTCGGCAACAGCGACATCTTCGGCGGCTCGTACGCCGATCCGACGCCCTAGGATCTCCACTCAGCTCGATTGACGCTGTATTCGCTCCTCCTCCCTACGACGTGCAACCCCGGTGTCACGAAATATGATGAATATCGCCTCGGTGGGACGAGTCTCTCGGGCCCAATCTTTGCTGGCATCATGGCGCTGTCCGACCAGAAAGCCGGCTTTGCGCATGGCTTTGCCAATCCGTTCTTCTACGCCAATCTGGGTAAGTTCTACGATGTCCTATCTGTCAAGACCGCGGTCGCCCGCCGCAACTTTGTTAACAGCGTTGACGACTGCGATGGCACGGTGGACCGACTCGGGACGTTCGATGATAATGGGCTCGGTTCCGGATCGCCGACGCAGGCCACAACAATGGGCTGGGATAACGTGACAGGTCTGGGCGTGCCCAACGGCATACCTTAATCCAATAACCACAAGATAGTTTTAGGAGCAGGGCGCGGTTAAAACCGCGTCCCTGTTTTTTAGAACATCTCTTAAGATGTAGCCACAGCGCTCTGCGCCGTGTTTAGGAGCGCCTCGACAGAGCGAGGCGACTACAGCATTTGTTGCGTCGCGTTTCCAATTACCAACAAGATCGACAACTCTGTATCGTAGCAGCTAGAATGCAGCCTCGATGCCGAATCCACAAACGTTCACTGGAGGAATCTACTTTTTGCAGATCTTCGCGTCTGCGTTTCTCGCCATTCTATTCCTCCAATCAGGTATCGACAAAATTGTCGATCGGTACGGCAACCTGGAATGGTTGAAAGGGCATTTCGCCAAAAGCCCCCTGGCCGGAATTGTGCCGGCGCTTCTGACCGCGATCACCATTCTTGAGACCGCAGCCGGCGCGCTGAGCGCGATCGGATGCGTCGTAATAATCTTCTCGCACGATTCGACGATTGCATTCTATGGTGCGGTCGTTTCCGCCATCGCAATCATTGCGCTGTTCTTCGGACAACGAATGGCGAAGGATTACGCTGGCGCAGCTGTCCTCGTTCCCTATTTTCTGCTAGCGCTAAGCGCAATTTATCTACTCGCGCCACGATGAATCTTGCGGAAGCTCTGTCGATTCGCCGCCGGCTCCTTCTTTGATAGGCGCCTTTTCAACCGAGCCCATGGAGAACTTCTGCAAACATAGTTATCCATTTTACAGGCGGCTAAATTCACTGGAGAAGAAAGGCAGTTGTGCTTGAGTCTAGGTTTTAGATTAGACATCCGCGGTCCAAATGGAAACGGCCGATACGAGATCTGATCGAACTTGAAATGGACGAAAGTTTTCTCACCCTGCACACGACGCTCGCGCCCGAGGCGCTGAAAGAAAAGCTCCGACATTGGGAACCATGGGCTCATCGAATTGACTTCGATAACGGCGTTTCGACAAAAGACCTCAAACGCCGCATCCCATTTTCCGAACAGCCATTGAATAAGTTGCGTATGGTGGAAACTGCCATTCCGTTCGAAGATATCTCGGGCGGGAGACTGCTCGATATCGGTTGCAACGCTGGTTACAACTCGATCTACGCGGCTATGAAGTATCGGTTTTCCACGACAGGAGTGGATAATAGTCCGCGCCACATCGAAGGTTCAAAGTTTCTGGCCAGTCTGAGCGACGTATCTTGCGAGTTCCACTGTGAAAGTGCGGAGACTTTCAGTCGCCCAAGTGAGTTCGACGTCGTTCTCCACTTCGGGACGCTATACCATCTGCCGAATCCGTTGCTCTCACTTCAGCGAAGCTTCGACAACCTGAAACCGGAGGGCTATCTCGCACTGGAGACGCAAGTCTACGATCATCCACAGGACCCAAACATCTGTTACTTCATGCATATGCAAAACAACGATCCAAGTAACTTTTGGGCGCTGAGCACGCCGGTTCTGAAAAAGAATCTCGAGTTAATCGGATTTGCTAACATACGGGAAGTTAAAAGAGTCGTCCTGCAGACACTGGCTGAGCATATGGCCCGCATAATAGTTGTCGCGCGGAAACCAGAAAGACCCGCCTATTCCCGGCCTAACGTTGCGCAGAATATGAATGAGAGATAGCTTTCCGGAGATCGCCAGGTCCACTACTGAGCCGCGGGACACCAGAGTGTGCGCCCAACGTGCGAGTTATGGAGATCATGGGACTCCGACTGTGCCACTGAATGGGAGCCCGATCTGAGACACGTAAGGGGCGCCGGCGCAGAGCACATTATGGAGCTGTTCCTGCGGAACTATCTCGAGTAAGATCGGTGATATTTCGATCCCGCTGGGTAGTTCCGACAGTCGTCCGGGCTTCGCCGGCGAGTTCCTTCACTGATCGCAACCACAATGGATATCTGGGTCATGCACGTAGTTACGCTCTGCAGCTATACTATTGGTGCGCAGTGTTGCAAATGATGCGGTTCTTCCGGAAGTAGAACATCACTGTGGAGAGACTGTTCGTTCGAAACCAACCTTTGATGCATAGAGCCGCGGTTTTTAATCGATGAATAAACTCAGCGTGATAGCTCATCGGACTACGCAGTTATGCGCTATCTGTGTCGGCGCAGTTTTCCTGGTTTCCGGCGTCGCTTACCTTTGTCTGGGGCACTGGCCGGTGACTCACCAGGATTTCTGGAGGATTTACGATGTCTGCTTGAATCACACTTGGCTCGAAAGCGCGTTGCTGAAGCACAATGGCCACTCGATGTTCTTCCCTAGCTTCATTTGGCTGACGGATCTTCGTTTTTTCCACGGTAACCAGCAACTGGTCTTCTATGTCGGGCTCACCCTGCTTTTGATCGCAACAGGACTGCTGCTCATCCCAGTGTGGCGCGATGAGACTGTAACGTTTACTGCAAAAATAATGTCTACTCTCGTCGTAATTGTAGGAACCTTCTGGATGGGCCGTGCAAATATCATGGCATCCGGGGGTTTTAACTGTAATGCTTCTCTCCTTATGGCGGGGGCGGAGGTATCATTTATCTGCCTGCCATCCATGCGCACTCACTCAGCACGGTTTTGGACTGCTACAGTTGCTGTAATCGCCGGAGGGTTTGTCGCCTCTTTTAGCTTTGGCGCCGGTTTGGCAACTTGGCCGACCCTATTGTTGCTAGCGTGGTGCCTTCGTTTGCCCTGGCGCACTTCCGGCCTCATCATCGTTGCTGCCGTAACCGCAGCGGTCATCTTCATTTTGTTGCCTCCTCATGGGTCAACACTCGCGGGCTTGCAGACCCTCGGTTTATCTAGCTCGGGCATAACTACTGATGTGTCCTATTTATGTCGACTGCTGAGCGCACCAATCTTTAATGCGGCAGCACACTGGCGAGCAGGGCCACCTTCTGCCGGGCTGATCGAGTCATCGCTGTTGGGTCTGGCGTTCGGCATGGTCGCTTTGCTAGTTGCGATGGGCGAAATTGTTTACGCGATGGTTCGCCGCGACATCAGTAGAAGCAGTCTCGGACTTATTGGGTTAGCCCTAGTCATTTTTAATCTTATAGCTATGGAAGTCGTCGTTATTGGCCGAGCTGACCATTTTCGAGCGTTGCCAGGCGAACTCGCCGCACCGCGCTATTTTTTTCACAGCACCCTTTTCTGGACAGGTGTGCTCTTAGTGGCGCTCCAGCATGCTGAATCGATACGCTGGGCACGGTGGCCAGTTTATCTGGTAGTCTTTGTTGGCTCGATTTTGGCTTTCCCATCTCACTACGAAGGCGGGCTCAATTGCAGGTGGGCCAGGCGTCTTGCCCAGGCGGGAGCAACAAGCCTGGTTAATGGAGTTCGGGATGACCAACAAATACGTATCCTAGCGCCCGCAGCAGGCATACACTGGGTTTATCGCGTGGCCGAGCAATTGCGACAGCGTCGATTAGACATGTTTGCAGAGGGCGTGCAGGATTGGATTGGCCTTAACGAATCAAACCTATTCAATGGGCGGCATAAGCCGGAACGGCTCCGGGGCCATTGCCGGATTGATACTATAGTCTCCTGCGAAAACGGTAAACCGGCGGCACGAGTCGTTGGCGTGGCATGGATCGATGGAAAGGCAGCTCCGAAGACCCTGGTGATCGTCGATCCCGCTGGAGTCATTTGCGGCGTCGCCTGCTCTTCAGCGGTGGCGCCGTTCACGGACCGGATATTCTACCTAAACAAATTTGCCAGAAATATGGGGTTTCTTGGCTATATAAGAGGCTACGATCCGAAGCTACAATACGCCATTCGTAGCGCAGAGGGGGAAACGCTTTCAGATGAGAAAATCGTCCTGCCACCTGTAACTAGCCTTCCGAGTCCCTAGAATCGGTAACTACGGCGGATCGTAGCCGGGCCTCTATCAAGCTTGGAAGTAAGCCTGCTGCCTAACATGGTGTGGGACAAAACTGCAGATGGAGTCGATAATGGCTGCTTGTTCGGTGTCAGTGAGCGAGAAGAAGAAGGGCAAGCGTAGCAAGCGGGCGCTCACATCTTCTGCAACTGGACAGTCGCCGTCTTTGCCGCCCCATCGTCGCCCGTATTCCGATAGGTGGAGCGGTAGATAATGAAACACTGCCAGGATTCCACGTGATCGAAGATGGCCGATGAGAGCCTGTCGATCTTGTAGCGACGGCAGTAACAAGTAGAACATGTGATAAGCCTGATCGCAGTAACCGGGGACAAATGGTAGCCCCACTCCTTGTTGGTCAGCCCACGCCTCAAGGCCAGCATAATAGTTTTGCCAAATCCGTCGTCGCCTTGACTGAATTTCTTCCCTCGCCTCTAACTGGGAGAGTAAAAGCGCTGCCAGAATATCTGATGGCAAATAGCTCGAGCCGAGACCTATCCATGAATATTTGTCGACTTCCCCACGGAAAAAGCGACTTCGGTTAGTACCCTTCTCCCTGATCACCTCAGCCTCCTCAATAAACCTTGGTTCATTAATGATAAGTGCGCCACCTTCACCAGAGCTAAAGTTTTTGGTTTCGTGAAAACTTTGGGCAGCAAGGCCCCCAAACGTCCCTAGGTATCGGCCCCGATACTTGGCAAAGAGACCATGAGCATTGTCTTCAATAACTGCTATTCCATGACGTTTGGCGACTTCGAGTAGAACATCCATTTCACATCCCACACCTGCGTAATGGACAACAACGATAGCCTTGGTGCGAGCAGTTATAAGTGATTCGACTTGGCGCTCATCCAAATTCAATGTGTCGCGCCGGATATCCGCGAATACAATGCGTGCACCCCGCAGAGCAAATGCATTGGCCGTAGAGGTAAAGGTGAAGGAAGGCATAATGACCTCATCGCCGGGTTGGAGATGAAGCAGCAATGCGGTCATTTCCAATGCGTGGGTGCATGAAGTGGAAAGGAGCACCTTTGGGGCGCCGAGAAGCGACTCCAGAAGCGCGTGGCACCGCTGAGTAAAGGGCCCATCACCAGATTGCTTCCCTGATGAGAGTGCCTCGGCGACGTAGCGGCGGCCCGCCTCGTTGACGAGAGGTTTATTAAAAGGGATTGAAGTATTCATCCCGGGCAGGCTAAAACCAGCGATGGTACCACACCCTGACGCTTTCGGTGCGAAAGCCCGCCCTCTGGTACAGCCGCTGCGCGGCGACGTTGCGCATTTGAGTGACGACAGCAATCTTTTGCGCACCAACGGACCAAAACCATTGGAGCGCCCCGCAAATGAGGGTCTTGCCCACACCCTTTCCGCGAAACTCGGACGCAACGCCCACCAGACCTATTCGGCCAGTGTTTGAATCCTTACTTAGATTGCATGTGATGTACCCCAGCGGTCCGCTGCTTCCGCGTTCAACCGTAAGGACCTTATCCGCCCGGCCCGCGCAGTCCTTAGCGATCCAAGTCGCGAAAAGGTCTTCAGCCCGCGCTCTTGGGAAATTCGTGTCAAAAAAGAAGCGGCTGTCTTGATGTGCGCCTCGCGCGATTGCCTGCAGAGCAGGGATATCCGGCTCTCGGGCAGTCCGCGCTCTGGATTCTTGAACCTTAGATGCATTGGGCGCACCAATTTCTAAACTCAATTGAACTCTGACATCTACGAATTTGAAATCCAATCTATGCGCCAATCCGGCGGTTTGTGTTGAATTGGGGTCGGCCAGAAGATAAAGACATCGGACCGAATTTGCCTGAGACCATTCTAGCATAGCTCTACCGCTTCCTTCAGACAAGGTCTGACTGGCAGCTTGTGCAATTGGAAACCCAAAAAATGAAGAATCCCATTCCAAGAGAGAGCATTCCGCTGACGTATCTGGTGCCATCAATGAACCGCCTCGATTGTTTCAGCCACCGTGTAGGCGGGACGATCCAAGCTCCGGAAATGAATACGCGCCATATATTCTCCCAGGATTCCTAAAGCAAACAATTGAGCACCAGAGAAGATTGCGATGATAGACGCCAGAAATGGAAAGCCGGCGACAGTGCTTCCATAGAACATAAAGCGCAACAAAACATACGCGAGCACGGCAAGACCCCCGAAGGAAAGGGCAAATCCGATAATGCTGGCTACCTGTAGAGGCAAGACCGAGAAGCCTGTTATCATATTTAACGCATGGCGGATAAGTTTCCACACGGTGTAAGTTGATCGGCCTATTCGGCGCTCGTCATGCTTTACGCGCACGAAGCCAAAATTTACAGTTCCCCAAGTCAACAGAACGTCTAAAGAAACGAAGGGGCTTTGAAACGTGCTGAAGGCTCTCCTGAGGTCGGTTTTGAAAGCTCGGAATGCGCTGACGTAACGCGCCGATTCCGCACCCATGGCATTTTGCAATGTGAGCTTGGTCGCGACAGAAGCGAGGTTGCGGAAGAAGCCGTGAGTTCCGCTTTCTGGCGAACCGTAGACTACATCAAATCCCTCGCGTAATTTTTCAACAAGTTTCGGAAGCTCTTCCGGCGGTTGCTGCAGATCGTCATCCAAGGTTACCGTCGTAGCGTAGGTCGCAACTCGCAATCCGGCGAGGAGTGCATTGTGCTGACCATAGTTCCGCATCATCGAAATTCCCCGTATGCATGCATGCATCGCCGTCAGGCGGCGGATGGTACTCCAACTGTCGTCGGAGCTACCGTCATTTACAAGGATTACTTCGAAGGGAATATTGAGCGATTTGGCAACGGGTATGATTCTTTCAATGAGACTTGGTAAGATCTCCGAGCTGTTATAGACGGGGACAAGAATAGAAAGGCCAGATGGAAGACTGGTTGTCAAAGCGTCCCCATTTCGAATTTGGGTCTCATCAACCATGGCAGATACCCCAGATGATCACAAGAAACGGGCGGGAGCCTAAGGACTATCCTGTCGGGCCACTAAAGAGTATGTAAGAAATTGGCTCGTACACAGATAAGATTCGCTAAACGATTTGCATTTGGCGTCGTAAACGCCATCCAACAATTATGAGGCGTACATGCCACGAAGGTCAAGTACGCGGTCTGCACCGCCAAATTGGCAGATTTCTGTTGAAGAAAAAGAAAAACTTTCCGCTAATGAGGGGTCGATTTCTGGCCATTTGATCACGGATGAAGTTGGCGTGAATTACGAAGAAAGCTTGCCGCCAGTCCAACCAATCCGATGTAAAAAAGACAACTACGACCGCATATCTGGACGCAGTCGCCGAACCAATTCACACATCATCACGAACAGCAGCACCATCGGGTCCTTGACATCCCATCGTCCCGTAACAGCGGCCATCAACAAGTAGAACAGATTTGGAAACAGTTTCCGGCTTTCGTTGTGCTGCTGGAAAAGATCGGCGAATTGGAGTGTGCCGTGAAAAAACGAAACGATCTGTCCTCCCGGAGTCCACCACTCGTCGCCGTAGGGCACGGAGGACCAGTTCCCCCGTATTATTCGCACAGTCAGAGCGATTGGGGAAAGCCCGACGAGTATCTGGACCAGAAGGCTTCTGACTTTGCGCGAAAAATAAAGCCACTAATCAATTGCCAACGTCGAATCGCCAAGTCACGGAGGCGGAGGGAAAGGTTGGTTCCCACGTGGCTCATGCCAGAAATTGCTGGAGAACAAGCCTGACTGTGCTTGACTAAAAGGTTCGAGATTCGACGTCAGAATGCCTGCGCAGGTTATCAAGATCAGTGGTGCACGCCAGCACAATTTGAAGAACCTCCACCTGGAGATTCCCCGGGAGAAACTGGTTGTCATTACCGGATTGAGTGGCTCCGGGAAATCGTCGCTCGCTTTTGATACGCTCTATGCTGAAGGCCAACGCCGCTATGTGGAAAGTCTCTCGGCATACGCGCGGCAGTTTCTCGATCAGATGGAGAAGCCGAATGTTGATTTTATCGAGGGCCTTTCGCCGGCGATCGCGATCGAGCAACGTGGTGCGGGCACGAATCCCAGATCGACCATCGCGACCACGACTGAAGTCTATGATTATTTGCGGGTGCTCTTTTCGGCAATTGGTCAGCCCTACGATCCCCGCACCGGGCAACCGCTGACCCGGCAAACACCCCAGCAGATCGTCGATCGAATTCTCGCGTACGAACCAGAAACAAGAATTTTCTTGCTGGCTCCTTTGGTCGAGAATCAACTGGGCCAATTCCGGGATGTGATCGAAAAGATCAGGCGCGAAGGTTTTGTCCGCGTCCGGATCGATGGCCAGATCATGGAGCTGGATCGCAACGAGCCTATCCGGCTCCGGAAAAACGAGCGGCACACCATCGAAGCAGTGGTGGATCGACTGTTTGTGCGCGACGGCATCCGAGTTCGCCTTACCGATTCGGTTGAGACTGCACTTAAGTGGGGCGGGAACAGGATTGTTGTGTTGCGTGCAACATCGAACATCGAACGCCGAACATCAAATGCCGAACCTGAACAGTGGGAACAACTGCGCTACTCGACTGATTATGGGAACACGGAGAGCGGGTTCACACTGGGCGAGTTGACCCCGAAACATTTCTCATTCAACAGCCATCTCGGCGCCTGCCCGGCTTGTCACGGTTTGGGGACGCAACTGGTCGTCGATCCGGAGTTGATGATTTCCGATCCAACCAAAACTCTGGCCGAAGGAGCAATCACACCATGGCGACGCGGCACAAAGCGCATGCTTGCCTACTATCGTCATTTGCAGAACGCTCTCGTGAAACATTTCCAAGTTAACGAAGATGTACCCTTCGCCGATTTGCCCAATGAATTCAAGACCGCGCTTTACTTCGGCACAAACAGCCAGCCGATTGAAATCCAGCTCGGCGCCAACGGCGAAAACAAGGTCGCTAAGCCGTTTGAAGGACTGGTGCCGCAAATGCAGCGCCTCTATGAGCAAACGCAGAGCGAGTTCACGCGCAATCGCATTCGCGCGTTCATGACGCGCGAGCCGTGCAAAGTGTGCGGCGGGGCACGACTAAAACCGGAAATCCTGGCCGTTACGATTAAGGATCAGCATGGCCGCGAACTGAACATCCATCAATTCAGCGAACAAACCGTAGAAGGCGCCCTCCGATTTATCGGGGCTCTCGACCTGACCGCGCACCAGCAAGCGATCGTGACCGACGTGGTGCGCGAAATTCAATCGCGGCTGCAATTTCTTGTTGAGGTCGGGCTAGGCTATCTCACTCTTAATCGCGAGAGCGGCACGCTTTCCGGTGGCGAAGCGCAGCGAATCCGATTGGCGACGCAAATTGGCTCGGGTTTGGCAGGGGTTCTTTACATTTTGGATGAACCGAGCATCGGTTTGCATCAGCGCGATAATGCGCGTTTGCTCGGGACGCTGCGACGGCTGCGCGATCTCGGCAATTCGGTCATCGTTGTTGAGCACGATGAAGAAACGATCCGCGCTGCGGACTACATTGTCGATCTTGGCCCGGGTGCGGGCCCGCGTGGCGGTGAGATTGTTGCCCAGGGAAGTCTGCATGACATCCTGCGCGCGAGGAATTCTCTAACAGGCGATTATCTTTCCAGACGCGCGCGCATTGCGATTCCCAAGCAGCGCGTCCAGCCGCGATCCGACGGCTGGCTGACAGTTGTTGGCGCAACTGAAAACAACCTCAAGAAAATCGACGTTTCTTTTCCTTTTGGCTGTCTCACTTGTGTGACCGGCGTCTCTGGCAGCGGCAAATCGACTCTTGTGGATGACGTTCTGCGGCGCGCGCTCTTCCGGCATTTTTACAATTCCAAAGATAAACCGGGCGCTTACAAGGCAATTCGCGGACTAGATCAGATCGACAAGGCAGTGGTCATTGACCAAAGCGCGATTGGCCGGACACCGCGCTCAAATCCCGTCACTTACACCGGCGCATTTACACCAATACGCGAACTATTCGCGCAATTGCCGGCGGCGCGCGTGCGTGGGTATGACGCGGGCCGTTTCAGTTTCAATGTCAAAGGCGGCCGTTGCGAAAACTGCGAAGGCGGCGGGTTAATCAAAATCGAGATGCACTTTTTACCCGATGTTTACGTCGAGTGCGAGGTTTGTCGCGGTAAACGCTACAACCGCGAGACACTCGAGATCACTTACAAAGGCAAGAATATTGCCGACGTTCTCGATCTAAACGTGGATGAAGCGGCACGCTTTTTTCGTAGTGTGCCAAGCATTTCCGAAAAGCTAAATTCACTGCTGGACGTTGGCCTCGGTTACTTGCGACTCGGCCAAGCGGGCACGACTCTTTCGGGTGGAGAAGCGCAGCGGGTCAAACTTGCGACGGAGCTTGCTAAAAAGGCCACTGGACGCACCGTGTACATCCTCGATGAGCCGACAACGGGGTTGCACTTTGCCGATATTGAAAAATTGCTGCAAGTGTTGATGAAACTTCGCAACGCAGGCAACACGATCATTGTGATCGAGCATAATCTGGAGATGATTAAGTGCGCGGACTGGATTATCGATCTAGGACCTGAAGGTGGCGAGCTTGGCGGCAACATAGTGGGAGCGGGTCCGCCGCAAAAAGTTGTCGATCTTCCGCAAAGTTATACTGGAAGATATCTGCGGGCCGCACTGGGGGAAACATGAGTCGGATAGGACGTATAGGACTCATGTGTCTCATCGGCATGCTCGCGCCACTTGCGCGCGCGGACATATCCGCCGCGCTGGCGGAGGCAACCAAGCCGTTGCTGGAAGGTGTACCGGAAGTGGCGGTGGTGCGCTTGCGAGTGCTGCTCGACCAGAGCTCCAGCGACGCCGCGTGGTGCGCCATCGCAGAAAAGCTTGCGGAAGCTCAATTCGCAGCGAAGCAGCCTGCGGAGGCGCTGGCGCTTCTTGCAAATCCTCGGCTGCGTGAATTTGAATGGGCAAAGTTTTGGCGGGCCCAGGTCCTTGCGAGCCTGCATCGATGGGCCGACGCGCTTCCGTTCTACGAAGAACTGGCAGCGACACCAACTTCACGGTTCCATTCGGCAGCAACTTTTGGAGCCGCGGAAGCGCTGCGCGCGTTGGAAAGATCGAATGAAGCGCTGGCAAAACTCACCTCTCTCGTTCACGACAAAGAGTGGGGTACGCGGGCGCAGTTTCGTTTGGCTGAATTGTACATCGGCAGAGCCGACGCGACTAACGCACAGCGCGTTCTGAACGACATCAAGCCGCAATCAATGGCAGAACGAAAAGAGCGGCGGCTTTTGCGCGGCCGGGTGGAGCTCATTTTGCGGCGACCGGAAAGGGCGATCAGCGCGTTTCAAGCCGCGGTGCAAAAACCGGAGGATACGCCGCACGAGACGCTCGTCACGGCGCTTGTGGGGATGGCCGACGCGCACCTGCAACTAAGAACGCCCGAATCGGGGGACGACGTCATCGAGCAGTTTATCGATCGCCATCCCGCTGATGCCGGACTGCCTGTTCTCTTTGCAAAATTAGATGAGCTTTACGCGTCCGAGCATAGACCGTCGCGCAGCGAATTGGAGAAATGGGTGCGCAATCCGGAACAACCGCGGCGAACATTTGCGCGGTGGTACCTTGCCCAGCTTGAAGCCCGCGCCGGGCGCCGAGACCGGGCACGGCAATTGTTCACGCAGCTGCGTCGCGGTGAAGTAAGATCCCCGGCGATCGCGCCCGCTCTTGTAGAGTTTGCAGAACTCGAGATGGAAGATCGGCATTTTGACGAGGCGATCGCGATTTTGAATGACGCCCGTTCGCTGCAGCCAGAGGCGTCGCTGCTTGACCGAATCAACCTGCTCGCCGCTCAGGCGCAATATGCCGCGAGGCGATTTGAGGCAGCCACCGCGGCTTTTGAAGAGATCGGGCATTCCGCTTCGCCATGGGCAAGGATTGCGCTGTTTAACGCGTGCACCGGCTGGTTGCAGCTAGCTGATCACGCCCGCTTTGTGGCCGATTACAACGAACTCGAAAAACAGGGCGGTGATGAAGAATCGCGCGCCAGCCTGCGATTGGAGGAAGGTTTGTTGCAAGCGGCCAGGGGCGATAAGAAAGCTGCGGAAACGCTGCAAAAATTTATTCGCGATTTTCCCAAAGACCCCCGCGTGTCCGAGGCTTGGGTTGGATTGGCCGAGTTGGCCTTCCACTCCTCGCCGCCGCGCGTGGCTGAGGCGCAAAAAAATCTCGCGCGTGCAGCCGATTCCAAACCAACTGCTGCGGCGACGGAACGCGCGGATTATCTCAGGATTTGGATTGACGATTCAACCGATGCGAATGAGACCGAGGTCATCAACATTGCGAAGCGCTTTCTCGAGCAGCACAGCGCTTCGCCGCTCGCGCCGGAGGTTCGAATGAAATTGGCGGAGATTTACTATCGACACCAGGATTTCGCGAATGCGCAAACACAGTTTGAGATTCTGGCGCAACAAAATCCGGATAGTCCGCTCGGGGAAAAGGCTCTTTTTTTCGCGGCGAAATCGGCGATGTCGAGCATGGCTGAGCATTCCCTCGATCGAGCGATCGTCCTGTTTGATGAAGTGGTGCGGCTCAATGGCGCGTTGCGGTGGGCCGCGCGTAACGAACAAGCTGTCATCGAGCGTAAGCTTGGGAAGCCAAAGGACGCCCTCGTCTTATATGATGAAGTGCTGAAAAGCGATGCTGCGCAGTCTGAGAAGCGCGAGGCGCTGTGCGGTAAGGGGGATATTTTTTTCGAAATGGGCGGAAGCGCAAATTACCAGCAAGCCATCGAAATTTATGACCAATTGGCGTCGGAGGAGAACGGATCGATTCACTGGCGCAACCAGGCGCTGTTTAAAAAGGCCCTCTGTCTGGAAAAGAAAAACGACCGCGCCGGCGCGCTCGAGACGTTTTACAAAATCCTGGAGGACGAGGCGCGACCAGATGGGCGACGCGAACTCTTCTGGTACTACAAGGCTGGATTCAATGCCGCGCGACTATTGGAGGAGGATTCAAAATGGGAGTCTGCGGCCGCGATTTATGAGCGCCTGGCCGCGGCGGGTGGCAACCGAAGCGAAGAAGCCAAGGCCCGGCTGAATCATCTGCGCCTGGAACACTTCCTTTGGGCAGATTGATCTTGCAATGCCGCCGACTTGCCCGCCGTAGCCTCGGCGGAGGCGGGAGCTTTGACGAACACGGGTGGCCGAAATTGTCGTTTAGCTGTCCAAAGCGCACCCCCAAATTAACTTGCGCAAAATCGGGAGCGGGAGCACAATGAGTGCATGAAAACATATGTAGGCATTCTGCTCACGCTCGCATTTTGCGCATCGGCATTTGCTACGGACCCGAGCAAGAACGTAGTTGCGCAACCAACATTGCGGGTTGCCCAACCAAAGGCCATAAAAGTCTGCTACGTGAAGACCATCGCTTCGGGCATT
>QHPD01000147.1 GCA_003218975.1 Verrucomicrobiota bacterium
CACCGCATTCGGCGACTTCGGGGAAGGCTATTTGCGTTTCAGTGTCGCCAACTCGATCGAGAACATCGAGAAAGCGCTCGATCGCGTCGGCCCCTGGGCGAAGAAGAATTTGTAGCAGAGCGCGAAAAGTGAAGAGCGACGAAGGCTAGTCTTGCTTCTCACTTAACTTCTTGAGTGTTTTCTGCGCACTACGGCGAATCTCGCCTCGGTACTCTGCGGTATCGGTCCATGATGACGCCGGTACGGTATGAGCATCCAGGATGGCCAATGCTTTTTCGGCATGCTGCCGCGCCAGATCTTTTTGTCCGTCTTTCAAATATGCTGCAGCGAGGTTGTCGTTTGCATCAGCCGAATCGGGATAAGCGAGAAGGACCAGCTTCAAAACGTCGATCGCCGATTTTGTGTCGCCTGCGCGCAGAAAACCTTGGCCGATGGTGCTGGCGGTGATTTCCGGGAACAACTGCGCCTGCCGATCTGTTTTTCGAGCTTCAATCAGCTGCTGCGTGACTTTGGCAACGCCACCGGGCGTTTGGATTTCGTTAATTGTCGATGCAGAGGCGAGAGTGTCCGCCGGCGCGTGACCCGGTGTCTTGATCAGCGTGGTCACGAACCAATCCACGATAATGCCGGGAAGTTCGGGATGACCTTTGAACAAATCGGTCCCATGACCGCCCGTCGCGGGAACCTTTCCGATGTCGAAAGGTTCGTACCATTTCCAAGGCGCATCTTTTGACGCTGAGTAATGAACGAGCTTCCTGCTCGGGCTGGAGGCTGTGACGTAGAGCAACCCCATCGCTTGTTGGATTGGAGGGTATTCGTCGTCGTCAGAGAAAACGAACAACTCGGGCAGCTGCGACGCTTGTCGCAAGAATTGCAACCCGTCGCGAGATGTTTCTCCAGAAAGTAGCACCAGCGATTTTACCTGATCGGAATGTCGGCGCGCAGTTTCGACGGAATTTTCAACGCCGATTACGCCTGCGCCTCCGATGCCTATGACATCGCGCTTTACTCCCGGCTGAGAGATCAAGTATTGAAACGCCGCGTCAAGGTCGAGAGGCCATTGCTTCTTTCTTGCCTCACCGCGGCTTTCTTGCCCACCGCTTTCGCCGTGCCCGCGAACATCGACGGTCAACGTGTTGATTCCCGCCGCCGCGAGCTGGCGGGCGACCATATCCCACTCCTTACGCGTGCGATTGCTTTGATGAAATAACAACACACCGGGACCAGGGTTCGCCGCAGCAAAGTAAGTTGCTTTCAGGACCGTGCCGTCGGTTGACTTAAGATCGACAACGCGTGCGGCGTTATCTGTGCGCACGTTCGAAGCAGTCACGACAACAACAGCAACCACCGATAAAATAAAGATTGGGATTTTCATTTGCATGGGGCAGCCATTGGGGCAGCAGATTCCTTCTCCTCGTTAAAGCCGATCACGCGCGCGAATTTCCATGAGCCATCGGGCTGTCGTTTCATCACTCTCAGCACTTTGCCTCGCATCGGCTTCGGATTGCTGGAGTCACGATATGAGAAATAGCCCCCATTCAAACGCCCAGTCGCCGACGATTTGCGCGTCCTTAATTTCCGACTTGTAGCAAAGCGTCCTTGCCCTATCGGGCTTTTCTTCCCAGCGCTTGTCATTAGCGTAAATTTCTGCTTTGCCGATCTCCGCCGGGCGGCCGGGCTGAATTCGAACGGCTTCGTTGCTCCACAACTTGGCTAACTCATCCGCCTTGTCAGACAAGGTCGCTTCGACATCCTGTTGATGCAGCCGCTCGATTGCGAGCCGATCTGCTTGCCCTGAGGAGGTTTCAGTACGGCGGCTATCGACGGCAGCGGTTAGTCGCGCAGCAATGAAGGTGAGCACAGCGGCAGTGATGAATGCCAATAACAAAAAGATTCGTATTCTTTTCGTTTCAGCGAAGATTTTGGTCATAAACTCCCGCTTTGCGGCAGCGTCCGGGCAACGCGCAAACCCATGATAATGTCTCGGAACTCGGCGGGGTTCCTTTCACGAGTAGCTGAGCGGAGGAGCCAGCTCGGATACAACCACGAGCCGCCGCGATCGACTCGCATGCAGTCGCGCGCGATTTCGGCTGCGCTCCCGTCTGTCGGCGCTTTGCCGTAGCTGTCAGCGTAACAATCCTCGGTCCATTGCCAGACGTTGCCGACCATATCGTAAAGACCAAATGCGTTCGCGTCCTCGCTTCCGACAGGATGCGCATGACCATCGGAATTGTTTTTGAACCAGGCGTGATCAACCGCAGCAGCATCGTTGTCGCCCCACCAAAACCGAGTTGTTGTTCCAGCGCGCGCGGCGTACTCCCATTCAGCTTCGCTTGGCAATCGATACAGTCCGGTGCCAGAGCTTGAAGCATCACCGTGTAATTTGCGGTTCAACCATGACACGTAGGCTTGCGCATCATCCCAACTGACGCACACGACCGGGTCGCGATCCGATTGATTGAATCCTGGGTTCTTCCAATTCAGATCCGGTTGCTTGTTCCATTTGAAACTGTCTTTGCCGCATCCATCGCCGAGAGGGTACGAAGTTTCGCGAACAAAAGCGGCGTATTCGGCGCGCGTGACATCATATTTGCCCAAAGCAAAAGATTGCAGCGCGACACGATGCTGCGGCGCTTCATCGGAAACTGATTGAGGCGATGCGCCATGACTAGCCGCCCAAACTTTCTCCGAATCTGGCGAACCCATAGTGAATGAACCCGCCGGAATTACGACCATCTCGGGACAATCGGCGCAATCGCGGAAGACCGTTCCCGGCTTCGCCTTAGCGAGGTCGTTTGCTTTCACGTTAGCGAGACGAAGAGCCGTCGCAGTAAAGATGAACGCTGCGAACAGTAAGAACGCTTGTTTCATTGACGTGACTTACTTCAGACGACGAGTGATTTTATCGAAGAGGAATCAGGAGCACAGAGCAAAGTGTTTTAATTAAACATGAGCTCTCGCCGACCGTTGAAGAGGTTATTCTTCAACTTAGTAGGTAGATTTTGGATAGCGTCTTTCGCTCTACCGCGCTCGCGTGAAGCGAAACGTGTTAGTGCCCTTCTTGCCGTTGTACTCATAAGTCCACACTTGGGTAAGATGCTGTGTGTCCTCGAGCGTGACCGTCAACCCCGTGTTATGCCAATCGCCCGGCGTCTTCATTCCGGTTACGTGCGAAAGCGAAAACGCCAAACTCTTTGGCAACGGTTCTGTGATCGGTGTTGTGACCATCTGTGGCTGGTTTCCTGCGATACAGTAGTGCGTTGCAATAAGATGATCTCCATCCACGGTGAACATGGTAATCATCGTTCCTTCTCCCGCGGGCTGAGATTCTTCCATCAGCGCGCTACCGTTTGCAGTCAGCGTGTAGGTTAATTTGATTTCGGTGTTTCCCTGCACTCCCTTCCATTCCCCGACGAGCGATGCCAATTGCTCAAATGCCAGAACACTATTGGATTTTTCCGCAGCCGATGTGATGGCCGCTCCGATCAACGCCAATCCTAATACGGCAGCGAGTATTAGGTATCGATGAGTTCTATTCATATTGCCTCCTGATTGATTCGTTGTTTGCGACGCCCGAAGAAGCGTCGTTTACTCCTTAGCCTGTCGACGGCTTTGCTGTTGCGCCGCCGCCATTACTAGCACCGCTGGGACGAACAATAGAATCGTCGCAATCCTTCTCATCACAATCCACCGAAGTGATCCTGAACTTTTCATGCTGGTTCTCATTGCTGGCCTCCAGTTCCGGAGCGTCGTTTCATATTGTGTTCCTCTTCGAGCTTCCAGGTTTTTCCATGGTCATGACTTTTCTCTCCCCGCCAGACGAACGAATCGGGCTTGATGTCATTGAAAGACCAACGTATCGGCGCGCCGTCGATATCGACACCACGAAGAACAATACGATCGCGGCCTTCCGATCCTCCCTGAACAGTGACGAGGTAGTTGAACTGCGGACCTACGAAGACGATGCGCCACTGTTTGAGAGCAGTATCGAAGAACCGAAGCGTCGTGCCCATCCGGCGCTCCTTCTCGCCATCTTTCGGGTAGGTAACAAAGATGTCCTGCACCGCGCGACCTTCCAGGATCCAGCCGAGCAACAACTCGCCCTTTGAATGTCGAACGCTGCCATCATCGAGGTGGAAGCTATAGTCGCAATCCCAGGTGCCAACGAGGCGATCGAAGACGCGCGCCTCCTCACCCAAAGAAGGGTGAGGGCTCAACGCCCCGAGCGCTTTGATCATATCGCGTCGTGGATCACTTGCGGGTGCGCTCTGCGTCGATTCTTGCGCTTTCACTTGTGCAGCCAACAACGCCGCGCACGCTAGTATTATCCTAGCACCCAGTAGGGCCGGGTAAGCGTTTGTGATTGCGGATGAGATTTGTAGGTTTCGTTGAGTGCATTGATCATTTTTCTTGTGCATGGAACCTCCCTTTTTGTGACGGGCGTTGAATATCTTAAACGGATGCCGAACTACCGCTTTCAAAATCGTGCTCACTTTCAGGGGCGGGGGCGATTGAATTAGGGCGGTACGTTTTTCCCCGTCACGGGACTTTAAGTCTATGGATTGCATAGATTCACTTTAGGTTCAGGCTCGTCACTGATGAGATGCACGAGAATCATCATTGTTCCCGCCGACGAAAAGAATTCGGGACATGGTCACGGACCGGTCGACGTCAGCGTTAAGAATTTTTCTTTAGCTGCGGGAACAAACGCCGGTCTGAGGACTCCTATTTTGGGATAACGGCGACATGTCCGCGGACCCGGAATTTGAAAATTTAGTAAAACTTTATTACCGCGATCTTTACCGATTCGGCTTCAGTCTTACCGGAAGCGAGGTCGATGCCACTGACCTTACTCAGGAGACCTTTTACATCTGGGCGAACAAAAGACACCAGCTTAGGAATCCCGCGAACGTCAAAGGCTGGCTTTTCACAACATTGCATCGGGAGTTTCTAAAAATCTGCCGTCATCGGAAACGCGTTGCGTATGAACCAATCAATGAAGGCGCACAAAATCTTCCGCATGTGTATGCCGACGTCGTCAACCGAATAGACGCACGAACATTGTTAAATTTTCTTGGCCAGATTGACGAATGTTATCGTGCCCCGCTCGTGCTGTACTACCTCGAAGATTTGTCTTACAAGCAGATCGGTAACGTGTTGGCAATCCCACTCGGGACGGTGCAGTCTCGAATTGCGCGCGCGAAGATTAAGCTTTTTCAGCTCTTAAGTGAAACCAAGTCCCGCACTGCCGTCTAGTAAATGAACACGAGCGAAGCCAAAGAAAAGTTGTTGTTTTATCGCGGGCGAATTGATGACGCCGATCCGCGATTCCAAGAAGCCCTCGCGCAGGCCCGACGCGATCCAGAACTTGCAGAATGGTTGCGTGAACAGGCCAGTTGTTACCACGTGATCCGATCGAAACTTCGTGAAGTTGAGCCTCCCGGCGATCTCGCCGAGAAAATTATGCAGAATCGGCCGATTCTATTCCGCCGGGACTCGAAGCAAATACTGAAGCTTGCAGCAGCGATAATTATTTCAGCGAGCATAACCGCCGGTTCGATGAAATTGTGGCAGCGCGACACGCATCGGCTTATCCAGGGCCGAGAAATCGTAGTGAAGGGCGAAGTGCTCGATCTCACCTGTTACGTCGCCTACAACGCGAGTGGTCCGGAACACGCTTCGTGCGCGAGGGACTGCATCAGAAGCGGGTTGCCGGTTGGGATAAAAGGTGAGAACGGAAAAGTTTATTTGTTGACGGGTAAGGACGCCCACGTGAACGCCGAGCTTGCTGATTACGCCGCGAAGATTGTTACAATCAGAGGAAAGGAAACTGCGCGCGCCGGGTTCGCGCAGATCCAAGTCGAAGAGATTCGGAAATTTTGAGGGACGAGGGTTTTCGCATCCGCGCCTTGGTGAAAAAGAACCTGTAGGGCTCAGCGCCATCGGCGCGATTCGCCTGCAGCCTGGGGCAACGCCCCAGGATTCGAGGAAGTCAAAACGGCAGCGCTAAAAGCGCGATTCACTTGCGACACCAGTTCGATCATCATTCGCGCCATGCCTCAATCGCTTAGCAAAGTCATCCTTCATATCATTTTTAGCACGAAGAATCGCGAGCCTTGGCTCGATGTCGAGGTGCGGCCGCGCATACACGCTTATCTGGCGACGCTCTGCCGCGATCTCCGTGCCGATTTGGTGCACGTAGGCGGCATTGCTGATCACGTTCATATTATCACGCCGCCGCTGCCGCGAACTGTTTCCCAGGCTCAGCTCATCGAAAAGATTAAGAAGGTATCCTCGAAATGGATCAAAGCGCTTGACGCTCGCTATCGCGGATTTTTCTGGCAGCGCGGTTATGGCGCCTTCTCGGTGAGCCCGAGCCAGCTCGATGCAGTGCTGCGGTACGTCGACGCGCAACAAGAACATCATCGCACTCGCACATTTCAGGAAGAATACCGCGAGTTGCTACGGAGGCACGGCGTTGAGTTCGATGAACGCTACGTCTGGGATTGAGAAGTGTTGAACTGAATCGCGCTTTCAGCGCTTGTTTGTGATGCGATTGAATTCCTGGGGCGATGCTCCAGGCTTGCATTGACATAGCGCCCTTGGCGCATTGTCGCCGCGCTAAACACATGCTTCCATTCTTTCAGATATGACCGAGAAGAAAAAATTCCGTGTGTTTGCCACCTCGCGCATCGGCGACCCGGCTGAGAACCGACTGCGTGAGCGCGGTTACGAGCTCGAGGTTTACCAAGGCCCCGAGGCGCCGCCGAAGAAATTGATCATCGAAAAGGTGAGTAGCGGCATCGACGGATTGATCACCACGCTGCGCGATCCCATCGACGCTGAAGTTTTCGAAGCGGGGAAGGGGACGCTTAAGGTCGTGGCGCAGATCGCCGTCGGGTTCGACAACATCAACCGCGACGACGCCAACAAATACAAAATCCCATTCACGAACACCGCCGACGTGCTCACCGAAGCGACCGCCGAGTTCGCGTTTTTAATGATGGGCATGCTCGCGCGCAAAATGTGGCAGAGCGAGCGCCTGGTGCGGGAGCAGAAATGGCCGTCGTGGCACCCGTTCCTGCCGTTTCTTGGCGACGAGGTCACAGGTAAAACCATCGCCGTCATCGGCACCGGCCGCATCGGCCTGGCGATGATCAAGAAATGCTCGGGGTTCGACATGAACATCCTTTGCTACGACCCGGCGTATCAGAATCACCAGTTCATCGGGTCGATTCAGGAACTGATGGATCTGCGCCACGCGCGCGGCATTCAGAAGGAAAAGACTTGGATCAAGTACGTGGAGTTCGAAGAAGCATTGCGCGGCGCGGATTACGTGACCATCCACGTGCCGCTGTTGCGCGAAGGCGAGACCGACAAACCGACTTACCACCTCATCAACGAGCGCACCCTCAAGCTGATGAAACCAACCGCATACTTAATAAATAGTTCACGCGGCCCGGTCGTGGACGTAAAAGCGCTCGCTAAGGCACTGAAAGAAAAAACTATCGCCGGCGCGGCGCTCGACGTGTTCGAGAAAGAACCGCTCTCACCCGATTCACCGCTGCTCGATCCCGAAATCGCCGACCGCTGCCGTGTCTTCCATCACTTCGCCAGTGGCGCGCAAATCACGCGTCTCTCAGTCGATCCCGACAAAGGCATGGCCGGGCGCTGCGTCCAAGGATTGATCGACGTCCTCGAACGCAACTACGGCGGCGACCCAACCAAAATGCCGTACGTGGTGAACAAGGAAGCCTTTGCGAAGGCTTAATTATCGACTTAGCGAGTCAGCGAAGGCCGATTGAAAATCGCTCCGACATTATTGATTAGATTAAACTAGAGGAAACGTATGAAATACTTAATCACGATTTTGTTCCTTGCCGTTTGTAGCTTCGGGCGAGCTCAAACAACGGTTCTGACGACCGATCCCAGTTTACCAATCCCAAAACTAAGTTTTGACGCGAAGGGCGACTTAAAAATTACAGCGTCGGCGACATCGTCTCCGAGTGACTTCGAATTTTTAGTCGGCAAATGGAAAATGCATAATCGCCGGCTCAACAAGAGGCTCGAAAACTGCAAAGATTGGAGGGAATTCGATTCGTTTGATGAGAATTCCAAAATCCTTAGCGGCACCGCGGATATGGATATTTATTCGACCACTGAAATGCCAGGCCAGGAGGGCAAAAAATTCGAAGGCCTCACCCTGCGGGTCTTTAATCCGAAAACTAAGCTGTGGAGCTTGTACTGGGTTGCCAGCAATGTCGGTGTCTTGGATCCGCCCGTGGTAGGCTCGTTTGAAAACAACGTCGGGCATTTTTTCTGCAAAGATACGTTCAGCGGAAAAAGCATTATCATGATGTTTCGGTGGGATGCGCGGGACAAAGATCGTCCGATATGGAGCCAGGCGTTTTCTCCCGACAACGGCAAAACCTGGGAATGGAACTGGTATAACGTATCGGAGCGAATCCCTTAATTATTTGGCGAGTTAGCGATTCAATAAATGAGCGATTGAGAATCGGCTCCGACAATTATCTCATGGCGTAAAGTCCACTTCCCTCGGTCGAGGCGTTCGGCTGCAGCGGCGGAATCAGACCGTTGGCGCCGCAGCATTGGAAAAAAATTCAATTTTTTTTGAAATGTCGAGGTTCAAAATCCTGAGAAAGGATGACGGCAATCAATTACAATCGAGAATGATATGAACCTCCTAATAGACGATCGCATTAGTGGGACACGGGATTTCGCCAATCAATTTGTGTTGTTTCCGACCCGTTGCGGGCGCGAAAACCGGGGAGAAGAACCGGTGTCGCGGTTATCGCGCGACCAGCTGGAGGCATTTTTAAAGGCGGAATCTGCCAAACTGAGCAGTACACATTTTTTTGCTCCTCCACCCGAACCGCCAAAGCCAACGCCTGAGAAAGATCTGGCGGCCGGTGTGCTGAAACAAGCAGCCTACGATTTGCGCCGGTTCCGTGCCGCGACCACGGGCGTCAAGCGGGAGATCTATCTCGATGCCTACAGTTGGATCAACGCGAATGATTTTTCCTGGCCGTACTCATTCCTGAACGTTTGTAAGTTGTTGGATCTCTGCCCGGAAGTTATCCGCGCGGAACTCTTGTCGGACGCGTCATTAAGCTGCGTCGATTATTGGGTACGCCGTGCCGGCCGCCTTTCCCGGTCGGACGGCCGGCCGCAAGCACGATCCGTTTCTCGTATACAGCATGGCTTCATTCAATTTCGGCGGCGGATGGAGAGGACTCCTTCTAAAGGCCTCCCTCAAAAACGCATGATCGCAAGAGCCACCATCGTTCTCATTAACGAGCGATTCGCGATATGAAGTTATCAATCGAAGCGAAAGTAGCAGCGGCCGTAGCCGTCGCCTTTGCAGTCTTGAGCATAGGCGCCATCGCGCAAGAGCAGAGCCAACGTAGGACCAGCGGACCGAATGGCTATAGCCCGACAGACAGCCCCGCGTTTAGCCGCGTGAGCATGCGAGGATCTGAGAGTTCTTTGTCCGGGCTGCACGACGGGAAGGGCGAGGACCAAATTCTCGGGCTCTACTGATTAAAGACAGCGACGGCGACGGAAAAAAGAACCTGGCCGGTGTCCCGCGTGCTGTAGAGTGCGCGGTCCTCAGCCCGCCTGGCCGCTGACGTCTCACACAAGCGCGCCGGGCTCGCGCGATTTTGTTCTCGCAAAAACAACTTCGTTGGGCGACTCTCTGCAGCCACGAAGGCAATTCCGGGAACGCTACAGGAGGGCGGTGCTTCGTTTCAAACGACGCATTGGACCGTGGTGTTGCGTGCGCGGGAGACGGAGTCAGCGGAGTCCGCTCGGGAGGCACTCTCCGGATTTTGCGAAGCCTATTGGCCACCGCTTTACAGTTTTCTTCGCCACCGCGGTTATTCATCTGCTGATGCACAGGATCTCGTCCAAGGTTTTTTTGCCCATCTCCTTGAGCAAAACACGTTGACCCGCGCGGATCGGCAAAAGGGCCGCCTTCGCACGTTCCTGTTGGGATCTCTGCAGAATTTCCTGTACAATGAGTATGACCGCGCCCGAGCGCTCAAGAGAGGTGGCCGCCGTCAGATCGTCTCGATCGAGGAACATCTGCCAGAGGCCGAGGCAGCGATGTTGGCGACCTCTCATCTCAGTGACGCCCGTTGCTACGATCTTATCTTGGCGTCAAATATTGTTTCGCGAGCCTGGCAAAATTTGCAAAACGCATTTGTGGCAGAAGGCAAAGCTGAGTGGCTCGAAGAATTAAGACCGTTCGTCGCGGGCGGAAGCGTCACGCCGCTGAATCAGGAGGAGGCTGCGGGCCGACTCGGAGTGCCAATCGCAACTCTGCGCACATGGCTTTCGCGCCTCCGACAGCGCTATCGCGAATCATTGAGAACTGAAGTGGCTAGCATCGTCTCTGATCCGGCAGATGTCGATGCCGAGCTACACCATCTTTATCAGATACTGATGGCATAAATTGATTTTGGATATGGACGACAACGGCACTGGTCCCGGAACTGCGAATGCGGACGCTAGAACTGCGGGAACCTGCGCGACATGCGGACGGCCGCTGACTCAATGCGGTCCGAACGGGGAATGCCTGCGTTGTCTCGTTAGTCTTGGCTTTTTGGCAGACGGCGAACACGCGGAAAAACCAGCGGCACGGGGTCGACTAACACCCGGACCATTGAGATACGCGCACTTCGAAGTTGAGGTAGGTGCGGATGGTTTTCCGGTCGAGCTCGGTGCGGGAGCGATGGCTATAACTTACCGCGCTCGCGATACGGTGTTGAACTCGACTGTTGCCCTTAAGGTGATCGATCGGAGTGTGGCGCAGAATCCAGGCGCGCGGTCGCGTTTTCTGCGCGAAGCGCGCGCGGCTGCGAACATTCATCATCCAAATGTTGCTCGGGTGACTTATTACGGCGAG
>QHPD01000165.1 GCA_003218975.1 Verrucomicrobiota bacterium
CATGCAGGAATGGCTGCCAGTGGCGATATTGCGCTAAATCTTCCGCGACATGGCCGGACAAAAGAATATGTCCGGCCTCACCGCAATCTAGCACTCGCTGCGCGACGTTGATTCCCGATCCTGCAAAGTTGGTTTTATCGTTGACATCGGTAATTCGATTGACCGGGCCACTATGAACTCCCATCCGCATCTGAATGTGCGGATGCTCTTGCAGCGCTCTGCTGATCTCAAGCGCACAGCGCACCGGCTCTTCTAGATTGCGAAAAAAAAGCAGCGCCATCCCGTCTCCCATCGGCACTCGATTGAGCTTACCGCTTGCTTCCGCCGACCGAAAACATGCGGTGCTGCGCACGATTTGATTGAGTTCCTCCAGAAACTCAATCTCCTCGTCAGCCAGCAATTTCGAATAACCCACGACGTCGATTAACAAGACGTGTGCGATCTCGAGTGGGAGATCCGGCTTAGTCTCCGCAGACGTGTCTTGGGAGTTCACGCTTTTGCGAACCCTATTAGTACGCTCGCCCGAACGGGATTGAGACACACGAGCAAGCGGGAGATTTCAAAGAGCCGTAAAGTTCAATTTTGCTGTGTGGCACCGCATCACATCTCTGGCCTGATCGAGCAGTTTGGGTTTGCGCTGGTCGGAGACCATCGCTAAAGGAGAAGCCATGGTTTCCTTTTACGCGAAGCCTCTCCTGGCGGAAAGCCGAAATAGGCGAAACAACCTTTCGTCGAATTGTAGTTAGGCCTATGATGCCATTCGAGGGCATTTCCATAGGTAAAACGGGGGCGGTTAGCTCAGTGGTAGAGCGGCTGGTTTACACCCAGTAGGTCGGAGGTTCGAACCCTTCACCGCCCACATTCCATTTTCGATTTTAGATTTTCGATTTGCGATTGGGGCACACAGACGCGGTCACCGTCGCGAACTCTTCACGTTATATTTCCCGCTCGTGCCATCCGGAAAAAGATCAAAACGTGCGACGCGATGAGCAGCGGCACCAGAAATGTTGGCAGCAAACTGAGCGGGAGTTCCCGTAGCGCATGCATCGATTGCCAGTCTGCTAAACCGCACCGGAGCGCGTTGAAGACAACAAAGACGATGTCGATCAAACCGATGGTGTTCCAGATGAGCAGAAGCGTCTTGGCGAATTGACTCCGCATCGCCGCGACAACAGGCAACGCAAGCACGGCGACGATGATGTCGCCCCAACCGGCGCGCATCGCGAACCCGCATGGCAATTCGCCGTGCCCACAGAGCACCAGAAAGTACGCGCCGGCAACTAATCGTGTAAAATGAAATGATACCAGCCAGCGAAGATCGACATTGAGCGCCCACACTTTGATTGGAGCGATTTTCCAACACGCGAGCAGCACGAGAGCGGTCAACGTCCATACTGTTGCTGCCACCGTTGTCGCGCTCGCGTTGCGGAACCAGCCGGCCAACCCAATTGCAAAGCAGAGCCAGCCAACAAGCACCAGGGTCACCGATCTGTTCGGGCTATTATTCATCTCCGGCCCGTCCCTGGACGCGCCGCTCACGAAAGCATTTCGGCCACCGCCGCTTCCACGTGAATTTTGGTTGTATCGAGCAATGGGATTCCATTGTGGGTCTCGCCATGCAGAATTAGCGGCAGCTCGGTACCAGCGAGGATCACGCCATCGACGTCGCTCTCAGCTTTCATGCGATCGATAATCGCAAGAAGACCGGCGCGTGTTTCCGGCCAGAATTTTCCAGGGACCAGTTCGCTCAGGTATTTAT
>QHPD01000134.1 GCA_003218975.1 Verrucomicrobiota bacterium
ACATCCACCAGGGAGTTATCGCTAGTATTTTGTTTTGCCAGCGGCACCAACTCCTTCGGACAATGCGTGACAAAGAGCGGGTCGATTGTTTTTTCTTCAATCAATTTTTCAAACACGTGGTGCGTTACCTCGAAATCGGCTAATTGCGGCAAGACTTCCAATTTGAAGTCGCCAGTCGCCCTTTTGCGGCATTGTTCGCTTGAGAGCTCAAACCAGTCTTTGCCCGCGACTTCGCATACAAGATCGACATAACGCGCGTGGCGCCATGGCCGTTTTAGATTGATCGTCCGGAGAATTTTTCCCTCAGCGTCACGGTGTTCGACCTGGAGAGACCCGCAGATAACTTGCGCGAGATGACAAATCAATTCTTCGACCAGGTTCGCCATCTTTTCAAAATCCGCATACGCCCAATAGGCTTCGAGCATGGTGAATTCCGGGTTGTGTTTTCGAGAAATGCCTTCGTTCCGGAAGTTGCGGCTGATCTCGAAAACCTTGTTGAACCCGCCGACGAGTAAACGCTTCAAATAAAGTTCCGGCGCGATGCGCAGATAAAGATCGAGACCGAGCGCTTTATGATGAGTGCTGAATGGTTGCGCGGCGGCGCCTCCGGCAACGGTTTGCAAGGCTGGCGTTTCCACTTCCAGAAAGCCGCACTGCTCAAAGAAGCGACGGGTTTCGCTGACAATGGCGATGCGCTTTTCGAAGATCGAACGGGAACGCTCGTTGGTGATCAGATCGAGATAACGCTGCCGGTAGCGCGCCTCGATATCGTGTAGTCCGTGCCATTTTTCCGGGAGCGGCCGTAGCGCTTTCGCCAGAAGAGAGAAGGTGTGCGCCTTCAGTGTCGGTTCACCGGTCTTGGTGACAAAACATGTTCCCTCAACGCCGATGAGATCGCCAAGATCGAGCAGGCCAAAAAGATTCATCGCTTCGGCGCCGACTTCCTTCGCGTGGACATAAATTTGAATCCGCCCGGTCGCGTCGCGCAGGTCGAGAAAGTGACTTTTGCCCATGTCGCGATGTGCGGTGATGCGGCCAGCAGCGCGGAGCGCTTCGCCTTCCTTAAACTTGGCGCGCACCTCTGCGATCGATCCGTCCGGCTCGAAGGCGGCGCCGAATGGCTCGACTCCACGCGCGCGAAGCGCATCGAGTTTTTTGCGCCGTAGTGCGACCAGTTCGTTCTCGTCTTCCATGTTTGGCGAGCGAATGTAAAGCGCCGCGCGAGCTTCGCCACGTTAAATCGTGATCCCTAGACCGTTGGACTAAATGCGCTTCGACGATTCACGATTTAATGAATCACGCCTGTCAATATTGGTTTGCTAACGAGGCATTGAAAATGAGATAGTTTGCCAACGCGCGATGAGGATGTTCGCTGTCGCGCTGCTACCCATGCCTGTCGAATTGCCTGAAACCACATCGAAGATGAGAGGACCGCTGGTAAAGCAGTTCTCTATCTTCCTGCCGAACAAGGTGGGCGCGATGCTTGATATCGTGAAGTTGCTCGGGGCGCAAAACACTCACGTCGTGGCATTGAGCGTTTCAGAATCGACCGACTCTGCCATAGCCCGGATCATTGTGAGCGACCCGGAGTGCGTTGAAAAATTGTTCCGGCAGAAGAACGTCGCGTTCGGCGTATCCGAAGTGGTGGTGGTGGAAATGCGAGAAGTGGCCACACAACTGGTAAAATTACTGGCCGCATTGTTCATGGCTGAGGTCAATGTGCATTTCACTTACCCGTTGCTGACGCGACCACGCGGGTTCGCTGCCCTGGCTCTGCATTTAGACGATACCGAATGTGCTTCCTCGGTTCTCACAGGCGAGGGGTTTAGGATGTTGAGCCAGGATGACATCTCGCGCTAAGGCGTACGGATTCGTCCAAACGTTATAATGTAAAACCGGTATCCCATTTGACGATTCAACGATTCACGATTTAACGGCGGAAGCCAGAGTTGACTCCGAAGGCTTTCGCGGGTTGACAGGGTTGTGAAAGCGCGTTTACAGAAATGGTCTTTCGATCGCCAAATGCGAATTCTCATCTCACGCCCTAAACCGGCTGATCCAAGTTTCGCCATTGGCTTGGGCTTGATTGTGACTCTGGCGGCCGCGGAAATTTTCGGTGCCACGTTGCACTATCTCAATCACATGCGGGCCGCTCGAACGGGACAGTCTGTGGCAATGGCGAGCGTGCAGCGTCCCGCTTTTTCTGCAACAACCATCAGGCCGCGTCCAGGATCCTCACCGGCGATAAGTATTCCATCTCCTCCTGGGCTCTCGACCGTCGATCGCCTCCTGCAAGAAGCGATCGAGCTGCGCGACCGCGGCGATACAACGACCGCGCTGGCGCGTTTGCACCAAGCGTCGGAGCGTGATCCGAATAACGCCATGGTGTTGGAGGAAACAGCCAAAACGTATGAATCAATGCAGTTATTCGATCGATCCAATGAGACCTGGCGCAAGCTCCGGGACTTGGGTCCCTCGGTTGGCCCATTGTATGAATTGGCGGATCGCCGCTTGAAGTTTGGAGTGCCGAGTCCTGGCCCCGCCAGCGCTGGCGTGGCGCCCGAATGGACCGGCGGCGCACCCTCCGGCAACGAGGTCGGCGGCATTCCTGAGAGTTCGACGTTTGGGGTTAGCGAGATTAACACGACGGAAGCGCCCGACCCCGACGCGGAGACGAACCTGACGCTTCGAATCGGCATAAAAAAACAGACGAATGCGACAATCGATCACACCAAAGTGAAAATTCTGGTGAAGTTTTACGATACCGTCGATGACAAAGAGGTTAAGCTGACTGATGCTGACGTAAATTATGAATGGCTGACATCAAAGCATGATTGGGTGGACACGAATCCAGAGATTCTCTCTGTGAATTACCTGCGCCCAAAGAAAAGGGCCAGTTCACCTGAGACTGAGCTGTTCGAAACCGCGGCAGCGGTCAAACCACAGAAAGGGCGACCGCCCAAGATCGGTTCCTCGACCCAAGAAAAGCGAAAGTATCTGGGGTACGAAATTTTGATTTACTACTATGATAAATTGCAAGTCGTTCAGGCTGAACCCACCCGATTGTTGCAGCTTTTTCCTCCTTCTGAAAGTATCTCATCGCCCTAGTATTTTCCGTCGCTGGTCTCATAAGGGAAATTAATCTGGGAGGGCACTAATTTCTTTTATGAGACAAAGTGCATTAACCTATCACGTGATTCATCGCGCGTTGCTGATTCTCTCTCCTTTGCTATTCGCACTCGGAGCCGAGGCACAGATTCAGGTGGAATTGAAGCTGCCGCGGCTGCAATACATCGTTTACGAACCCGTGGTGACCACGCTCGGCATTACAAATCTCGCCGGCCGCGATATCGATTTGCAGGATGCGAACGGACAGTCCTGGCTTGGATTCGAGGTCACTGGAAGCGATGGGCAAACGATTGCCTCCATCAGCGCAGAGAGTGCCCAGCCGCCTTTAAAAATTGAAGCTGGGCAAAAAGTCACGCAGCGGATCGACCTCACTCCCCTTTATCTCATTCACGACTCGGGCATGTATCATGTCCGGGCGCACGTTTACTTTTCCGATCTGGACAGGTTTTTCTACTCGCAAACAGGAGTATTCGAGGTAACGGACGCCCGGCCGATCTGGCAACAAACAGTAGGCATTCCCGAGGGTGTTGCTGCACCTGGCGACGTCCGCACCTACTCGTTGCTCAGCAACCGCTTCCCCGATCATACTTCCTTGTACGTGCGGGTGCAAGACCGGGACAAGGGAATCGTGTATGCCACTTACTCGTTAGGCCGAGCGATTGCCTTCGAGGAACCGCAGGCGGAAATCGATCGGGGGAATCAATTGCATGTTCTGCATTGTGTCGCTCCGCGCAGTTGGGCGTATTCGCGGATTGGGCTCAATGGTGAGTTGATCGCGCGCTCTTCTTTCATGGAAACAAAAACCCGCCCGCGTCTGGTCCGCACCGCAGACGGCGAGGTAGCCGTGCGCGGGGGGATGATTGAGGCGTCACCATCACAAAAAGGACGTAGTACTGCGCCGAAACTTTCGGCGCGCCCGCCGGTCTTACCCAAGGACGAACAGCGATGAGTATAAGACTTTGGCAGCTGCATTTGATTACTGCCGGTTTCTCGGTTGCAAGTGTAGCGTGCGCCGCTTCGCGGGCAGCCCAGACGAGCCGCGATCCCCAAATTAGCGGGTCACCCACGACGGTGGTGATCGACGCCGGTCACGGCGGTTTTGATCGCGGCGGCATCCCGAGCCAGAGAATCCCGGAAAAGGAAATGACACTCGATGTAGCACAACGGCTCAAAACGCTTCTTGCCGCCAGCGGCTACAACGTAGTCATGACCCGCGACAGCGATGTTTTTGTCCCGTTGCCATCGCGCGTCGCAATCGCGAATTCGTATCGCAACGCCATCTTTGTCTGTATCCATTTCAACTCGGCAAACCGCATGGGCGCTGGCGGGATTGAGACATATTTTTATGGCCGCGATAGTCTGCCGCTCGCTTCGGCCATTCACTATTATGTCGCGGGAGGCGCGCCGTCATCCAATCGTGGAGTGCGGCGCCGCGGTTTCTATGTGCTAAGAAAAACAACAGTCCCGGCCGTACTTGTGGAATGCGGTTTCCTCACGAACCCGACGGAGGGCGAATACGTGCAAACGGTTTCCTATCGACAAAAACTGGCGGAAGAGATCGCGGCGGGAGTTCGCGCGCGGAATTCTGTGGCTGCGTCGAGCACGACGCGAATGGCAACGGCAGATAGTGTTCCGTTGCAATCGTATATCGATCAGACCAAGACAAGTAACTCCGAGCGTTCCCGCCGCCATTCGCGGAAAAAAAGGTCTCGAAGCAGTTCGTCAAAAAAGAAAAGCTCATCGAAAGCGACTGGATCGGAAGCCAACGTGATCTTAAACGAGCAGGAGGGGTGATTGGAGTCGCCGATCTTGAGTTCGGCACGGATGCGGGACGCGGAAAACGGCGCTTTCGGCCGGGGCGTCGAAGTTGAAGCGTTAATGGATCAAGCTGGCGCGGGCGTCGCGCGGGCGGTCACCAAATTTTTTCCTAATCCAGGTGCCTGCATCGTTTTCGTGGGGAAAGGTCATAACGCGGGCGACGCTCTCTTTGCCGCAGAATGTTTGCGGCGGCGGGGATGGAAAATCGAAGTCCGGCTGGCATTCAAAGAAAATGATTGCAGCGAGCTCATGCGCAAGAAGCTCGATGCTTTACGAGCCACGGCGCCGAAAGTACCGGCTTGGATGGATCAAGTGGACCATGACGTCGGCGTTACGATCCTCGAACTTTTCGCTTACGCGGCTGATTCCGTCGCGGGGAAGCAGGATGCCATCGCAGCCGAAGCGTACCCAGGCACCATTTCGCCGATCATCATTCTCGACGGTTTGCTGGGCTTAGGTGCGAAACCGCCACTGCGCGGCCCAGTACGCGCAGCATGTCGCGAGATTAACGGGCTCCGCCGCCAAAGAAATGTTTACGTTTTCGCTGTCGATCTTCCGACAGGTCTCGATGGCGATTCCGGTAAAACCGATCGCGATGGCGTCGTCGCGGATTTTACCGTTACGATCGGATTCGCAAAGCCCGGCCTAGTGGCGGATGGCGCGCTGGACTTTGTCGGCCGACTGGAGGTTGTGTCACTCGATGAGCTGCGGCCGCCGGAAAAGAAAGCAAAAGAAATTGTCGCCTGCGCGCCAGCTCTTCGCGGACTGCTGCCGAGGCGAAAATTCAGCACATACAAAAATCAATGCGGCCGCATCGGGGTGATCGCCGGTTCGAAAGGATTTATCGGCGCCGCACTCATGACTTCACAAGGAGCGCTACGCGCAGGCGCCGGGTTGGTGGAAGTTTTTGTGCCGGAAGAAATTTATCCAATCGTTGCAGCGGCTGCGCCGCAGGAAGCAATGGTGAAACCGGTGAAGTCCTATCGCGATTTGCTCAGAGAAAAGATCGACGTGTGGGCTCTTGGCCCTGGATTGGGAAAAGCGCGGGCTGTTGAAATTCTCGAGGTGATCGAAAAAGCAAAGCAACCGATGGTGATTGATGCAGATGGGCTCAATATTTTGGCAGACAAAATTTCCATACTGAAGCGTTGCAGAGGCAAACGGTTGCTCACACCGCACCCGGGCGAAATGAAGCGGCTTTTCCCTAGCAAAAAAGAAACGCGGGCAGCAACGGCTACGAAATTTTGCAATCGCTTTGCTGTAACTCTTTTGTTCAAAGGCAGTCGAACAATTGTAGCCCGGCGCGATCGCCCATTGAGCTATAACACAACCGGGAACCCCGGAATGGCCAGCGGCGGAATGGGCGACATTCTCACCGGAGTTTGTGCAGGGTTGGTGGGACAAGGTTTGTCTCTTTACGACGCAGCGCGACTCGGGGCATGGATCTGCGGGCGCGCTGCGGAAATCGCGATTTTTAATAACACCCAAAGCGAGCAATCGTTGTTGCCTCGCGAAGTTCTCGACCATCTTGGCGCTGCCTTTAATGAGCTCAGGAGTTAAAAAAGTTAAAAGTTAAGGCGTGGCAAAGCCATGAATCTTCAAACCGGGCAGACACAGTACGAGGCGCCGAAGACCGAGACAGCCTGGAGTCGCGTGAAAAAAGCGCTCGGGCCGCTCACTGTGGTTGGCGTCGTGATCGCGAAGTTTTTTGCGAAGCTGAAATTCGTTCTGCTGCCGCTCCTCAAGTTTCTACCCGTCTTACTCAAGTCCGGCGGCACCATGCTGCTAATGGTCTGGGTCTATATGCAGCTATGGGGGTGGCAGTTTGCGCTCGGTTTTGTCCTGCTCTTGTTTGTTCATGAAACGGGTCATCTATTGGTCGCCAAAAAATTCGGGCTTAGAGTTGGCGCGCCGGTTTTCATTCCGTTTATGGGTGCATTCATTGCGCTCAAGGAAGCGCCGCGCAATGCCTGGGTGGAGGCATGCGTGGGAATTGGGGGGCCGATGCTAGGCAGCTTCGGCGCATTGATCTGCAATGCCCTGGGCGAAGTGTTCGATGCGCCAGTTTTCATCGCTCTCGCCTGGTTCGGATATTTTCTCAATCTTTTCAACCTTACGCCAGTCGGTATGCTGGACGGCGGACGAATCGTGACTGCGTTGTCGCGCTGGCTTTGGTTGCCGGGATTCGCCCTGCTCCTTTGGTTCGGGTGGAAGTATCCAAATTTTATTATCTGGTTGATCGTACTTTTGTCGCTGCCGCGGATCTATTCGTTATTCCGCAAACGAACCGAAGAAGAACAGCGCTATTTCGAAGTCACGCCCTCGCAACGTTGGACGATGTCGATCTTATATTTCGGCCTGATCGCAGTTCTGCTTTTCGGAATGCATGTGGCCCAGCAAGACTTGCAACAACATGGCGTCCGGGCCCACGGGCATGGACGCGACGCTCTGGTGCAATAGGGCGATTGGCCTCAACTGCCCGCCGGCGGTTCAGGTGAACTGCTCGTAACTCCTGTCGCGGCGAACACTTTTTCCGGCTCGAGCCCAATTTTTTGGAGAATTGACCTAAAGCGTTTGTCCGAACGCAACGGCGCAAACTCAGGCGCAATACCAGCGCCGTGCAACGATGACGAGCGCTGCTCGCACGCGCGTTCAAGTTCGCGAATGGCGTCATCATGCGCTCCAAGTGCTACATGCACGTGTGCAATGGCATCGCCCGGGCGATAGCCCCAGCCCGCTACGGCTGCATCCAGCGTTTGCAGCGCTTCCTGGCGACGGTTCATGCGCGCATAGGTAATCGCGAGACCAAACCCTGGTCTGCCGGTGAAATCCTGTGCCTTTTTATAAAGTGCAATCGCATCATCGAAGCGTCCCATCTCGCGATACAGCGCTGCCAGCGCTGGCTCGCCATAATGGGCAAACGTCGGGTCAAGTTGGAGTGCGCGCTCTCCGGCCGCGATCGCTTCATCGTAAAGACCGAAGTAACGGTAAATCTCGCAGGCGAAGTTGCTCACCCAGAGTGAGGCCGGGTCGATCTTCGATGTGCGCTTCAAATAGGCAAGCGCTTTCTCGCGGTCGCCGCGCGCGGCGTAGAGCGCGGCGATAAAGTAATTCGACGGCGTCGAATTTGGATCAATTTCCACCGCGCGATTAAATTCTGCTTCGGCGCCGTCAAGGTCCCAGTCCAGTATGCGTTTGGTCTCGGCGAGATATACGTGCGCTTCGGCCTCCTCGTCGTCGAGCCGCAAAGCACGAACAGCGGCATCGCGAACTTTCGCATACGCTTCCAGCGGCGGCACGTAAGCGTCCGCCAGCCATAGCCACGCCTTCGCGATCCCAGTCCACGCGCGTGCAAACTTGGGATCTTTCTCCAGCGCACGCTGAAAAAATTCGAGGCTTCTGCGCAATGCGTCCTCGGTGCTCTTGTCCGAATAAAAGAGACCGTGCAAATACGCGTCGTAAGCATCGGTGCTGCGTGATGCAGGTGGCGGCGAAATATCGAGGTTCAGCTTTAGCGCATCGACGATCGAACGTGTAATCTCATCCTGCAGCGCAAAAATCCCATGCATTTCGCGCTCGTACGTCTCCGACCAAAGCGTAAATCCGACGGACGCGTCGATCAACTCCGCCGTGACGCGCACCCGATTGCCATCGCGTCGAACACTGCCTTCGAGCACGTGCCCGACATTTAACTTCGATGCGACTTCGCTGAGCTCTGCCTCTTTGTCCTTAAACCAAAATGAAGACCGCCGCGCCGCCACGCGCAGGCCATCAACTTTCGCCAGCGCTCCCAGAAGCTCTTCCGCAATACCGTCGCTGAAGTAATCGTGATCCTTCGCGGGGCTTAAATCGTTGAAAGGCAAGACGGCGATCGACTTTTCGGCCGAGTTTGCCGGCGGCGCGATAACCGGGGCCGCGGCTGTGCGATCTGGAGTGCGAATAATTCCATATCGAGTGAGGTCGAAAAACCAGGAAAGCGTAAGCGCAACGGGGAAGCCGAGCACCATGAGCACGACGATAAGGCGCACCACCCAATTCGGAATGTCGAATACGGGCAAAACCTGGGTAATGCCCTGAGCGAGCGCCCATGCGCCAACAAGATATGCGATCGCGACGCTGTAAACTTTTCTCCGTTTTAACTCGGCAAAAAAATTCTTCGGATTCACGGCTTAATCAACGGGATCAAGCCTCGTATTTCGTCCGCGTTTGGCAATCGACAGATTTGAGGTTTGACAGCAACAACGCGCTGCTAGTATCGATCTACAATGAATCAAACGACCAATGACGGAGAAAAGATGGAAAAACAGATGTGGGAAGACATGAAGGCGAAGAATTGGAAGGCGGTGGAAAGTAAAATCGCCGAGGGCTTTCAGTCTGTGCATTCGGATGGAGCGCGCGACCGGGCTGGGGAAATATCGTTAATCAAAAACCTGGACGTCGGCCAGGTAGGGTTGAGCGATCTTAAATCGACCGTGAACGGCGACAACATTGTGGTTACCTATATGATTTCGGCGCAAGAAACGATCGATCTGGAGCGATTGCCGACGAAGCCTGCCCCGCGCTTGAGTGTCTGGAAAAAAGGAGCAAGCGGCTGGCAATGGATTTGCCATGCCAATCTCACTCCAATTCCTTAGAACGTTGGAGCGGTGCTTCGAGTCCACTCGGATATTTTTGGCGATTCATTTCGCACCGAAAAATCCAACGAGGAGTGAGCGACTAAATAGTTTCGACTTAGTGCGGTGCCGATCGAAATAAGGAGACAGAAGACTTAACCGCGAATTACGTTGATCTTCGCAAGCCAGAAACGGGATTGTTAGAGAGATTTGCAGATCCGGCTGGTTCATCGACGCCAGCACGGTGACTCGCCACCACTATTTCCTGAATTCGAGTGCGCCCTTCTTCAGGGCGTAAATATAGCCCACCATTAGGATCGAGATGAAGCTGAGCATGCTCCAGAAGATCAGGCTGCTCTGTTTGATCGCGTCTTTGTAAACCACCGCCCACGGATACATGAACACGATCTCGAGGTCGAACAGGATAAAGAGCATCGCCACGAGATAAAACTTTACGCTGAACCGCGGCTGCGCTTCGCCCTGCGGGATCATCCCGCATTCGTAAGCAGTATCTTTTGCTCGTGTCCGCTTGCCGCTCGCCCCAACTAAAACGCTAACGAGTAGCGCAGAAGCCGCAAACAGCATTGCAACGATAATTTGCAGGAGGACCGGCAGATATTCTCGCAGCATCCCGAAGTCTCGCTGAAGCTCGGAGCCGGGTTTACCTTATGCCGGCGAGATGGCCATTCGACGGGGCAATGGCGCTGGCCAGCGCCGAGGGCAACCCCTTGTATTTCTTGCCGTTTTTCTTGACCGCTCCGCGCGCTACGAGATTTTGCAGTTTCTCGTACGCTCGCAGTCGCAGCATTTCCTCGCCACCGCTGGCGGCATTGCGCGCTCGGAGATTCTCGTGCACGATGTCAAACAGTTGCTTGAACTCGAAGGACGAACGCCGGGAGAGGACCGCAACCAACTCCTCAGTTACCAAGTCAGGAACTCGACGGGAGAATGCATTTTTCTTTAGAATAGCCATAGGATGAGGAAAATAGCACATTTTTGGAGGGACGCAGCAGTTTTCTTTGAGTTTCTGAAAATAGCGCCGAAATGGCGCAGCGAAGAGGAGCGAATTCGGCGCGCCCGGCGGCCATGCCCTTGCTACGGCGTTCCACTCGGGCTGGGCGATGGTTGGGGGCTTACGGCCGGAGATGAACCCCATCCTCTCTTGCCGCTTCCGGAAATCTGGCGCGGCATCGTGCCGAGCCCGCCGGCAATAGCGAGTCCGCTTAGCGATTGATCCAATGTAATGGGTCCGATCGATTCGACGACGTAACCATCGCGGTCATATCTTTGCGAAGTGACGATCGGGCTGAGGTGTTTCGTGATCACTTCCAGCGATGGAATTTTGGCTAGATCGAAATCAGTGGCCACCGACGGCATAAACGCCGCCGCTAGCATCAGTATTGGTCGTAGCGAGGCATCGAGCCGGGAATACAGAAGGGCCGTATCGACGTATGCAAAAAAATTCGTCGGCGGTGGGAGCAATCGGGTGGCCGCCTTGTAAGTCTGCGAATCTGCAAGTTCCGAGGAGGCGCCGACGCTGCGCTTTACAGCCTCCTCCGCCGAGACCGGATTGAGAGCCACGATGAGAATTCGATCCGACAAGGCGATTGTCGGCGTGACCGCAACGAGGTTCGCAGGCGACTGTTTCGAAAAATAACGGACGCCATCCTTTTCGGTCTTTGTCCAAGCGGCTTCATCGGCACGCGTAACAGCCTCCACAATGTTTCCCGCTTTCGCCATGTCCAGCACTGGCAGGGTCACAAGCAAAGTTGGCCAGTGCGCGCTCGACGGCCAGTCTGCGACCGATTCCACCTCGGTACCGAATGCAGCTTTCCAATCATCAGCGGTGATTCCGCCGTCTGTGAAAGCCTGGAAAATTCTTTGCATGGCCCCGCTGAACCCTGCGGCTTGGTTGAGCGTATCCACCTTACCTCCCACATTGAGCAGCATCGCTAGATAGAAAAACGTTTCCCTCGTTCCCAGTCTTGGCGAAGAGCGGCTGAGTGTTGCGTCTTCGTCGAGCTTCGGCATTCCGAGAAAAACCACATCGTGTATCTTGCCACCTTCAAACTTTGTCGTGCCAAAAATCGCACGCATTTGCTCGAGTAACGTCGATTCCTTGGCCGTAGCCGCCGATTGGACGCTCGCGCGAAGAGCGGCAAGTCGCTGGGCAAATGTCTTCGGTTGGAGATAAAAAGACAATGCATAATCCCAGGGCCGGTGCGAGATCGCGGCGCGATATGCTTCGTTCTGAGTCAGAGCGTCGTTTCGATGATTGCCGTGATGGTCGGCACGCTCGAGCAGCGCCTTCAATTCTGCCAGATCGGTGGCGGCCAGAAACCAGGGACGATCGTACGCTGTCGCTAACGTGAATGGGCTCGCAACCAACAGTTCGATCTCGTGACGCCCGTGTTTGATCTTCTCGCGCTTCGTGCCCGGATTTTTTTCTAAAACCTGGGACCGCCATTTTCCCACCACACGCTCTGCGTCATCCGGTCTGCCTCGAAAACGGAAGCCGCCAACGAATGTAGGGCTATTACCTTCGATCGATGTTAGCGCCAGGAAGACATTCTTTGGATCAAGCTGTTCGATCTCTCTCAGGGTTTGACCAACTGCGTCTGCTTTCGACAGATTTGCGAGCGGTTTGCGAAGAAAATCCTGCACCGCCGGTTCTTGGTAAAGCGCATAGATGTCCGAATGATGCCACTGATCGCGGGTCCGATTGAAATCCGGCATCTGCGCCAGAAAAATTGTTTCTCGTGGCAGCAGCGCGCTCACGGGTAGCGCCCAAGTTTCATGTGAAAGATTCCAGATGTACCACCCCGTGAACGCGACGACCGCGCACGTAATCGCCAACAGCAGGACTCGCCTCATAGCACACCGGCCTGTCTGTCTGATTGTTTCCCGATTCCCGTGCTGGATGGATAAGCGTATTCCTGCAAACTGCGCACCTGCACTTTTCGCTTTTGCAACGAACGAATTCCGTTCGCGCTTGCTAGGGCAGCCCGGACCGTGGTCATAATCGGAATTCCCTGCGCGAGGGAAGCATTACGGATGCGCACCTCGTCCTCACGCGGAATCTTCCCGCTCGGCGTATTGATGATGAAATTGATGTCTCCATTTTTCACTCGATCGAGAACATTCGGACGGCCTTCGCGCAGTTTGAACACCTTTGTTACGGGAAGCTTTGCCGCCTTTAGCACTTCAAACGTGCCTGCAGTAGCAATAATCCCGAACCCTAGTTTCACAAACTCTCGAACCACTGGAACAACCGCCTGCTTATCGCTATCTTTAACGCTCACAAAAACATTTCCTCCCTTTGGCAGCGGCGGCGGCGCAGCCATCTGCGATTTCGCGTAGGCCAGGCCAAGGTCAAGGTCCATCCCCATGACTTCACCGGTGGATTTCATCTCTGGACCTAGCGAAATATCCACGCCCTCATAACGCAGAAACGGGAACACTGCTTCCTTCACAGAAAAATGTTGCGGCACGATCTCTTTTGTGAAATCGAGCTCACGCAACGATTTTCCGATCATCACCTTGGCAGCGAGTTTTGCCAGTGGAACGCCGATCGCTTTGCTTACGAACGGAACCGTGCGCGACGCACGCGGATTGACTTCCAGGACATAAACGTCGTCGCCTTTCACTGCGAACTGCACATTCATCAATCCGCGCACTTTTAACTCTCGCGCCATCGATTTTGTTGCCGCCGAAATCTCGTCGAGAACTTTTTGTGGCAGCGAGAACGTCGGGATGACGCAAGCGCTGTCGCCGCTGTGAATGCCCGCTTCCTCGATGTGCTCCATAATCGCGCCAATTACAGTCGTTTCGCCATCGGAGATGCAATCCACATCGACTTCGATCGCGTCTTCAAGAAAACGATCGATGAGCACCGGACGATCGGGCGTTACTTCGATTGCGCTTGCCATGTAGCGCCGAAGATCTCCCTCAGTATAGACAAGCTCCATGGCTCGCCCACCAAGGACGAATGATGGTCGTGCCAAAACCGGATAACCAACCTTCTCCGCAATCGAGATGGCGTCTTCCGTACTGGTCGCCGATCCGTTCGGGGTTTGCCGCAAGCCAAGTTTGTCGAGCATGGCCGCGAATAATTTTCGATCTTCCGCGGTCTCGATGCTCTCGGGCTGCGTGCCAAGAATGGGCACGCCTGCCATTTTCAATCCGCCAGCAAGATTGAGTGGTGTTTGCCCGCCAAACTGCACGAACACGCCTTCCGGTTTTTCCTGTTCGTAAATATTGAGCACGTCCTCGAGCGTCAGCGGCTCGAAATAAAGTTTGTCGCTCGTGTCATAATCAGTGGAAACCGTCTCCGGATTCGAGTTGACCATGATCGTTTCGAATCCGAGTTCGCGCAGCGCAAAGGCGGCGTGGACGCAGCAATAATCGAACTCAATTCCCTGGCCAATCCGGTTCGGCCCGCTGCCCAGGATCATCACTTTGTGTTTGCCGCTCTCACGTCGCTCGTTCTCGTCACCATACGTGGAGTAGTAGTAAGGCGTGTAAGCTTCGAACTCTGCCGCACACGTATCGACGAGCCGGTAAGTCGGAATTACATTCAGCGCCATCCGCACGCGACGCACTTCGTTTTCATCGACGTGTTCTCTTATTGCGAGTTGACGATCGCTAAAGCCGAGCTTCTTGGCGCGTAGCAGCCGTTCGCGGAAAACAGCCACCTCGGCTGTTAGGGCAGACAGGCGTCCCGCCTGGCGTGTATCCAAAGAGGCCAGAGGCTCGTTTTGCCTGACAGGCGAGGCGCCTGTCTTCCGCACTCCGTCATTCGCATGTTGCAAGACATGATCTGTTGATAATATAAACTCGCCTGAGCGCAGATTAGCTTTTTCAGGATTGCTCGCGATATACGCGCGGTAATTCGTCAGCGCATTCCAATCGCGCACGATTCGATCGTGACTTTCTTCCATCCACACACTGCCTTGCTGCTTAAGAGACCTCTTGATTGCGTGCGCGGAAAAGCTTTTCCATGAATGAAGGATGCCAGACAGTGAATTGCCGGATTTTGGCTGCACCAGCACGTGCACGTGATTTGGCATTACCACAAAGCCATCCAGCCAGTAACGTTCTCCATTAAACTGATGCAGCGCGCCGGTAACGATCTCGGCCGCGCGCGGATCGCGCAGCAGGCACTCGCCATGGCCTTCATCGAGCCATCTTTCCGGGCCTTCGACAAAGCGCAGTTCATATTCGCGAGCGGTTTTGTAGTCCCACGGTAGCGGATGAAATTTGAGCCACCTTTGTAGTTCTTCTCGCCACTGGTTGAGCAACCTGCTGGGAACAGAATCGGCGAGACGGAATGTGATAAAATACGTTGCGCCGGATTGTTCCCAGTGAGGCAAATGGCGACGGGACACTTTTATGGCGCCATGTGGGTCAAAGCCGCGGAAAACAGGCATCTCGCCTGTTAGGACAGACGGGCCTCCGGCCTGCCTACTAGACCCACCAGCCGGGACGGCCGTTTGCCCCGACAGCCGAAGACGGCTGTCTTCCGCCACAATCTGCTCCACGTTTCGCAAAAACCATCTGTCGATCTTCGTCAGCTCAAAAACATCTTCGATTGACATGCCGTCCCGGAATGCTTGGGCAAGATAAAAAATTCGTTCTGCGTTAGGAATCGATAGTTTTAGTCGCAGGGTTTCTGAATCGACAAATCGATCTGCGCCGTCGCCGCAGAGGCCGAAGCGCTTGATCTCCAGACTGCGCAACGCTTTTTGCAACGCTTCCTTGAACGTGCGCCCAATCGCCATTGCCTCACCCACGCTTTTCATCCGCGTCGTCAGCGTCGCGTCGGCTTGGGGAAATTTCTCGAATGTGAACCGCGGCACTTTTACTACGCAGTAATCGATGGTTGGCTCAAAGCATGCTGGCGTTTCGCGTGTGATGTCGTTTTTGATCTCATCGAGCGTGTAACCGACTGCGAGTTTCGCCGCAATTTTTGCAATAGGGAAACCGGTAGCTTTAGATGCGAGCGCGCTCGAACGCGACACGCGCGGATTCATTTCGATCACTACCATGCGGCCAGTCTCCGGATGAACCGCAAACTGAATATTCGACCCGCCGGTCTCGACGCCGATCTCGCGAATGACGGCGAACGCGGCGTCGCGCATCATCTGGTATTCTTTGTCGGTGAGTGTTTGCGCCGGCGCGACAGTTATTGAGTCGCCGGTGTGCACACCCATCGGATCGAAATTTTCGATGGAACAAACAACCACACAGTTGTCCATTCGGTCGCGCATCACCTCCATCTCGAACTCCTTCCAGCCCACGAGCGATTCTTCGATCAACACCTCGCGGACCGGCGAGACATCGAGTCCGCGCGCGACGATCACGTCGAGCTCTTCGCGGTTATAGGCGATGCCGCCGCCAGTGCCGCCAAGGGTAAATGCCGGCCGAATAATGAGCGGGAAGGCTCCGATTTCATCTGCAACGCGATCAACGTCTGCCAGGGAGCGCGCGACCCCGGAGCGCGGCACCTCGAGCCCGATGCGCAACATTGCTTCCTTGAATAATTGCCGATCTTCGCCTTTCGCGATCGCCTGCGCGTTTGCGCCGATTAGTTTCACGCCGTGCCGCGCGAGCGCGCCGTTGCGGTTCAATTCCATCGCCGCATTGAGCGCTGTTTGCCCGCCGAGAGTCGGCAAAATCGCGTCCGGTTTCTCACGTTCCATGATTGCCTCGATCACTTCCGCAGTGATCGGCTCGATGTAAGTGCGATCGGCGAACTCCGGATCGGTCATGATCGTTGCGGGGTTGGAGTTCACGAGCACAACTTCGTATCTTTCCTCGCGAAGCGCTTTGCATGCCTGCACGCCGGAATAATCAAACTCGCAGCCCTGCCCGATCACGATTGGACCAGAGCCGATAAGCAGAATCTTTTTGAGCTCGTTATTTCGCGGCATCTGCGCCAGGGCGGACAGTAAACGAAATCAAGCGAACGTCACGCATGAACTCTTATGCTGTCATTCTGAGCCAAGCGAAGGACTCACGTAGGCTGAGAAATTCACGCACTAAAAGCGTGGGACCAAAGCTTTGATTGCGAGGTTCCTCAATCGCCACGGCGACCTCGGAATGACGGCATGTTGATTACGCAACCGCCGCCATGCGTTGCCGGTCGAGCCAGACTTTGCAGATGCTTTTGATGCGTGTGAGGACGTAATAAACCGTCTGGCTGCGGATGCGCACCAGTTCTCCACCTACAATGCGCCGGACGAAATCGCTGGGAAGATCGAGAATCTCCTGAGGCGTCGAGCCTTCGAGTCCTTTGCAAAGAATTGCCGTCATCGAGCGTGTAAGCGTTTGCACTTCTGGGCCGAGCGTCATGCGAATGTGCGCCTTCCCGTTTTCATCGACGTGCAGGTAAACGCCGACCGTGTCCGTGCATTCCTCATCTTTTCGTACATCGACCAGATCGAAATTCTCGTGTTGACGCGGCTCCTGCTTCTTCGCGTTGTCCGCATAGGAAACGAGCGTCTCGCGCCGCTCATCTTCCGGGAGCGATTCGAACAGGTTGATGATTTTGTTGAGCTTCCCTGGATAAGTTCCCCTGGAATCGCGTGCGGCGCCCGCCTCATCCAATTTGCTGCAGCCTTTGCTCATTTACAGCTCACGCGCTCTTTTCGATCGGCGCGCCGACTTTGTTGCCCCATTCTGTCCAAGAACCATCGTAATTGCGGACATTGTTGAGCCCGAGCAGGTAAGTGAGCACGAACCAGGTGTGACTGGAGCGCTCGCCGATCCGGCAATAAACAACTGTGTCCGTGCCCGGTTTCACGCCGCATTGATCGAGATAAATCTTGGCAAGCTCATCTGCAGGCTTAAATGTGGCATCGTCATTTGTCGCTGTTTTCCACGGCATGCTTTTTGCCCCCGGAATGTGACCGCCACGCAGGACGCCCTCCTGCGGATACTCAGGCATGTGCGTGATCTCGCCGCGATATTCGCCCGGTGATCGCACATCGATCAGCGGTTTGCCACTCTTGCTCTGCCCTAGTGCCTCGTCAAAAAATGCGCGAATCTCCTCATCAAAGCGTTTCTTTGGCACCGGATAATTGGTCGCCGGATATTTCGGAACTTCACGCGTCATAGGACGGCTTTCCGCTTTCCATTTGTCGCGACCGCCGTTCAGGATTTTCACCTTGTCATGACCAAACAAACGAAAGGCCCAGAGCGCGTAGCACGCCCACCAGTTTGCCTTGTCGCCGTAAAAAATGCATGTCGTGTCCGGCGTTATGCCGTGCCGGCTACAAAGCCGCGCAAATTTTTCCGGCGAAATATAATCGCGAATCACCGGATCCTGAAGGTCGGCGCGCCAATCAATATGCACCGCGCCTGGAATGTGCCCGGTGTCGTAAAGCAGCACGTCTTCGTTCGACTCGACGATTCGTATTCCTTCGTCTTTCAGATGCTTCTCCAGCCAATCGGTTTCCACCAGCGCCTCTGGGTGCGCGTATTGCGTCGGATGTGTAGCCATAACGAAAGAAATTCACTCCGCTCTCTCGCCCAAGCAACAAAATTTAGTGTGGCGCTGGGATGAGCTGACTCGCCGGATAAACCACGCCGTTCTTGACCACGGTGTGGATTTCGGAAGCGTTCTTAATGTCATCGAGGGGATTTGACGTCAAAATCACTAGATCGGCGAAACAGCCGTTGTCGATCTTCCCGACGCGCGCGCCGGTTTCGCCGCCGAAGAGTTTCGCGGCGTTGACTGTTGCGCATTGGAGAATTTGCATGGGTGTGAGCCCGGCTTGTTTCATTAGTTGAAATTCGCGGAACAACGCCGGGCCGTGAATCGTTCCGACGTTCCCGGCGTCGGTTCCTGCGGCAATTGTCACGCCTGCATCGTCCAGCTTCTTCAGATTCGGCAGTGCGATGTCGTAAGTCTTTTTGATTCGATCGAGCGCTTCTTCCGGCTTCGCCAGCGCATCCTTGATTCGCTGCGGCAATTTATCTTGTGGAATCTTTGTGACGTCGAGGGTCGCGATCACTTCTGGGTTGCCCCACGCTTGTTCTTCCCGCGTGAGATTCAGCTGGTGCGAGAACACGCGGCCGTACCGCTCGAACACGACCAGCGTCGGACACAAAATCACATGGCGATCTTTTAGGAGTTTCACGAATGCTTCATCGACGGGCTTGTCGATTACGCTATGCACGAGCACGTCGGCACCTTCTTCCACCGCAGCGCGCGCTGTCTCTAATTCGGTCGCGTGAACTGCAACGCGAATGTTGTGCGCGTGGCTTTCTTCAATTGTAGCACGTACGATGGGCCGAAAACTTTCAACTGCATGATCCTTATCGACGATGTACCAGATCTTCACCACATCTGGTTTTTGCTCCGTGAGTTTGCGCACGAATTCACGCGCCTGTTCGGCAGTGTCTATCTTCACGATCGGCGGATCGCCCAGGTCGAGCTTCTCGCGCGAAACGCTGGAGATCAGCGGGCCCGCCACAGCAACGCGCGGCGCCTTCGCTGTAGCGTTCGCCCTTTTTCGCACCTCGAAATTCCAGAATGGCCCGCCGACATCGACGACGCTCGTGATTCCGCACCGGATATAGCGTGCGAATGTGTCGTCGAGATGCGACTTGATCCACGCGACCTCGTCTTTGTAGGGGCGAACACTATTTAAATCGGCACCGTCCGGTCGCGTGAAAAGATCGCCCGACTGAAAGAAGTGCACGTGCGTGTCGATGTATCCGGGCAAAATGAATTTGCCGGCGCAATCAATTTGTTTCCCGAGCGCCGCTGCGTCTTGCTTGCCCATCGAAACGTGTTCGATCTTGTCGCCGTTGATCACTACCGTCGCGTTTGGCATCACCTTGCCGTCGGCCGGGTTGATCGCGGTAGCGCCAACGAGCGCGATTTTCTCAGCGTGCGCTGTGATCGCGACGGCACATAGAGCAAAACCAAGTGCGATTTTAAGTTTCATTCTCATGTTCCTTCCACGAGCGCAGCCGCCTCGCGGTCGATCGCAGCGTAATCGGGCTTGTGCGGGCGTAGATAAAATTCGTCGATTACAATTTGGACTAGCGCGGCGGCAGGCACCGCCAGGAAAACTCCGAGCAACCCGAATATTGTCGCGGTCGCAAGCGTGAAGAACAAAATGTTGACCGGATGCAATCGCATTTCTTTGCCGAGCACGCCCGGCACGAGAACATTCAATTCGATTTGGTAAACCAACACAATAACGCCGACGGCGAGCCAGAACTTGGTCGCGCCCATGCTCAGCGCGACCAGCAGAATGGGAATGGAAACGAGAAATGCGCCAATGTTCGGAAGAAACTCGCCAAGGAACGCGAACACGCCGAAGATGAGTGCCGGCTGTACTCCGATTAACCAAAGCAACGCGCCTATGGAAACTCCGGTGATCACGCCATTGATGGCGACGCCACGCGCCCATGCGGTCATTTGTCGCATGAGACGTGCAAGGGTGCGGTGCGCTTGTTGGCGGTAACGATCGGGCGCGAGCGCCAGATACGCAGCGACGAGCGGTCGCGGATTGGCCAACACGAAAACGAGCAGTAAAACAGCAAACACGATGCTGGCTACGCCGCCGACCAAACCAATCGTCGATCTTAGTAAGATGCTCCCCACCGTTCCGGCAGTGGCGCCGACTTTTCCGGCGATCTCATCACTGCGCGGCAGGGCCTCGCGAACTGCGGGATAATTTTGGGTCAGCGATTCGATGCGCGCGCGAATGCCTTGCCAAACTCGTGGCGCGCTGTGCATCAGTTCCTGGCTTTGTCTGCTCAGCGGCGGGATTGCGAAGAGGACGATAGTTCCCGCTACTGCAATCAACGCCAGCATTAAGAGGATCACGCTCAGGAGACGCGGCACGTGACGTTTCCGCAGCCAAACGACGATCGGATTAAGAACCATCGCCAGAAGAAAAACCAGCGCGAAAAGCAAAATCACCGGTTGAAGCGCGCGCAGAATCAACCCGACGATGATCAGCAAGAAGACGAGCCAGACGATGCGCCACGCACCGTGATAACTCAGCGGACCATGCTGATTTTCATCCTCAGATTCTTTCATGATCAAGGAGTGACGGCTTCCCAGCCGTCATGTTCCCGCCGTCTTACTAACCACGAATGAACACAAATGGACACTAATTTGTAGGGCGTCCCGTCCTAAAAGTTAATTCTTAGCCTTACAAATCTATTCGTGTCGATTCGCCTCCCCGGGCCGAAGCAGAAGAAGGCGGGTGTTAATTCGTGGTTTTCTGGATTTGTAACTCTTGTAACTCTTTTAACCTGCGCAAAGCGCATCTGCGCTTTAAGCTATTCGCCGTGTCATTTAATAATTTCGGCCTTTTGCCAGACGTTGTGCGGGGGACGCAGGCGATGGGATTCATTGAACCGACGCCGATCCAGCTTCGCGCGTTTCCGATTGTCCTGGCCGGCAAGGATTTGATCGGCACGGCGCAGACCGGCACCGGCAAGACCGCGGCGTTTGCTCTGCCCATCCTGACGCTCCTTGCAAAGCATGGCGCGTTCCGCTGCCTGGTGCTCGAACCGACGCGCGAACTCGCGGCGCAAGTGGAGACGGCATTTCGTGATTATGGCCGCTTCACTGATTTGCGAGCCTCTCTTGTGCATGGCGGCGTGGGTTATGGAAAACAGCGCGAGGAACTCAAGCGCGGTGTCGATGTTCTGGTGGCGACACCGGGGCGGCTGCTCGATCTGCTCGAGCAACGCGTGATGACTTTGCAATCAGTGAAGATTCTCGTGCTCGATGAAGTAGATCGAATGCTCGACATGGGTTTTCTGCCCGACGTACGCCGCATCGTTGAGAAAATCTCTACAGACCGGCAAACGCTTCTTTTCTCGGCGACCTTGCCACCGGAGATCGAGCGGCTTGCAGCGTGGGTACTGCGCGACCCTGAGTTGGTGGAAATCGGCGTGCGCCGTTCGCCGGCGGAAACGGTCACGCACGCAGTTT
>QHPD01000045.1 GCA_003218975.1 Verrucomicrobiota bacterium
CCTCGGGCGTGTTAACGATTAATCACGCGCTCACCCTGAACGACGTTAAGGATCTCTCCGAACTTCGCTGATCACACAATCAATCAGGTATGGCTCACTGTGATTGTAAGATCCTTCGCTCTGCCTCAGGATGACACGCGTTGGGTATCTAAGCGTTACCTAACAAATCCGGGCGGTTTTCGCGGGTACGCTTGATTGCCTGCTCTTCTCGCCACTTTGCAATCTCGGCGTGATTTCCCGAGAGCAAAACTTCCGGAACTTTCCAGCCGCGAAATTCTGCAGGCCGCGTGTACTGCGGCGCTTCCAGGATCCCGGTGCTGAAGCTATCGTCCACGGAGGATTGCTCGTGGCCAAGAGCACCAGGCAACAAGCGCGCGATCGCATCAACGAGAACGATTGCAGCGATCGCGCCGTTCGTCAGCACATAATCGCCAATCGAAATCTCAAGATCGATCAGATGCTCAATCACGCGGTGATCGACTCCTTCGTAGTGGCCACAGATAATGATAAGATGCGATTCTCGCGCGAGTTGAATGGCCATTTGTTGATCAAAACGTCGCCCCGCAGGCGACGTGAGGATAATTTTCGATTGGACGTTGGGCGTTGGATGTTGAGCGTTGGACGTTTTCTCCGTTGCAACGCGCAAATGCTCCACCGCTGCAAAAATCGGCTCCGGCTTCATCACCATCCCCTGCCCTCCGCCAAATGGCGCATCATCAACGAGATGATGTTTGTCTGTCGTCCAATCGCGCAAATTATGAATGCGCAGACCGATAATTCCCTTCTCCTGCGTGCGTTTCATGATGCTCTCGCTCAGCGGCGCGCGACAGATTTCAGGAAAAAGCGTGACGATGTCGATCTTCATTGACGACCAAAAACATCGAGCGTCCAACATCGAACGTCCAACGCCCAACATTTAATCTTGCAGCGGCGGTTTATGACCGCCGAAGAGGAAGAAATCGGCGCGCACATAGCGCCGTTACATAAGATCTATTCCACGATTTCGAGTGTGGCGCGCTGGCCATGGCGCGCGGCCGAACTGGCAAGTAATGCGCGAATTGCGTGAATAGTCTGGCCATTACGGCCAATGACGCGACCCACGTCGCCTCGGCGAAGTTGCAGCTTGAAGATCGTAGTTCTGCCGCTCGGAATTTCCGTGAGCACCATGTCATCCGGAAACTCAATAAGCTGTCGAATGACGAACTCGAGAAATTCTCTCATGCTGCAAAACTAACCATGGATTCATCTTCGCACAATTACGGCGCGACGGTGAACACGAATTCACACGAATTAATACGAATTTACCGCTGTAGCCGACATCGTCTGCCAGGGAAGACGTTCATCTCGAGGCAGGATCATCGATCCCGGCTACAACGATTTCCAGGGAGCGCATGCGCCCTCACCCGCCGGTGATCGCGCCTCCGCGATTAACAACCTTTCGACTCGTCGGCTAAGCTATGTTTCAGCAGGCGTTTGTGTCCGCTCAGATTCAGGCGCTACTTGGGCAGTCGCGGTCTGTTTTTTGTTTTTCTTGATCAAACTGCGAACCGTGTCGGAGGGTTGGGCGCCTTTACTGATCCAATATTCGGCGCGATCGAGCTTGATCGTGCTGTTGTGAGCGGGCTTCTTCGGGTCGTACGTCCCAATGATCTCGATAAACTTTCCGTCGCGCGGGCAGCGGCTATCGGCCACTACCACTTTGTAATACGGGCGATTTTTCGCGCCTTCTCTTCGTAATCTGATTGAAACTGCCATGTTAATTAAGTTCTCATTCGCGCCATTTGCGCCATCATTTTTTTCATTTTTCCTGCGCTCTTCATCATCTTACGCATCTGATCGAAGCGCCGGAGCAAATCGTTTACTTCCGTGACGGTGCAGCCGCTGCCGCGCGCGATGCGTTGACGCCGTCGCGCATTCAGAATGTCGGGACGCGTCCGCTCCTCGCTCGTCATCGAAAGCACAATTGCTTCCGTGCGTTTGAGCTGCTTCTCGTCAATGGAGAGGCCCTGCACGTTACTCATGCCCGGCAACATACCAAGAATATTCTCCAGCGGCCCCATCTTTCGCATCATTTTGAATTGCGCCAGGAAATCATTGAAATCGAACGAAGCCGTCCGCAGCCTGCGCTCCATTCGGGCGGCATCCTCTTCATCGACCGCCTCGGCCGCTTTTTCGACGAGACCAACAACGTCGCCCATTCCGAGAATCCGGCCAGCGAGTCGCCCCGGAATGAAAAGCTCGAATTGGTCGAGCTTTTCGCCGGTGCCAGCGAATTTGATTGGCCGGCGCGTGACTTCGCGCATCGACAACGCTGCTCCGCCGCGCGCGTCGCCATCGAGCTTGGTCAAAATAATTCCCGTGATTTCTAAAGCCTCGTTGAAATGGGTTGCCACGCTCACCGCTTGCTGGCCGGTCGCGGCATCTACGACGAGCAAAGTTTCCTGCGGCTGCAAAAATTCTTTGAGTTCCCTGAGTTCACGCATGAGCGCCTCATCAATTTCCTGTCGCCCCGCAGTGTCGAAGATGTCCACACCCGGCGCGCCCGGCGGTCGCGCCCTACCAAGCGCGGCTGCGACGACGCGTTGCACATTTTTTTCGCCCGACTCCGGCGCATAAACAGGAACGCCGACTTGTTTTCCGAGGGTTGCGAGTTGTTCGATCGCTGCGGGCCGTTGCAAATCACACGCGACCAGAGACGGCGCATGACCTTGTTTCTTCAAAGAGAGTGCCAGCTTGGCGGCCGAAGTTGTTTTGCCTGAACCGTTGAGGCCGACAATCAAAATCCGCGTGCTGTTTTCCAGACGAAGCGGCTCCGCATCCCCACCGAGCAGCGCGGTCAATTCATCGTGAAAAATTTTTATGATCTGCTGCCCAGGCGTAATGCTACGGAGCACGGCCTCGCCCAGTGCTTTCTCTTTTACGCGGGCAACGAATTTTTTGGCGACATGAAAATCAACGTCCGCTTCGAGTAACGCGAGGCGAACCTCACGGAGCGCCGCGTCGATATTTAATTCATTGATCGTGCCATGTCCGCGCAGGTCCTTGAAAATTTCCTGCAATTTATCGCTGAGTTGTGAGAACATGCTTTAGAAGCGTTGCGCCGCGTTCTGGGTAGCATATGCGTCTCGCGTGTTGGTTTCGGCGTCGCGCCGAAACAATCTTTCATTGTGGCTCATTGCGTCTTGAAATGTGGCGTTTCCAACAGCTCGCGATCGCGAGGACGCGCTCGCCAGCACGCGAGATGCATGCGGTATCCAAATCGCCATCGCGCGTTTACTTTTTGCGCGCAGGCGAAGGAGTTGGTTTTGCCGGCGTCGCAGGAGCTTCCTCAACTCCAAACGTCCAATGTGCTTCGATTTTCTTGCCTTCCGATTTTGCGCTTAGAATCACCGTGCAACTCTTTTCCCTGAGCTTTTGCGTCACTTGATACGAAACCGTGCCGGTCTTGGGATCATAGCTCGCGGGCACGACGCCAAGTCCGCTTATACGGAGCTGCACGCTTTGGGGATCGATCGCGCCGACTCCGCTGAGATTAGCTTTGATGAGCGGAAGAGCCGTGCGCGCGGTTTCACCGTCCGCCGGCTGGGTGGAGAGATCTTTCGCGCCAACTTCAGCCACTGGTGCGCCGCCACTCGTTGGAGCGCCAATCATTTTGACCGCATCGGCAAAGACTTTCGGCTTGTTCGCTTCAATCGCGTAACGGCCAAGGGAATTGAGCGGAGAGGTAAAAGTGATGGGCTGACCGTAAACGGTAAACATCGCTTCGTAACCGGCATTTCGCGCAACTTCTTTGACATGGTCGTTGTAATTTCCAAACGGCACCGCAAAGCAGTTCACCTTGATCCCGAGTCGCTGCTCGAGCAGCTGTTTGCAGCCGACGACTTCGTTTTGGAGCCATTGCTCGTATTCGGCGCCAGTCAGCTTCTTTTTGGTTCGCTTGCCGCCGGGCTCAATCACCATGACGGTATGCCCTTCGCGCAAATCCTGGTGCGTCGCCGAGTGCGCTTCAATATCGATCCCGTTGTCGCGCATATCGGCAAGCTGTTCCCACGTAATCGCCTGTCCACCACCCAGACTGCCACCGGCAACGCCTTCGCAGTAGAGGAACATCGTGAACGGGTAACCGAATTTTTTCATGATCGGCCACGCGACTTCGTATTGCGATTTCCAGCCGTCATCGAAGGTGATCACCGCGCATCGCGGCGGTATGTTCTTTTCACTCCGCTTCCATGCGAGCAAATCCTGCATTGGAATGACCGTGATGCCGCGGTCCTTGAGTTCCTTCATTTGGGCTTCAAACGCAGCCGGTGTGATCTCGGTGCCCGGATAGCGAACTTTGTCCACCAAGCGATGATAACAAAAGATAAGGGTCTGGGCGGTTTGATCGACAACGGGCTTGGTGATTTTTGAAGGTGCTGACGCCGCCGGGCCGGCTGCACTGGGCGCCGGCGACGAGGAGGATGGCTGAGACCCAGGGGCGGCACTCGGCTGCCTTTTACACATCGAAAAGTCCAATGCCAGAAGCAAAGACAAAATCGCGAATCGGAAGATCATAAAAAGAGTTAAAGGCTTTAAGTGCGGACGCGCAAAAAACAAGTGCTTTTTCTATGCGACGACGGAAAAATGGGGAACTCTACACCCTGCCCGATGGGAAATGCGCGAAGTGGCCAAATAGGTAGGGGCGATTAACCTTAATCGCCGCAATCCTTGGAAGCGGACCGTCTCGGGTGTCCGCCAGTCGGACGGAGTCGTCCCGTGGCGAGTTGGTCGCCACGGCGAATCCGTCCTGTGGCGGACGAGGCGCGTGTGCTCCCCCAAACCAAACCCTGCAAAAATTTTTGCCAGCGAGCCCGCTTGCAGCTATCTGTTTCGAATGCTGCGTGTAATCAGCCCCGTTCTCGCTATCGGTTCGCTGATTCTACTGGGCGCTTGCGCCACCACGCCCAAGACCGCGGTCAAAAACACTACCAAAACGTTTGACACGGTTGTAGTGGACGCCGGCCACGGAGGCAAAGATAACGGTGCGTATCGCCGCTACGGCCCGCCGGAGAAGATGGCCACGCTCGATGTGGCCCAGCGGCTGGAGCGCAAGCTGCGCGAATCGCAAGTAAAAACAGTCATGACGCGATCGTCGGACGTGTTTATCCCCTTGAATGATCGAGTCAGTATAGAGAATGCGCAAAAAAAAGCGATCTTTGTCAGCATCCATTTTAATGATTCGCGCCGGCGCGGGATCCACGGATTCGAGACTTACTATCACTCGAGCGCTTCTTTCGATCTGGCGAATCAGATCCAAGGCAAGCTGATGACCATCCCGCACTCGGCCAATCGTGGGGTGCACACGGCTAATTTTCGCGTCCTGCGGCTGGCAACGTGCCCGGCCGTTCTGGTGGAGTGCGGATTCTTGAGCAATCGAGCCGAGGGCAACCAAGCGCGCGACTGGGAGTATCGCGAGCTGCTGGCAGACCGAATTGCGAACGCAATTGTCGACCAGCGGTACGGGCCGGGAGTTTATCGCGGTTCTGCTCAAGTCGCGGCGCAATCGCAGCCGCAGCCTACCAGTAATGGCACGGGCGTGACGCCAACCAGTTCGCAACGGTAGGTCTGGGGAGCGCACCCGCCTCGGGTGTCCGCCAGTCGGACGGACTCGTCCCGTGGCGAGCTGGTCGTCGCGGTGAATCCGTTTTGCCTGCTGACGAATCCGTCGTGTGTGCGGACCTGTGGCGGACGAGGGCGCGCGTGCTCCCCAATCCGATGAATTCGTGTCCATTGGTGTTCATTCGTGGTTAGAAAATCTTAAAATTCTTTCCCGCGCTCTTCGCGTCCAATTGCGGCCAGCACGATCACCGCAAGGAAAATAACAAAGGAAAAAAGAGCCAGCGCTTTCGCATAATCGGGGTGCCCGCTTGCGTTACGGAAATGATCGGCTAGCCGCGCCTCCACCACTGCCGTATTCGCCGCGAACAGATTGCCAAGTTGATAGGCAAACCCGGGGAACGTCCCGCGCACCTCGCCTGGTGATAGCTCATTTAAATGCACCGGCACAATTCCCCACGCGCCTTGTACCATGAACTGCATCAAAAATCCGCCTGCAACGAGCATCGACAACGCGGGCGAAAAAACCCATGCGGGAATCAAAATGATGCCGCACACCGCGCTGAGAATGATCAATCGACGACGGCCAAACTTCTGCGAAAGATGGCCGACCAGAATCCCGCCGCAGATCGCGCCAACGGCGTAGATAATTCCAATAATCGATTTTGCCTTCACGCTGAGGCCGCGTTGTTCGCCCAGAAAAGTCTGATACATGTCCTGGGTGCCGTGCGACATGGCGTTGAAAGCCGTCATTAGCAGAATGACGTAGATGAACAACAGCCAGTCCCGCTTGAGGATCTCGCCCAGGCTTGCCCAGAAGTTCATCGTCGGTTTTTGCCGCAGCCACACCGGCGATTCGGGAACCTTGGCGCGAATGTAAATCACCAACAGCGCTGGGAGCGCGCCGACCACAAACAACGCGCGCCAGCCAAATATGGGGAACACGATCCCGTAAACCGCCGCGGCAAACAAATATCCGAACATGTATCCCTGCTGCAAAATTCCGGAGAACAATCCGCGCGAGTCCGCCGGCAGCGATTCCATCGTCAGTGATGCGCCCAGTCCCCATTCGCCGCCCATGCCAATCCCGTAAAGCGCGCGAAAGACGAGCAGTACGGTGTAGTTTGGGGAAAACGCGGTGAGCAATTCCATGAGCGAATAAAAAACGATGTCGATCATGAGCGGGAGCCGCCGCCCGAACCGGTCGCCGAGCAAGCCGAAGATGAACGCGCCCACGGGACGCATTGCCAGGGTGATCGTGATCGCGTAGCCAAGATCGGCGACGCTGGTGCTGAAATCGTGTGCCATCGGCACGATCACAAACGTCAGCAGAAAAAAATCGAACGCATCCAGCGTCCATCCGAGAAAACAGGCAACGAACGTGTTGCGCTGATCGTGATTGAGCGATTTAAAAAGACGGACCGTTCCCACAGATTGATTCAACTAATTGGAGTAACCGCCAATCAACACTAATTAACACGAACCAATTGGATCCGGGAGCGCACGCGTCTCAGGTGCTGGTGCTGTTGTCCCGACAGCACGAACTTCTGACCAAAGAACCCGACAAGTCCGCTCTGGTTTTCACCACGACGAACACAGAGACCACGAAAAAAAGAAGAAGGAATCTTGGACAGAATTAACAGAATTTTCAGAATGAATTTTGTCACATTTCGTTCATTCTGTCCGATCCTCCGTATTCTTCGTGCTCTCCGTGGTTAATTGAGAGAACTTAGTCGTCGCGAGACGCAACGACTAACACGTTCGCCACGGCGAATCCGTTTCGCCTTCGGACGAATCCGTCCTGTGTGCGGACCTGTGGCGGACGAGGACGCACATGCTCCCCAATCCCAGACGCGCACAGCGCCGTGGCTACGCAAAAAAGAGAAAATAGGTAGGGGCAATTGACCCCAATCGCCCGGGCGGTTTGGGTAAACCGCCCCTACCAAAGCCGGACGACTGCAAGTGCGCGTGTCCCTTGGCAAGCCGTAGCAATTGCGAAGGCTGCTCACGCGCAGATCCATGAACATTTGCGGTCGCCGCGGCGCCCGCCTCTCTAAAACAAAAATTCGTGTTTATTC
>QHPD01000103.1 GCA_003218975.1 Verrucomicrobiota bacterium
AGCAGGCCGCGCAAATCCAAAAGGTGAGCGCAGAGCTTGAAACGAGCAAACCTGCGGCGCAAGTGGTTAACAATCGGTAGAGCCTGACCAAGAACAGCCGCGTCAGGCGAGATTGTCGATTCGACCGACTGGATTGGGGAGCGGCTCGCGTGTACGTTTCCGCGCCGCGCCGAAACACCCGTTCCATTAGCAATTGCGTTACAAGGAAAAGTTCGCGATCGCGAGGGCGCGATCGCCAGCACGCGAGGGCGCATGCGCTCCCCGGATTCAAATCTGCTTAAAACGCGGACATTCGTTTGGGTCCGCTGCGAGTAGCGCTTTTCGACGAAAGATGCGCGCGCCTTGCGACAAGAAACACGTGCGCAGTTCTTCAGTAAAAAATGAAGAACCATCCCGCCGTGGATTGAATTCCAGCAGGAGCCGGCCATTAGGCTTGAGAAATCGTGTCCGGATGTCGTTGATGAAAAATTTCCAATCGGCAGGAGCCCACTCCTTCCATATCCCTTCTTCGTCCCGTGCGATCCGGTGAAAACAGACGCGATGTCCGGAGACGAGGTCGAATTTTCTTCCCAGATCGGGCAGCGGCGTTTGCGGAGTGATTCGTGCAATCACGCGGCGAACGCCGAGGAGCTTGGTTGTGCCGCGGAAGAAAGGTTCGTCGTCCGGGTCGAGGCCGAGTCCTTCATGGCCGAAGAGCTGGCAGAGGTAGAGAAAATAACCGGCGCCGCAGCCAAGATCGAGAATCTGAAGCGACGGCGCGCGATCAAGCCAAAGGTCCTGCACATGCTTGACATTGATGCCGATCCAGTAGGCTGCGTCTTCGTAGGCGTTAATCCTTCGCGCGTTAGGCCGGTAAGGATAACGTTCGCGGATCTTTTCTAATTCGGCCCGATCAATCGTGGCGAGAATCCGCCGCGCACTCACCGGATGCGTCCAGCGACAAGCGTGCTCCCACAAGCTCTGCGCTGCGTCGACGGAAAAAAGCTTTTGAAACTTGCGCGAAAATCGCACACCTAAACGATGCAGCGAAGTGCGCTACAGACAAGCTGGCCTTCAGCTACGGGCGGATATCAAGACGAATCAGACCCGTCGAACCTTCGCGCGTCATAAATCCGCTTCCCCAGCCGTTGCGCGGATAGAAGTATTGCTCGTAACGCCAAAGCATTTCCAATGTTGCGCCGGAAGATTTTTTCCAGCGAAGCTGATAATAAATGTGCCGTTTCCATGATGGCGACTGGCCGGTCATGAAATTGAGATCGAATGGCGTCGGCCAACTAACAATACTGCGGCGCGTTACAAGGGAGGCGTCGTCCCCTGCGGGCGTCGTCGTCGCGAGATGGTCGCTGGCACTTTCTGCCGCGGAGCCCAGTCGGCCAAAAGCGAAAACCTTGCCTCCGCTCGCCAAAGCAAATTGATTGTCTTTTGTCGAACCCATGCTGGGAGACAGATTCGGTGCGGTCTCGTTGAGACTTAATCCGGCATCATTAACAATAAGGATGCCGCCAGTTCCGCTGCCTTCGTAAGCGATTGAGTTTATTTTCGCTGAATCGATTTCAACTGTTCCGAACCGATCGATGAACAATGAGAGCTGGCGACCACCAAAAATCCATGACGCCAATATCGCAGTGATGCATGCGATAAGAATTGCAAGCGTGATCAGAAGTTCGCGCACAATCCAAAGACTATGAGCCACAGATGAACACAGATCGACACAGATTTCTGTCTGTGTTTCATCCGTGTAAATTTGTGGCTAGTCTTCTTGCTCGGAACATCGGTAAATTGCTCGCCTCCGAGAGGGAGAATTGAGGTGCGGGGATTTGCAATCCGGAGTGCGCGAAAGTGGAGCCTCGCATGAGCCACGGATTTTGGTTATAGCCGAGGTGATGAACGCTTCGGCAGGTCGCGTCGATAAACCAGAACCGCGCTGGCAAGCGCTTCTGGCGCTAATCGCCGTCGGTTGCATTTATGCAGCGCTCCCGCCGTGGTTCACGGTCGGTCCTACGTGGCTTCTGCCGGCGATAATCGCGGTGATGCTCGTCCCCACCATCATGACCCATCGCATGGGGCGTCATTCCCTCAACCACGCGCTCGGCATCGTAATCAACGCAATCATCACGTTGGCGTTAATTGGGTCCGTCGCACTGCTGGTCCGGACTTTGCCCGGTCAGAAACAAGCCCCGCTTCCTCTCTTGTTCTCAGGTGCCGAACTGTGGCTCGCAAACGTGCTGGTGTTTGCCCTGTGGTACTGGCGGCTTGATGGCGGTGGCCCGACCATGCGCGACAACCGCCGCGAATTTGGCAGCCGCAGTTTTGTGTTTCCGCAGATGCAGATTGAGAAAATCGAGCGCGGACGATTCAGCGTGGAAGGCTGGCGTCCAGGTTTCGTTGATTACCTTTTTATTGCGTTCACCACGAGTTCCACCTTCGGACCCACTGATGCGCCAGTGTTAGCTCGCTGGGCGAAAGGTCTCACGATGTGCCAAATTTTCATTTCACTGAGCATTGTTGTTTTGCTCATTTCGCGAGCTGTCGGCATCCTGTGATGCCTCGTGGGAACGATTGAGGTCAACTCGCGAAAGCTTTCGGAGTCAATCGCCCCTACCTACGCATGCAGCGGTGTAGTAGGGACGGTTCACCTGAACCGGCCGAGCTTTGCGGCTACCTCGTTTATCGACCGATGAGAATCAAAATACCTGCCACAAGCGCTAAAATTCCAGTCACGATTACGGGGATAGCGATGTGAACGAGCGTCATGATTCCAACAAGAATCAGATAGATCGCGAGCAAGAGCATTCCGAGATTTTTTGTGATAGTCATGGACTTCTTTTGAGGGAATCACGTTACTTTTGCACGTTTAAAAGTGCGCTCGATTCAAAACATTTGCCGGTCGCACCGGGTCGCGTAAATCTGCCGGTATCATGATTCCCGTTAAAGGCTACGCAGTAAAAATGCCATTTCGCCGTTGGCCCCGTTTGATTTCGAGCGGCCGGTTTGTGATTGATCTAGCTTCGCTGAAGTGAATAATCGCGGCATGGAACGCGAAAAAATCATTTTCTTCCGGAACTTCTTCTTCGCCGCGTTCATCATCGGCCTCGTATTCGCGTTGTTCTATTTTGCAGCGACGACACTGCTTTGGAACACGGCCGTCTCATGGGCGACGCACTTCTTTAAGATCGACGAAAAGGAATTTGGAAGATTGGTCTTGATGTTCTTCATCGAGCTGCGGGTCGTGCTCGTATTTTTCTTTCTTGTACCGGCGCTAGCTTTGCATTGGTGCGCGCGGAAAAAGCAATAAGATGTCTTGTCTAACCAAAGCGCTTTGATCGCCGCGAACTCTGGGGAGCGCGCGCGCCTCGCGTGCTGCGATTGGCGCCCTCGCAAATCGCTGGGAAGGTTCAGGGCCACAGGGCAGTTACGCTGTGAGAGGCTCGCGCCGGGGGCGCCGCGAATGCACGCGAAGGCGCGTGCGCTCCTCAAAATAAGCACTGGACTATTTTCAATGCGCCACATTGACTGCGATTGATTAGATTGGCCGAAGCACATCTATTGCTTGAGATAACTCAGTCTCTAAAGGTGGACTTGTCACCGCTTCGCGACGGCACCAGAATCGCCTCGCTCATCCCGTGCAAAAATTTCTTGTCTGTCGGGGCAATTGTGGCCAGGGCGCCGCGTAATTTCACGCGATCGCCTTCGACGAAATAATACGGACAAAGACGCACCCGGCCTTTCATTGTTCTTAGTTCGCCTGAGTTCGATTCCCAATAACGGTGCTCAAACTGCCGGCCCTTGTGAAAACGCTGCAGAATCGTTGGTGATGATTCGAATGTCGCGAGCGCGTGCTCGATTCGCTTTTCCCATTCGGCGTGCGGAAGATCGCTGCCGAGCGCAATGCCGCGGCTGCCCCAGCCGAGCGGCGAAAACCCGCTCACTTTCAAAAGAAGCTCGCGATCTTTTTGACTGAACTTCGCGGCTTCGCGCCAATTCTGGATTTCAAGACGTGGAACGACTGCATGCTGTGGCAACGGCGTCGGGTCGAGCAACCACGAATAGGGAATCGCTTCTCGCAGCTTAATGAAATACTTCTCGCCGAGCTCGCGTCGCCAGAACTCGCGAAGCGGGTGCATCCAGAAAAGTGCAAACCACATCTTTTCTTCCAAGTAGGGTTTGATTGGCGGCCTGATCGTGATCCGTCCCTCGGCGTTTGCACGCAGGGTGTTTTCGATCTTGGGAATGTTCGGCAGATCAAACAGCTCGAAAAAGCGATACACGGTGCGCCCATCCTGGGGTTCGTAATTTTCCGCCGGCACAACGCGCCATACGGATGTTTGATGTTTGATGTCCGCCAGTCGGATGGACTCGTCCTGTGGCGAGTTTGATGTTTGCTTTAATCGCGCCGCCATCCATTCCATCTCCGGCCGATACGTTGCCGCCTCTTGCGAGATTACGATGTCGCCACCGTCTGGCAGCACGGACCTAAAGCCATCGAGCATTCCGTTCGTGCCGCCGATAATTTGAGAATCGAAACTCGAATAGGTCTGATTCAGCCACCCGGTTAATCCGATCCCGCCGGGAACCGAATCGATCTCAGCGATGACGTAGCCGCTTTCCGTCAGAATGAGGTCCGGCCGAATGACTCGTGGCAAATTGTCGCGAATTTCTTTCCGGCGCGAAAATTCAATCAGCTCCGCCGGTTTGCCTGCGTCCAAATAGCGCGCGACCCACGATGGTTGCTTGCCTTTGACGCTCAGTTGATAAAGCTGATTGCAGGCGCGTTGAAAAACTCGCAGCCGATGCCCGAGCTGTTCGAGTTCGGCCAGAAATTTCCTCTCGATCGGGAAAGCATCGGGCGAAAGCAGCCACTCCTTTTCCGCTAATAGCCCTTCCTTGGGAAATGCTGAACGGATGGCTTCGAGCCTTTCGCTCTCGGTGACGCCTGGGAGGTTTGAAGTTTGAAGTTCGAGGTTTGATTTCAATGTGGCGCGATCCCTGAGGTACACATCGACCATCGAACATCATCCATCAAACATCCATCATCTTCCCGCGGCCATGCGCTTGAGTGCGAGTCTGACGAGTTCTTCCGCCGATTTGGCTTCGCCTTTCTCCTGAATCTCGCGCACGGCTTTGTGCGCTTCGACTTGTTTGTATCCGAGCGCAATCAGCGCGAGCACGGCTTCATTGGCCTGCTTCTGCTCGGGCGTCGGCGCGTGGACGGCGCTGGCTGCTTCCCAAGCCGCAGCGACGCCGAGTTTATCTTTCAATTCGAGAACGATTCGCTCAGCCGTCTTTCTCCCCAGCCCGCTGATTTTCGCAATCACCGGGACATCAGAATTTACAACAGCAGCTTTGAAATTGTTCACGCTCATTCCGCTCAAGACTGCGAGCGCGAGTTTCGGTCCGATGCCGCTGACATTGTTAACTAGCAATCGGAAAAGGTCGCGTTCGGCGGCAGTCATGAATCCGTAAAGCACATGAGCGTCTTCGCGAACGGCCAAATGAGTAAGAATACGAATAGGTTCGCCGACGGCAGGCAGTTTATCGTAGCTCGAGAGCGGAATGAAGACTTCGTAGCCGACGCCGCTGACGTCAATAATCGCCTGCGTAGGCAACGCGCCGACAAGTCTGCCATCGAGAAACGTGATCATGGGAATTGTTGCAACGTTACATCGTTACATCACTAAATCGTCAACTCGCGGAAGCTTTCAGAGTCAATGCGTTTACTCTGGTTTCAGCGCGAGCGTCAGATCGACAAGTTTGCCATTCGCAATGTTAAAGCCGCGTGTCGAGAAAAATTTCCAGTTTTCAGGGTGATCGGCGAACAGCATCGCGGACAATGAACTCGGCACGATTACAAACCGCGGCCCCGGTGCCGCCATGAACCCGGCTATGCTGCGTCTATTCAGTGGCGCGAGAAAACCTCGAACGCTGCCCCGAAAGTACCAGACAAGGCTCGGCTCATCGAATTGAACGGAGCCAAATTGCATATTCGGCTGCAAATACGCCCGTGATTGGTGGAACAGCTGATACGCGGGAAAAGTTCGGGCGACGAGCGGCGGAACAACGAGCGCGATGACCAGATATGCCGCAGCCGATACGGCGGCGCAGTTCCTTAAAAATGTCGTTGCGTTTCTGGCAAGCAATCCGCGAGCGAACAGCAGCGCGAGCAATGGAAATGCGGGTAACGTATAGTGCGGCAGTTTCGTCGTAACGAACGTGAAGATGGCGAAAATGATGACGACGCCTGCGAGAAGGTAATCGTCGATCTTGTCCCGGCGTTGCCACAACCTCGCCGTCAAATAGGGAATCTTGATCGACCACGGAAAAAAAGTGACAAAGACCGTGATAAAATAAAACGGCAGGAGCAATAGATACATCCCAAATGAACTCGGGCCGTGCCCTTCCATCGTTGCAAATGAGCGACCGACGACGTTCCGGCCAATTCCGACGAAGAAAAATTCTCCATACGTTCGAGTCAGCGCCGGAACTCCCCAGAGCGCAACGACCGCGAGCACAAGCAAAATTCCGCGCACGAATTTGAACTGGCGAGCAAGTGGCACGCCACGCACAAAGAGAATTGTCGATCCAACTGTAAGCAGCGGTATCCAAGCGATTGGGCCTTTGGCCAGGAAACCAAGCGCGAGCGACAGATAAAAGGTCCACCACCAAAGAGATGTTTGATTCTTGATTTTTGATGTTTGATTTATTTCCTCTGAATTGAGCCTTGAGCCCCGAGCGTTGAGCGTTGGGAATTGCATTAATTCGTATCCGCTCCGGTGCGCAAGCGTGACGAATAGAACGAGCCACATATCAGCGACTGCGGCTTTTGCATGAACGAATGTCTGCAGCGATAGCGTGAAAATAATTGCCGCCCACCAGCCGAGTTTCTCTCCACCGATTCGGCGGCCCCACGCAAAGATCAATAACGCAGTCAGAGCTGCCGCCAGAGCCGACGGAGAACGCGCGGCGAAATCGTTTTCGCCAAAGATGCGGTAACTTGCCGTCTGCGCCCAGTAGGTGAGAGGAGGCTTGTCGAGACGGCGCTGATTGTTGAAGTAGGGAACGACGTAATCGCCGTGCTCGGTCATCTCGCGTGACGCTTCGGCGAAGCGCGGCTCGTCGCGATCGATCAACGGCAAACTCCGTGTCCCGGTGACGTGAAACAGCACGCAGCCGGCGAAGAGAAGCGCGTATTTGCGTATTGCGGATTTCAAGTGCGGACTCAAAATAGCGCCCGGCAAATCTGGCGGGAACTCATTTGTGAAGCGCAGCTCAGTTTTCTATTGGTTTACCGGCGTCGCGATAGCAGCGATTGCCATCGGGGCAGCGTTCTATTTCGACGCAGCTGTGCGCGACTTCGTCGCACACCATCAGAATCGCGCGCTGCTTCATCTTATGCATAATGTGAGCCGGCTCGGCGATTGGCCGGAACATTTCGCGCTGGGTCTCGTTCTCACCGGAATTGCCTGGCGGTGCGGCAATAAAAAATGGACGCGCGTCTTTTTGTCGATGTTGATTGCTCTCGCGCTGGCCGGCCTTGTTGGACGTGGCATCAAAATCGTAACAGCCCGTGCGCGTCCGTCAGTGAAGATGGAAGAGGTTTTGTACTGGTCGCGCTTCAGCAGCACCAAATATCACTCGTTCCCGTCCGGTCATGTTGCAGCATCCGTCGCCTTTTTTGGCGTTTTGTTTTTCGCAAGCTGGCGAATTGGTCTCGCCTGTATCCCAATTCCAATCTCGATCGGACTGTCGCGGATGTATAGCGGCGCGCACTATTTGTCCGATGTTGTGTGCGCCGCAATTCTCGGAATTCTCTGCGCGCTTCTAGTGGCGCATTTTCTTTTGCGACAAATCGCAAATCGGCAATCGAGAATCGAAAATTAGATGCGGAGGGGGTGAGATTCGAACTCACGAGGCCTTTCGGCCTTCCGGTTTTCAAGACCGGCGCAATTAACCGCTCTGCCACCCCTCCGTCGACAAAAATGTGCGCCGGTTATTTTGCCATCAGGTCCCCCGCGAGCAAGGGCGGCAGTGATCACACTTTTTTCCAGTCGGAGCAATCCCAGCCGAGAAGTTTCTCGAGCCGCTCGACATCGCTCCTGTAAAGATCGACAAGATATTGCCTTTCGCTGCTGGTCATCTTGCGCGCATAAGGCGTCGAACCGGTTTCGACGTTGTTTAGATTCTTCAGCGGCTCGACGCCGAGAGAATTGCAGACCGAATCGAGCGCTTGGCGTGCGTTACGGCGAAAGTGTTCAAACTTTATCGCATGGACCTGCTCACGAGGAAAATATCGGAATACCCGCTCTATTTGTTCTGCGTAAAAACCGCGGTCCACATAAGAGAATTTGCGCAGTTGGAAGGGCACAGCTTGCCGGGCGCGATTTTTTTCCTCCTGCACCGCCGCTAGGAAATCGAGATTCTCCAGGCCGCGATCTCGCTGCATGTTCCAGTGGGAGAAAGCGCGATCCGCTGGATTCCGCAACAGGATCAGAAGCTTGAGCTGATTGTTGTAGTTCCAGATTCGCTCCATGGCGGGTCTCCAATAGATGTAAATTGGAGTGCAGGAGCCGAGCAGAGTCGCTTTGCCTTTGCGCGCACAGCCCCTCTGCAGAGACGTGTAATCAATCTCCGTTCGGGCAAACCGCTCTTCGTCATCAAAAAAATGGCGAGCTGGCTGAATGGTACGGTGCAACTCGTCTTTGTGCGGCATCTTGATTTTTGGATGCCCGTCGAGAAGATCGGCCAACGCGCTGGTTCCAGCTTTTTGCGCGCCGGCGATGATGAAATCCAGTTTTGCAGCTGGTGGACGTTTGAGTTTGAAGAACACAGGAACTCGTCCGATAAAGTGGGTTAGCACCTTCGATAAGCGCGCGCTTATGTCAAGGTGCTCGCTTGGGGCCAGTGGATCGGGTTCAGGGCGATTGGCGAGGCCACCAATCGCAGCACGCGAGGGCGCGTGCGCTTCCCGCAAAATGTGCTCGACTGCCGACTATGTTCATGTGAACTTAAAGGCGTGAGCAACGGGACTAAGACTGCGAAAAAGAAGTTTGTGTCAATCGTCGATGAAACGCCGCCGCCCTTGCCAGCCACCCGCGGGCGAGGCGCTTCATGGAATCCAGCAAACCGATTCGAGAAACTCCATGTCGATCTTTGCGACGCTGATCTCCTTCAGCTCGACCCTAACGAGGAACGGCCGCGCCGCCGAACGGAATACTTTCGCGACGACACAAAATCGATCATCACGCGCAATAACAGTCCTGATGTTGGTTTCGAGACGAGCGTGAATCCATATCGCGGTTGTGAGCACGGATGTATTTATTGCTACGCGCGACCGACGCACGAGTATCTGGGCTTCTCCGCCGGACTCGATTTCGAGAGTAAGATCATGGTGAAAACGAATGCGCCGCAACTGTTGCGAGCGGAGCTGGAATCGCCGCGCTGGCAGCCGCAGACGCTCGTCATGAGCGGCGTGACGGATCCATACCAGCCGGTTGAGAGAAAATTGCGCATCACACGTGGTTGCCTCGAAGTGCTCGCAAAATTTCGTAATCCGGTCGCGGTTATTACAAAAAATCGCCTAGTTACGCGAGATGTCGATCTTTTGCGCGAGCTTGCAGATTGCAAAGCAGTTGCGGTGAATATTTCCGTTACGTCACTCGATCCGAATTTGCAACGCGTGCTGGAACCGCGAACTTCTTCACCCGAAGCGCGGCTCGACACGATCCGGCAACTTCGTGCGGCTAAGATTCCAGTTGGCGTCATGGTTGCGCCGATCATTCCCGGATTGACTGATCACGAAGGTCCAAAGATCCTGGAAGCGTGCGCGGAAGCGGGCGCGCAATTTGCCGGTTACACAATCATTCGGCTGCCGTGGGCAGTGGCGCCGTTATTCGAGCATTGGCTCGACGGACATTTTCCCGATCGAAAAGAAAAGGTCCTAGGGCGAATCCGACATATGCGTGGAGATCGTCTGAATAATTCGCAGTGGCACAAGCGCATGACAGGCGAAGGCATTTTCGCAGAGCAGATCGCATCGCTTTTCGAAGTCGGCTGTCGGCGGGCCGGAATCAGTGAGCGTCCTAAGCTTTCGACCGCGTCATTCCGGCGGACAAGCCAGCAGCTAGCACTATTTTAGAACCGTGGAAGCTTACGAAGCACGCTCCTTTCGATTCATCGAGCTCTTAACAATCGATGCCTGGCGGATGAAGCTTTACGGGATCGCCTGGCGGCGGGACTTACCGCGACCAAAACTTCTTGAAGCAGCAAAACGGATCGCAACAGAAGAATTGCGCCATGCTGCCCGGAACAATTACAAGGTTGGATTTGTTGGTGCGCACGACGGCAGAGATGCGTGCGTCGTGTTTGTGGATTACTGGGGAAACGAGAACGAGCTGTTTCATCGGGTATTCCTTTCGAGGTCTGGCGATCCGAATGCCCTTATTCCTGGAAAAAGCTGTGATTCATCGGTGTGCGTGTGGGATTTACGCCTCCAGTCATTCGAGCGTGAAGCTTGGATCAGGCATGTTCTCCGCAAGGCAAGCGCGCCTGACTTTCGAGCCTATCTTGGTGAACGACTGAATGATCAGGGCTAAAGGCTAAACGCGGCTTGCCCTTGGATAAATCGCAATTTTGTGCTTTTCAGAGATTGTGGGGCGCGCTAGAAAGAAGAAATGATGATCGAAGCTTTGAAACGCAATTGGTGGGTGCCGGTTGTTAGAGGCATCTGTGGAATTATCTTCGGCCTTATGGCGTTCGCGTATCCGGGTCTGACGCTCGCGACGCTGGTGATATTTTTTGGAGCGTGGGTGCTGGTGGACGGCGTATTTCGCGTTGTAGGCGCGACCGCGGGTCGCGCTTCTGATCCAGATTGGGGTTTTCATCTGGTCATCGGAATTCTTGGGATTATCGTCGGACTTCTTACGTTCCGTGCGCCTGGAATAACCGCGCTAGCACTGATCATTTACATCGCGGCTTGGGCGCTGATGATCGGAGCGACTGAGATTGCGTTGGCAATCAAACTGCGCAAGGAGATTAAGGGCGAGTGGCTCCTTATCCTGATGGGGCTGTTATCAATTATTTTCGCCGTGCTGCTTCTCTGGAATCCGGCTCCGGGTGCGCTGGCTCTGCTTTGGCTCATCGCGTCATACGCAATCGTCTTCGGCATTCTGGCAATCTTTTTCGGCTTCCGATTGCGCAGCCTGCGCGGGCTGCTTCCTTCTTGACAGCAGGGCGCGACCATCTAGTTCAAGGCATCCTCGCGCGGGAATTTGGCGATAGGCGGCTTTTTCGCGCAACAAAGCCGGTTGCGTGTCAGTTTGTTGGAGAAAATACAGCTTAGTGCGATTGATTAAGCGATTACATTGCGGCGCTGCTATATGATCTCTTTCGATCTCACGCGTCGGATTCGCGACAGCGAAGAGAAGCTGATTTCTCTAACCACCCCACTTTTATGAACAAAGCTCCTCTCATTAAAAAGGCGCAACGAACAAATCGACCGCGCCCGAACGGAAGCGAACTTGATACGAGGCAACTGCTCGCAGCTTTGATGGCGTTCAAACGCGGTGATTTTTCAGCGCGACTGCCGGACGACTGGACCGGCGTGGCGGGCAAGATCGCGGATACATTTAATGACGTAATCAGAACCAATCAGCGCATGGCGAAGGAATTGGAGCGGATTGTGCATGTAGTTGGAAAAGAAGGCCGGATCAGACAGCGGGCGTCGCTCGGTGACGTGTCCGACTCTTGGGCCGATGTCATCGGACGCGTCAACGTTTTGATCGGGGACCTAGTTCATCCAACGAGCGAAATGGCGCGCGTGATCGGCGCTGTCGCGAAGGGAGATTTATCCGAAACGATGGCAACTGAGATCGAAGGCCGCCCATTGAAGGGGGAGTTTTTGCACACGGCCAAAACTGTAAATGCGATGGTCGGGCAGCTTGGCGCTTTTGCCTCCGAGGTAACCCGCGTGGCGCGCGAAGTGGGCACGGAAGGCAAGCTCGGCGGCCAGGCAAAAGTCAAGGGCGTCGCCGGAACTTGGAAAGATTTGACCGACAACGTGAACCTCATGGCGTCGAATCTCACTTCGCAGGTTCGCAACATCGCGGCAGTGACAACCGCGGTAGCGAACGGTGACCTTGCGAAGAAAATCACGGTGGACGTCCGCGGCGAACTCCTCGAATTGAAGGACACCATCAACAGGATGGTGGATCAGCTTCGTTCGTTCGCGTCGGAAGTGACACGGGTGGCGCGCGAGGTAGGCACGGAAGGTATTCTCGGCGGTCAGGCGAAAGTCGAAGGGGTTTCGGGGACGTGGAAAGATTTGACCGACTCGGTGAACTCGATGGCGTCCAACCTCACCTCGCAAGTCCGCAACATCGCGACGGTGACAACAGCTGTGGCCAATGGTGATCTCTCGAAGAAAATCACGGTCAAGGTCAAAGGCGAAATTCTGGAACTGAAAAACACCATCAATACGATGGTTGATCAGCTTTCGTCGTTCGCGGCAGAAGTCACGCGCGTGGCGCGCGAGGTCGGCACGGAAGGGAAACTCGGCGGTCAGGCCGATGTGAGAGGCGTTGCCGGCACGTGGAAAGACTTAACGGACAAGGTCAACCTCATGGCGTCCAATCTCACGGTGCAACTGCGCGACATGTCGAAGGTGGCGACCGCTATTGCCAGCGGTGACTTGACCCAAAAAATCACTGTGGACGTGCGTGGCGAGATTCTACAAATCAAAAACGTCATCAACACCATGGTGGACCAGCTTTCATCTTTCGCATCGGAAGTGACGCGTGTGGCACGCGAAGTCGGTACGGAAGGAAAACTCGGTGGCCAAGCTGCTGTCCAGGGTGTCGCTGGAACGTGGAAGGACCTGACTGACTCGGTGAACTCGATGGCGTCCAATCTCACAGGACAAGTGCGCAACATTGCCGATGTGACGACGGCAGTGGCCAGTGGCGACTTGTCCAAAAAGATCACTGTCGATGTGCAGGGCGAAATTCTCCAGCTCAAGGACACGATTAATACGATGGTGGACCAGCTGCGCTCGTTTGCGTCAGAGGTAACGCGGGTGGCGCGTGAAGTCGGCACTGAGGGCAAGCTCGGCGGTCAGGCCAACGTGAAAGGTGTCGCCGGCACGTGGAAGGACCTGACTGACAACGTGAATCTGATGGCAGGCAACCTGACGAGTCAGGTGCGCAACATCGACGCGGTGATCGCCGCTGTGGCCAAGGGCGATTTGTCCAAAAAAATCACAGTGGATGTCAGAGGCGAGATTTTGGTCCTGAAGAACACCATCAACACGATGGTCGATCAGCTTTCGTCGTTCGCGGCGGAAGTGACGCGCGTCGCCCGCGAGGTCGGCACCGAGGGTAAACTCGGTGGCCAGGCCGATGTGAGAGGCGTTGCCGGCACGTGGAAGGACTTGACCGATTCGGTCAATTTCATGGCGTCGAATCTTACGACACAAGTGCGCAACATTGCCGCCGTGACGACGGCGGTGGCCACGGGCGATCTGTCTAAGAAGATCACCGTGGACGTTAAAGGCGAAATTCTCGAATTGAAGAATACGGTCAACACGATGGTGGACCAGCTGTCGTCGTTTGCTGATGAAGTCACGCGCGTGGCGCATGAAGTCGGCATGGAAGGCAAGCTCGGTGGCCAGGCGGTGGTGAAGGGCGTTTCGGGCACGTGGAAAGATCTAACGGACAACGTCAACTTTATGGCGTCGAATCTGACCGATCAGGTGCGTGGCATCGCCAAAGTGGTGACGGCCGTCGCAAATGGCGATTTGAAGCGCAAACTTTTCCTTGAAGCGAAGGGCGAAATTGCCGAGCTCGCCGAGACGATCAACAACATGATCGATACGCTCGCGACGTTCGCCGATCAGGTGACCACCGTGGCGCGCGAAGTGGGCGTGGAAGGAAAACTGGGCGGGCAGGCGAACGTGCCCGGCGCCGCGGGGACATGGCGAGATTTGACCGATAACGTCAACCGGCTGGCAGCAAATCTGACTACCCAGCTTCGCGCCATCGCCGACGTTGCGACGGCGGTCACGGAAGGCGATCTGACCCGTTCAATCCAGGTGGAAGCGCAAGGCGAGGTTGCGTTCGTTAAAGACAACATCAATGAAATGATCCGCAATTTGAAAGACACCACATTGCGGAATGAGGAGCAAAACTGGCTCAAGACGAATCTGGCAAAGTTCACCCGCATGCTACAGGGACAACGAGACCTTCTGACAGTTGGTAAATTGATCTTATCAGAGCTCGCCCCGGTAGTTACCGCGCAACACGGCGTGTTTTATATCATCGACAACTCGAATAAAGAGCCTGAACTTAAGCTCCTGGTGAGCTACGCGCACCGCGAGCGGAGAGGCGCAAAGAATCGCTTCAAATTCGGTGAGGGTCTGGTTGGGCAAGCGGCGCTGGAAAAACAACGCATTCTCCTGACCGATGTGCCCTACGGTTACGTAAAGGTGAGCTCCGGTCTGGGGGAGTCGCGCCCTGCGAATATCGTTGTCCTGCCGATTCTCTTCGAAGGCGAGGTCAAAGCGGTCCTGGAACTTTCGTCGCTCGAACGCTTCAACTCGACGCACCAGGCGTTTCTCGATGAGTTAGCGGAGAGCATCGGCATTGTCCTCCATACCATCGAAGCAAACACCCGGACGGAAAACCTGCTTAAGCAATCGCAATCGCTTGCGGCGGAGCTCCAGAATCGTCAGGAAGAGTTGCAGAAGACAAACGTTGAGCTGGCGGAAAAAGCGCGCTCCAATCTCGCGAAAGATCAATTTCTCGCCGCGCTCAGTCATGAGTTGCGCACCCCCCTTACCCCGGTGCTTGCGTCAACCCTCACACTCGAAAATGAGGACGCCGTGCCGGAGAATATTCGCGAATCACTGCGAATGATCCACCGGAACGTGGAGTTGGAGGCGCGGCTCATTGATGATCTGCTCGATCTGACGCGCATTAGCAAAGGCAAGGTGCAACTCAATTTTGAAGTCGTTGATACGCATACTCTGCTGCAAAATGCGCTGGAGATCTGTCAGCCGGAAATCGATCGCAAGCATCTAACGCGCTCGCTTAACCTCGGCGCACAAAAGGTGCATATGCGAGCAGACCCCGCCCGATTGCAGCAGATCTTTTGGAATCTGATAAACAACGCGGTGAAGTTTACACCGAGCAATGGCCAAATCATTATTGCCACCAGCAATGATTCCAGCGGACAACTGCGTGTCGAAATCGCTGATACCGGCCTGGGGATTGAGACGGAAGCACTGCCGAAAATTTTCGACGCGTTCGAACAAGGCGGCCGTTCTCGAATGGGTGGGCTGGGTCTCGGACTTGCGATTAGCAAAACCCTTGTTGAAGCGCATGAAGGAACAATCACCGCGCAAAGCGTCGGCAGGGACAAGGGCTCGACGTTCACGTTAGTTTTTCCGACCTGTGAAAAAGCGGAGGCGCGAATTGTCCCTGCGGCTTTACCCAAGCTGCCGGAACGCCAGCCGATGCGCATTCTCCTTGTCGAAGATCACGAAGATTCGAACCGATCGCTTACGAATTTACTTCGTCGGCGCGGTTATCATGTGCAATCGGCGCTAAATTTTCAATCCGCCGTCGATCTAAGCGCGACCGAGGAATTTGATGTGCTCATTAGCGATCTCGCTTTGCCCGACGGTAGCGGCATCGACCTGATGCAAACGTTGCGGTCCGAGCGACCCGTTCTCGGAATTGCCCTTACCGGTTTTGGAATGGAGAACGATATCCGTAGAAGCCAGGAGGCCGGATTCAAGCATCACCTCGTTAAGCCGATCGATCTCAATAAGCTCGATTTGCTTCTTCAGGAGGCGGCAGCGGTACAACAGTTCAACGCTGGCGCGTAACAAGCGGCCGAAAATATCCTTTCCCTTTTACCACACTTTATGGTAAAAAGCCGACTGCTGGAGCTCACTATGATTAACCCCAAAATCTCTTCGCTCGTATCAATTCTCACGGTCGCTTTCGTCTGCACATTCCCGCTGCTGACGCAAGCTGCGAATCTTTATCAAAGCAGAAACACGCATTTGGGTGTGTCGGGCAGCAACGTCAACGACATCAGCAGTGCATTCTGCTGTGGCGGCACGCTCGGATCGTTGCTCACCAATGGCACCAGCAAGTACATTCTTAGCAACAATCATATTTTAGCGCGTCAAGACCAGGCAGCTCCCGGCGAAGATATTTCACAACCCGGTTTGATCGACAACGGCTGCCGGCCAGCCACGATCGTCGCAGACTTTACCGCTGCTCCAAAACTGGGGACGAATGTCGATGCTGCCATCGCGCTGCTCAGGGACAGCCTGATGGATACCACCGGTTTTATTCAAGGCATCGGGACCATCAGCAGCGTGGTTAAGGCCCCGACAGTAGGTTTGACGGTGGAAAAAAGTGGGCGCACCACAGGAACGACCACGGGAACGATCGGGTCGATCAATACCAGTGTGAATGTGCAGTATCAGATCCGTTGCGGCCAGGGTAAAAAATACGTCATCAGCTACACGAACCAGATCGTCGTTAACGGTAGCGGCTTCAGTGCGGGCGGCGATTCGGGCTCGCTCATTGTGACTAACGGTAGCTGCCATCAGCCCGTGGGACTTCTCTTTGCGGGAAGCAGTTCGAGCACGATTGGTAATCCCATCGGCGAGGTTCTGAGCAAGGTCGGAACAGCGCTTGGACATTCTATCAGCTTTGTTGGCGGCACGTGCACGAGTACCGTCTCGCAACCATCAGGAGGACAGGGATTGGAACTTCCACAACAAGCTCTCGATCACGCTGGCAAGGTGTTGGAGCAAAACCGTCACGAGTTGATGTCTAAACCAGGAGTGCTTGGTGTTGGCCTCGGGGCGCTTGAGGATAATTCTGGAGCGGCGGTGATTGTTTACGTGGATAAAACAAGTTCCGCCAAACCGCAATTGCCCGAACGAGTCGATAATGTCCCTGTTCGGGTCATATTCACCGATCCGTTCATTGCCTTTTGATCTGGGGCCAATAATAATTCCCCGGCGCAAGCGTTAACAGCGGTAATCAGACTCTGCCCGCTCCACGGCGTTGCTTTCGAATTGATCGCGGGCGCTGTCGCGTGATTAAATCAAATGGCAGATGGGCCTGTAGCTCAGCGGCAGAGCAGGGGACTCATAATCCCTTGGTCCCAGGTTCGAATCCTGGCGGGCCCATTTTAATTTTCGATTTTCGATCGCCGATTTGCGATTCTCGATCTTGTGCGACGGCCTGGACGTTATGCTCTGATCGTTTTTGAAATCGCGTTGTTGAGCGCGCTGATTCTGGCTACACGGTGTGCAAATTACCTAGACGTGTTTGTCGCTGGCAACGTTTACTTCACCGATGCGGATTGTTATGCGCGGATGACCCGAGTGCGGATGTGCATGGAACATCCCGGATTAATCGTACGTCACCATAATTTTGAAAATTTTCCTCAAGGAACAACTCCGCATACGACGGCGCCACTGGATTATCTCATCGTCGCATTAGCAGTTGCGCTGAAGCCGTTGACTGCCCATGCGATTGATTTTGCCGGCGCGGTAGTCTCATCGCTGCTGGCGCTGATTGGAGGTTGGTTTCTCTGGTGGTGGTCGCGGCAAATGAATTTCCGGTATCGCTGGGTCATGCTCATTCTCTATGCACTTTCCCCGATTCTCGTTCACGGAACCGAGCTGGGCCGGCCTGATCACCAATCATTGTTGATGCTCCTGTTGACGATCGCGATCTGCGCGGAGTGGAGTTTGCGATCTGAGCTAACTTCGCGATGGAGTGCCATGAGTGGAATCGCCTGGGCGCTGGCCGTCTGGGTCTCAGCGTACGAATCGCTCGTTTTGTTTTTCATCGTGCTGGCAGTGGGCCTCGTACGAGATCGGAAGAGAATCTTCGCGAAATATCGGCAAAGCGGCTGGATTTGGTTCGCGCTGGTTATCGCAATGGTGTTTTTGATTGAGCGACGCATTCCATCGTTCGCGATCCTTCCAGCAAGCACAGTCTTTAAAAATTGGTCGCGCACGATTGGCGAATTAGCTCACGTCCCGCCGGCAAGTCCGATTTGGTTTGTTTGGGCGGGTTACATGATCGCGGTAGCGCCTCTGCTGATTTGGCTCGGCTTTTGGAAAAAGAAGAGCAAAAGTGAAAGCGCGCCCGTTTTTGTTGTGGTTCTTTTGGTTGCGACTTACTGCCTGACGATCTGGCAGGCGCGCTGGGCATACTTCTTTTTATCGATCTTTGCGATTTCACTTCCAACCTTGCTCCCGCCGATCAGATCGCGCACGGCAGTTTGGATCGCGTTTGTATTGTCGCTCTTTCCAATTTTGCGCGATTGGGATGCACGTGTTTGGCCGAGCGAAGCGGAATATGCTCGCCGCATCGAACGGCGGAATGAATCGGTGCAGTTGCGCGATCTCGCGGTCACTCTCCAATCCGCAGAGACACGCGCATTTCTCGCGCCGTGGTGGCTTTCGCCCTCGATCGGATATTGGTCGAGGCAACCTGCGGTTGCTGGAAGTTCCCACGAGAGTTTGCCCGGGATTGAGGAGAGCGCGCGCTTTTTCCTGAGCGAGGATTGGCAAACCGCGCGCAAGATTCTCGACGATCGTCGGGTGTCCTGGGTGATCGCGTACGATTTCGAACGTCTGGCGCGAAGTTCCGCCGCCCTTCTGGGTTCGGCGTTGCCCCAGCGGCCCATCTGCTTCGTGCTGGACAGAACGCCCGCTCAGGCGCCACAGTTCCTCATCTTTTCCGCGCAGAACGCGACCAGCAAACTTTATCGGACGATTGCTGAACGATAAAAATCATTGTCGCCGCTAGAATTCATTGACAGTTTCGGCGACCGTCACAATACTAAGCAATGTTCAAAAGATTCGTTGCACAAAAGCCGACGTCGTCGTTCGAAAAAGAATCGCCGAATTCGGATAAAGATGGCAACGATCATCTGGCGAGCCGCGAACTAAAAACATCAACAACTAACATTCATCAAAAACCTATGGCAGAACACGGCGGCAAAGACATTCTTTCGAGCGATGTCGAAATCAAAGGCTCGATCAAGTTTCAAAAAGAACTTCACATCGACGGGAAAGTGGAAGGCGAAATCAATTCCGAGGGAGTCTTAACCATCGGTGAGAACGCCAACATCCGGGGTGAGATCAAAGCCAAAGCGGTCACGGTCTATGGGAAAGTGCAGGGCAATATCACCGTGTCCGAGCGCTGTGAATTAAAGTCCAAGTGTACGCTGCAGGGCGATTTGAAGGCCGCGCGGCTCACCATTGAAGACGGGGCGACTTTTATCGGCAAATCGGAAGTCACGACCGGAGCGCTTCCGGCAAAATCAACGCGACCTGAAGTGGTGCGGCAGGAGGAGCCGGTCAAAGCGGCTTTTGGAGGACGCGGATAAACAAAAGCTTCGCTTAGCATCCAGTGGCCAATTCCTCGCCTGTCAAACTCAGTGTGGAATGCCCGTACTGTGGTTTTCGGCAGATGGAATATGCAGCGGCCAAAAGCTCGCTCTGCCGTCAATGCGGCCGTTATTTTCCCCCTTTTGCGCCCAAGAGCGGCCTGAAGTTGCGAGCCAAAGAAGAGCCGCCTGTGCCGCAAAGTCCATCAATTCTCCAAAAATTTGAAGATCTTTGGAAACGGCAACGCACCTCGGTGATCGAGTGTTTTGAGTGCAAGCGAAAACAACAAGTCTGCGGCACGGCGACGTCTACCATTTGCCCGGCCTGCAGCGCTCACATCGATCTCCGTGATTACAAAATCAGCAGCGGCTTCAGCCGGACGATACGGACTTGCGGCAATGTACATCTCACGGCCAAGGGCGATTTGAGCAGCAGCAGCGTAATCTGCAGAGCGGCTTTGATCGAAGGCAAATTGCGAGGCGACCTCCACTGCGTGGGCACGGCGACAATTAATTATGCAGGGAAAATTCCCGGTCGCATCTCAGCCGCGCATATCATCGTCGAACGCAAGGCAGATGTGCACTGTTTTCGGCGAGTCCGGGCTGGCAGCATCGAAATCAAGGGGAAGATGTCCGGCGAGATTGTGGCCCAGACAATGGTCACCATTTGCAAGAAAGGTTCACTGGAAGGCACTGTCGCCGCCAAAGCATTCAGCGTTGAAAAGGGCGGCATTTTTTCCGGCCACCTCATCATTGGCCAGGCCGATCTCACCCAAGGTGAATTATTGCCCGAACAAAAACCAGCCGGCGCCAGCAAAGCGGAGCACGCCGTGACTGTCGCCGCTTCACAGCTGCTGCCGGCGACTTAATTTTGGGTCTCAATGCGAAGACTGCATCCGCGCAGTCCCTATCAAAAACTGGGTGGATACGTGCATCTGCCCCGTCTGATCGACAAGGCCAGACTGCATCACAAAGGATTGCTCGACGGCTACAACTATAAAACCGTTGGCTTCGATAAGCATTTGCTGGCGTTTCTAAAGCTCGACGACGATGCCTTTGAGGAGGTCGCCAATAAACTAGAGAGCGATGCCGCGATTCTAAAATGGGTGCAGGAAAACGGCGCGAACCATTCCCCCGAAGCAATCGAACAGTGGAATCAAGCAATGATTTCCCGGTATCCGGGCACGGCCGCGAAAAAGGCGCGTTTCCTCCATTTTCTCAAGAAGGCAGGAGGGGAGGGACGCAAAGACATTCGGACTTATTTCGACCTGATCGAATTTGATGAAGGCCGGTTAAAATAACCAGCCTTCACGCAGCTACGGCGGGCAAGGCGAAGCACGAACGTGCGATTACGTTTTGATCTTGGCAAAAATCTCGTCCGCTTTCTGGAGCGTTTCCTTGCTTCCGATATCGAGCCATTTGCCTTTGAGCTCAAACGTCTTCACTGGTTTGCGCGTGTAAAGCCACTGCACGAAGCGGCCCGGTTGATCCGGGTTGTTACCGGCCGCGAGATAGGTCGTCAAAAGCGACAGCACTTCGGCTGAGTAATAGTAAAGAGCGATCGCCGCCAGCGTGCTCCTCGGTTTCTCAGGCTTTTCTTCAAAGCGGATGATTGTTCCCTCTGCGTCGATATCGATGTTGCCATATTTTTTGATCGCCTCCGTATCGCCGACGTCATAAACCGCGACCGTCACCTCTGTCTTTTTGGCGTACTCGACGAAATCGCGTGGCGATTCGGTAAACAAGTTGTCCCCGGCAACAATCAGCAAATTGTCACCGGTTAGATTTTCTCTGGTAACAGCAAAATTGATATCCCCGATCGCGCCCAGTTTATCTTCGTCACTCGTCGAGCCGTCGTTGATGATTTTGAATTTGCATTTGGGATGGCGCTCTTGATAACGCTCAGCCCAGGCTTGGAAGTCAGACGCGAACTTGTCATTCGTCACGATGTAAATCGTTTCCATATCCGGAACGGCGATGAGATTGTCTACAGTCCATTCAATAATCGGTTTGCCCCCGACTTCGAGCAGCGGCTTTGCCCTGTTGAGAGTGAGAGGATAAAGGCGTGTTGCGTAGCCTGCCGCGAGAATAATGGCGTTCATAAAAATAAAAGTGCGCCCAGCGAGGCACCGGCGGTCGGCTTCCTACTTACTTTGATTTGGCGCTACCGCTCAGAATTGCCCATTGCAGCTGTTGCTGGATGGCCGCGATGCGGTGCGAATCGGTGATCTTGGCGTGGGTGGACCGATCCATGATATAGAAAGTATCGATGGCTGCACCGTCCTGCGTATTGATCCGTGAAAGTGCGATCAACACGTTCTCGCGATCCAGACAGCTTAAGATGTCATATAGCAAGCCAAGCCGGTCGGGCGCCTGGATTTCAATCAGCGTGTAAGTGGGGTGCGTTTTATTGTCGATGGCGATGCGTGTCGGAAATTCGATCGCTGGTGCGAAACGGCGACGGCTTTGGCGCATGGCGCGCTCGATCAGTGGAAGGAAATCGAATTTTTCGTCCTCGAGCGCGCGGCGCAAAGTTTGTTCGACCGTTTCAAAATGACCGGGCTCGGTGACAGCGCATCCCTTAGTATCGCACACACGAAAAACGCTAAGCACAATGTAGTCTGCCCGGGAAAAAATATCTGCGCTTAGAATGTTGATCGGCACGACAGAAAACGAGCCGGCAATTTTGGCCAGCAACTGCTGGCGTTCCCAGGTCCAAAAACTGACGACACTGTGACCCTCGTCGGGGAGAGATTTCCATCGCATAGCTGGTGCCAGCGGATACTCTCCAGGGCTGGACACGTTCTGCAGAAAGCTGCGCAACAGCCTTAGATGTTCGATGATTTCGGGCACCTCGCTGGCGCGAAAATAATTGTCCGGCATTAACTCAAAATGCGCATCGATTTCATCAGCGTAATCTGGTGAGAGATTTGCTGCCACTGAGGCTCGCAGGCTCTCGCGCTCGATCGTGGTTTGTTCGTAATAAGATTGGCGGTCGGCCAGGTAACGGGAGGTTCTGTCGAACAATTGCCAAACAAGCGACTCTTTCCAATCGGACCATGCCTCTGCGCTCGTGCCTTGACCGTCGGCCAAAGTAAGCAGCATCAGTGCGTCGAGGTTCTTCTGATTTCTTACGATGTCGGCGAATTCCACCACGGTGGCGGGATCATCAAGATTTCGCTGTTGCGCCATTCGGGAGAGGGTGAGGTGGTGATCGACCAGCAAGATCAGTGATTTGCGCTGCTGAGATGACAACTGCAGGCGAGTGGCAACGCGCTGAGCGAACAGCGCGCTCGCTTCCGAATGCGGCCGTGCGCCGACGGCCTTCCCGGTGTCGTGCAAAAGCAGAGCCAGATACAAGACAAAGGGGTCTTCGATTCGTTTAAAGATTTCGCGATAGGCGGTGAGCTTCGGATCATCGATCTGGGTCAGCGCATCGAGTTTGTCGATGCAGACCAGCGTATGTTCGTCGGCGGTATAACGATGGAGAAACTCATGCTGCACTAGACAGGTGAGCTGGCCAAACTCCGGTATATATCGGCCCAGGAAATCGACGCGGTGCATCATTCGCAGAATGCGCCCCACTTCTCCTTTCCCCGACAGGATCATTTTAAAAATCTCGCGGGGCCCGCGTGCATATTGATACGTGCGCGTGACATAATGGAGGCTCCGGCTGAGCAGATCTGCCAGTTCCGGACTCAATTCCAGACCGTGTTCCTGCGCCAGTTGGAACGCACGAATCATTTGCTCGGGATCCCTGCGAAAAAGGTCGCGTCGAATCGGATACAGTTGTTTCTGGCGAATGAAAAATGAATCGCCGATCGCGGTCTTATCCGATCGGATCAACGGAAGAAAACTGAAAAGCGAACGTGTCTTGTTTGTGGCATATCCGCTGACAAATTGCGCCGTGATTCGTTCGCTGACGCGAAAGATGTTTCGAGTGTGCTCGTAATAATCGCGCATGAGCGCTTCGCTGCGGAGCTGGCCATTGCCAGGAGAATAATGGAGCCGCTTCGCGATTTCCTCCTGGAGGTTGGTGTGCAGAATGTCAGTGGCGCGCCCCGTTGCATAGTGCAAATCCGTGCGCAAGCGCAGGAGAAAATCGTAAGCTCTCTCGATCCGTCGCTGGTCGGTCTCGCTCAACCAATCTTTACCCACAAGCTGATTGGTGCTCAACGCGCCCTCTTTGAAATACGTCATCCAGAGAAGATTTTGATAATCGCGAAGCCCGCCACAGCCGCTCTTTACGTGTGGTTCCTGCAAATAGACGCTTTCGCCGAATTTCTTGTGGCGCGCGACCTGATCTTGCATGCGCATTTCCACGTATTCTCGCTCATGTCCTTCCACGCACTTGGAACGGAAGTGCTCGCGGAACTGCTCCGCCAGTTCTGCGTCGCCGGCTAGAAATCGCGACTCAAGCATGGCGGTTTTCGTGAGCATATCGCGATTGGCCTGCGCAATCGCTTCTTTGATCGAGCGAGTGGAATGTCCAACTTTGAAACCGCTATCCCAAAGCAGATAAAGCACCTGCTGCACCATCTCCTCGAGATGTGGTGAAATTTTTCTCGTGCCCTCGCCGTGCAAAAGCATGACGTCTATGTCGCTAAATGGATTGAGCTCGCCGCGCCCATATCCGCCCAGAGCAACGAGAGCGAGCGGGGTACGGGAGGCTCCCCGGCGAGTAGCAGTGGCCGCCGCCCCAAAGACGTATTGCAGCAAAACATCGATAAGCTCCGCCCGTCGCGCGCAAATCTCGCGGCCGCCTCCTCCCGCCTGGTGTTTCAAGCGTAACCGATGTTCTTCGACTTTGAGAAATTTTTTGTAAAGCGGCAGGACCTCGGTGGGACGCGTTCCTCCTGTAGCAGCGAGCCGATTCGCTGCGTGCGCCAGAACTTGCTCAAGATGCCGGGACATCAAATTTTAGATTTTCGATTGGCGGTTTTCGATTTGGCTACCCCAATCGGAATCTAAAACTTAACGCTGAAAGTCAAAAAAGCCCACCCGCAGCGGCAGCGCAAACAATCTATCAAATCTCGATAGCGTAGCGCTTCATTTTGTTGTAGAGCGTAGGGCGCTGGATACCGAGAAGTTCCGCCGCCTTCTTTTTGTTACCGTGGCACTCGGCCAGTGCTTGAAGGATTGTGTTCCGCTCGACGTCGTCGAGACTTTGCACACCAGTTCGCGCCGGAGCGCCACGTCCCGTCTGTTGCAGCGCTGTGGGCAACTGGATTTCGGCGGGCAATTCTTTTACCCCGATGAGGCCCTGCCGCGCCAGCACGACCGCATATTCGATCGCGTTTTGTAGTTCTCGGACATTTCCCGGCCACGCGTAATCCAGCAGTTTCTGGAAGGCCTCTGGCGCGATGTCCGGTTCAGGCTTGCCGAGTTGCTGAGAAAACTGCCTGAGAAACAAAGCGATGAGAGGAGGAATGTCTTCCTTACGCTCGCGGAGTGGAGGCATCTCGATTTGAAATGTGTTGAGCCGGTAGTACAAATCTGACCTCAGTCGGTTCTCCGAGAGCGCCTGCGCGATTGGCCGATTCGTGGAAGCAATCACACGAAAGTCTGCTTTCAGAATCTCTGTACTGCCAAGATGCCGATACTCATGCTCCTGCAACACACGCAAAAGACGCGTCTGTAGATCCGCTGGCATATCCGATATTTCGTCGAGGAAAAGCGTGCCGCCGTCCGCCGCCGCGATCATTCCGGCAAAATCGTTCACCGCTCCGGTGAACGCTCCCTTCACATAACCAAAAAGTTCGCCTTCGATCATTGTTTGCGGAAATGCGGCGCAATTCAGTTTTACCATTGGCTTTTTCGCGCGCCGGCTGCGAGCATGAATCATGTTCGCGATCACCTCCTTGCCGACGCCGCTTTCGCCGACAACGAGCACGTTCGCATCCGATGGCGCCATGGCATCGATCAATTCCTCGATCTCCCGCATCGGTTTGCTTTTAAAAATGGGCGTGGGCTGTGCCCGGGCGATTTCCAAGCGCTTTTCGAGTTGCTCTGTTTTCTCGCGAAGTTGTGCTGCTTCGCGCAGAAGGAACTGCTTTTCTAACGCTTTCTCGATCAAACTAAGCAATTCTTCGGTCGCGTATGGTTTGCTGATGAAATGATAGGCGCCGCGCTTCATCGACTCGATCGCGTTGTGCAATGAATCGTGTGCGGTCAAAATAATGACCGGCAGATCCGGGAGCTCAGTCTTGATCCGGTCGAGCGTTTCCAATCCGTCCCCGTCGGGTAACTGCAGGTCGAGCAAAACGAGCGCGTGCGATTTGGTTTTCAGCAATTTCAATCCCTGCGAAGCGTTGGGCGCAGTATCGACCTGGTACCCATGTCGCTGCAGAAGGGCCTCGAGCGTCATAAGAATCGGCCGCTCGTCATCAATGATCAGGACGCGATGGTTCTCGGTTTTCATTTCAGGACTTGGCGCTGTTCGTAATACGCATCACCCACCGGCTCCAGTTGCCCAAAAAGGCGAGCGTGATACCGCGTCTCAAGCGCTTTCATTCGACCCGTCTGAGGCCGACAGGATGAGCGTCGTGATAAGCGTCGAGGCGTTTGGATCGTATTGAGCATGTATTTCGCCACCGTTGGCTTCCACGATAACCCGGACACGATTCAGGCCAAGACCATAATGACCGCGGTTGATGTTCCGGAGCGGTTCGCGGCCCCAATTTTCGGTTGATCCTTCAAATCGCACTTTGGGTTCATGAAGCGTAAACATGAATCGTTTTTTATCTATCTTCGCCGTGAGAACAAGTGCACTTTCACCGCGCTCATGCTGAAAAGCATTCTCAAAAAGCTCGATGAAGGCCTGCTGCAAAAGTTCAGGATCGACATTCAACACCACGTTGCCCGGCTGAACATCCCAGACGATTTGGTCGCTCTTCTGTGGATGCTCGCGGCCGATTCTTTTGCGCAGATCCTCGACAAAATCAGCCGCCCGGTACGAAATGAGATTGGCTTTTACTTTGCTCAATTCCCTCGACAGCTTTTGCAAAGTCGAGCTCAGTCCCGAAATCATTTCGCGCAGGCGTTTGATCTCGCCCTTGAGCACCGCATTCTCCGCCAACTCACCGATGTAGGTCGACTGCAGCTCAATGGCATTTAAATTGTTACGCAGGTCGTGGCTGAGCTGCCGGATAAAACGAACAGCGTCGCTCCACGGGACGCTGATCTCCCGGCCCTTCCGAGACTCTTGTGCCATATCAGAGGGTACTGTGACGTAACACGTAGCGCTTTACAATGCGTCCAAGGAGCGCCGGCTTTCCAGCCGTCACGTATTAATGCGCCCGGCTGGGAAGCCGTCGTTCCCTGTTAGCCGAGCGAAAACCTGTCATCGACCGTTTCTTGGCCCGACGTGACACGGACATGTGGATCATTGCTCGCTAGGTGTCGCAGCACATGAAAAACATCTTCGGGGTCTGCATCGATGGAACGTGCAATTTCTTCCGCGGTCTTTCCACTTCCGGCTGCGAGCTTCTCGCGCACTTGCTTTTGGAGTTGTAGCAATTTGGTCGCCGCCTTTTTTCCGGCCTCAACGCCGGGCTGATCATAGGCATTAATATCGACCAGCGATGCATAGAAACCGACGGCGCGCTCATAAAGCGCGATTAGCACGCCGATGTTGAACGGGTCCACTCTGGGAATACTTAGAGTGACCGATTCGCGGCCGCTTTCATACAGGGCACTTCGCGTTCCACGCAAGAATCCGTGAAGATAATCGCCGCTGGTAATTCCGTCTTCGACCTCGATCGCCGGGCTGCGCCGGTCCTCGTCAACTTCGATGAAAGTTACGAAGAAATTCAACACGCCGTCGCGCAATTGCTGGACATAAGCGTGTTGATCTGTGGAGCCCTTATTGCCGTAAACCGCAATTCCCTGATGCACCATGTTTCCACCGAGGTCCTTTTCTTTTCCCAGCGACTCCATCACCAGTTGTTGCAAATACTTGCTGAACAATGCTAGCCGATCTTTGTACGGAAGGATCACCATGTCCTTTTTGCCTCTGCCGTTACCAGCGTAATACCACATTGACGCCAGAAGCATCGCCGCGTTTTGCGTTACGTCCGGTATGCGGGTCCGCTCATCCATCGCCGCTGCGCCCGCGAGAAAATTGTCGATGTCAAAACCTTCCAGCGCCATGGGAATAAGCCCCACCGCGCTCATCACCGACGTGCGCCCACCAATCCAATCGTACATTGGAAACCGAGCGAGCCATTTGTTCTTCTCGGCATATTTATCTAGGTCGCTGCCAATTTCAGTCACCGCGACCGCGTGGTTCCCAAATTGAAGTCCCTTCGTTGCGAATTTTGCTTCAGCTTCGAGCATTCCATTGCGTGTTTCCCTTGTCCCGCCGGATTTGGAAACGACGATTACGAGCGTCTGCGAAAGGTTATTGTTCGCCGCGGCGATTCCGTCCCGCCGTACGGCGGACGGATCGATCTTGTCGAAGACGCGATCGAAACCGTCTGGGTCAGTGTTATCAAAAAAGTAGATGTCCATCAGATCGCGCGATGATCCGAGAGCGTCGGCCACGAATTGCGGTCCGAGCGCCGAGCCGCCGATGCCTATGAGCAAAATATGTTCAAAGCGTTTTCCGTTTCCGGCCGTGATTTTTCCGGAGTGAACGTCCGCCGCGAATCTTTTGACGCGCTTGATGGTTTCTTCAATCTCCGTGCGGATCTCCGCGGTGGGTGCAAGCGCCGGGTTCCGGAGCCAGTAATGGCCGACCATCCGCTTCTCATCCGGATTGGCGATTGCCCCCGACTCCAGCTCGCGCATCGCCGCGAATGCTTTCTCAGTAAGCGGCTGCATTTTCTCGAAGAAATCATCCGGGAATCTCATCCGGCTGATGTCGATGGAAAAAGCGAGATCGCCGTAGTACAAGAAATATTGCTGGAAACGCTGCCAGAGGGAGGAGGAAGCCATTGTGCTAATGATGCGAAGACCGCCCAATATTAAACGATAAATGGACGCTCTTTTGCAATATCGGTTCTAGAATCTGTAAATCTAAACAAAACGTGAAGCCCGTTGCACAGCCCCTTTGGTTTGCGTCTCGGGTGGCGCTTCGCTTGGCGTCGGCCGATCCATTCTCTTGGAAATACGCAGTGTAGATCAACTATTCTTCCCGAGATTTGCACATTCTCTCATTGCAGGCTTTAATCGCGGCCATAACTTCGCCGTATGATTATTCGCAGTCACGCGAACACAGGCATGCTGCATTTGTTTTCTGCACTCGTCGCCTGCGGCCTTGTGGCGGCCATTTTGTTCGTTGGCCGAACGATCGCCATTCATGTCGAGCAAATTACGCTTCCTTCAACAGCTCCCGAGCTATTTTCGCTAAAGAATCAGGGGCTTGCCTTCCAACGTGCCGCGGCTCGTGCACAGGACGTGTTACCGCTTTATGGTAGCTCAGAATTGGTCATTCCTCCAGTTCCAGAAAAGGCGAGTAGGTTCTTTCGCACTGCACCAACGGGTTTCCAAGTTTCGCCCGTGGGCAAGCTAGGTGCGACCTCATTGACGATTTTGCAAAAATTCGGCGCCCTCAGTTCGGATCTACGCGGCAAAAACGTCGTCATCTCACTTTCGCCTGAATGGTTTTTGGTTCAAGTCACTAGGTGGGACTGGTATAAAGGGAACTTTTCGCTGCTCGCAGCCAGCGAAATGACGTTTGGTAGCGCTCTGGATTTCCAGCTGAAGCGAGACATCGCTTTACGCATGCTGCAGTGTCCAAGCACGCTGGAAAAAAGCCCGTTACTCGAATTCGCGTTGAGGCGGCTCGCTTCCGGGTCATGGCTCGACCGAGTCTTTTTCTGCGCACTTTGGCCGATCGGGAAAACGCAGATTGCCTTACTGGAGTTGCAGGATCATTTTGCCGCGCTGAGTTACATTCTGCATGATACCAAACCAACTCCGCGGCGCCACCTAGAAATGATTAACTGGTCGGAACTCGTTGCACAAACGGAACGCAAAACCGCCGATCAGAACAAAAACGAACAAAAAGCATTGGACCTCGACGAGCAAATAGCCCCTGGTCGTCGGGACGCGGGGTTTCTCAAGCGCATGGACGCGGCACCCGGATGGATAGATTTGGAATTGCTATTGCGTGTGCTGGCGAGGATTCAGGCCCGGCCGCTCCTCCTAAGCATGCCGATCGCCGGGCAGTCTTACGATCAGAGAGGCGTTTCGCGGAAGGCCCGCGAAAGCTATTACAAAAGGATGCGTGCGGTAGCGCAGCGATACCAATCTCCGCTGGTTGAATTTGAAGACCATGACAATGACTCGGCTTTTCTTGACAGCCAGGAAGACCACCTCACTGGAAAAGGCTGGATGTTTTACGATCGTGTTCTAGATGATTTCTTTCACGGGCGTATCCCACCAATCTAACAGAATATATTTAGTCAAACGGCGTCGTTTATGATACTGCGCTACCTTATTAAATGATGACTGCCAGCTTCTCTGACAAAGTATTACAACTTCTGGCTTCCGTTGCGGAGACCGACGAGGTCTTCACCAACCTTGATCTACCTCTTTACGATCGTCAGGTGCTCGACTCAATGAGAACGGTTGAACTGATGGTAACGATCGAGAAGGAACTCGGCATCAAGGTTTCCCCAGCAGAATTCGAGCGTGAAAGCTGGAGAACGCCGCGTGACATCATCGCTGACCTCCAGCGCCGGCTGCACGCGTGACCTGGATCGAGAACCATCCGATGTTGCGGCGATTGCTGCTGATTCTGTATTACTTCGCCGTTATCGCGGGCTTGATACTCATGTATGGCCGTGGTGACTTCTCCACACCGCCCTTTGTTTATCAAGGTTTCTGAATGAATCTGCTCGAACGAATCGATCATTGGGGCACAGTGTCCCCGGACGCGATTGCACATGTTAGCGACGACAGAAGTTTGACCTACGGCGAGCTGTGCAGGCGCTCGGATGCTCTTGCTCTTTATTTAGCAGAGCGTTTCGGCGATGATCGCGGGCCGATCGCAGCGCTCGGGCATCGCGAACCAGAAATGCTAATCGCGTTCCTTGGCTCGGTGAAATCGGGCCGACCTTACGTGCCGATCGACACGGTATTTCCACGGCAGCGCATCGACAAGATCGTGGCAATTTCACGTGCGGCCATGGTCCTCACGCCGCAAGAGACCGCACAATTCTCCGCCACGGAGGCGCGCGCTCCCGCCAACTGCCTGCAGCGAGACGACCCGTTTTATATCCTTTTCACGAGCGGCAGCACGGGTGAGCCGAAGGGCGTCGTCATTAGCCTCGCTTGTTTGGAACATTTCATCGCTTGGATGCTAGCAGAGCAAAAATTCCTCGAGCAGGGCGAGATATTTTTGAACCAGGCACCATTCTCATTCGATCTCTCGGTGATGGACCTGTATTGTAGCCTTGCTACTGGAGGCACGCTATTCAGCATCAGCCGCGACCTTGTGGCCAACCCGAAAGCGCTTTATCGCACGCTGGGCAGCTCCAACGTGACCACATGGGTTTCCACGCCGTCCTTTGCACAGATGTGTCTGGTGGAGGAGAAATTTGGAGAGGCAATGCTTCCTCACGTCCGCCGCTTTCTCTTTTGCGGTGAAACGCTCGCGCCGCAGACCGCTGCGCTTCTACTGGAGCGTTTTCCCGGCGCCGAAGTTTGGAACAGTTATGGCCCGACAGAGGCGACCGTCGCCACGACTTCCGTGCGGATAGGTCGTACGATCCTGGAAAAATATTCACCCTTGCCCGTAGGACGCCCGATGCCTGGGACCGAAGTCTTCGTCATGAATGAAAGGGGTGAAGCTCTGCCGGCAAACAAACGAGGCGAGATCGTCATTGCGGGACCGAATGTCAGTCCCGGCTATCTTGGACGCCCCGATCTCACCGCGGCCGTCTTTTTTCAACATGGCAGTCAGCGCGCTTATCGTACGGGCGATTTGGGACGATTTCATGACAAACTGCTTTTTTTTGAAGGGCGCATCGATGAGCAAATCAAGCTCTATGGCTATCGTATCGAACTCGGTGATATCGAAGCGAATCTCCGGGCACTGTCGCTCGTGAGGGACGCGGTCGTAATTCCAGTAATCAAAAACGGCGCGGCCCAGTCGTTGGCCGCCTTTGTGGTGCTCAGTAAGCGGGGCGAGGAATCGGATTTCGAATTGTCGCATACGCTGCGAAAACAACTCGGCGAGCGATTGCCCAACTACATGTTGCCACGCAAATTTGTTTTTCTGGATGCGTTTCCGATGACGGCGAATGGGAAAGCCGACCGAGCGAGGCTGGCCCAGTCGTTGTGATTCCTTACGCCGATTTCACCTATTTTGGACTGCTGCTTTACGCGGTCGTTCCCACGCTGATCCTGGGCGTTTTTGGCCGCGCCGGCTGGCGCTGGGCGCTCTTCGTGACCGCCGTGGTGCTGATCATACAGTATCAGGGGCTGTTAAACATCCGTTCCGATTTTCCGGTCCGCGAAATCTGGATCGTTATCGGGTTTGCCGCCTGGCAATGGGCAACGGTGCGTGCGTTTGCGAGCGCTGGTGCGCGAGGAGCTTGGCTGTTTTACGCCACGGTCGGGGCAAGCTTGCTTCCACTGGCAGCGACCAAATTTTTGCCGGTCATCTCGCCCGGAAGTCAGTTTGGGTTTCTCGGCATTTCCTACATCACATTTCGCGCGTTGGATATCGTGTTTTGCCTCCGGGACAAGGTCATCTCTGTGCCCGGCACGGTCGACCTCTTCATGTTTCTGTTTTTTTTCCCCACGACTTCTTCCGGACCCATCGATCGCTACCGGCGTTTTGCTAGCGATTGGAGAAAAACGCGAACCCGCGCTGAATTCCTGGTAGATCTCGACGGTGCCGTGCACCGCATTTTTCGTGGATTTTTTTACAAATTCATACTCGCCGCGCTAATCAAGCAATACTGGCTGGACCGCGCAGCAAGCAGTGGGAGCTTCGGCGCACTGCTCAGTTACATGTATGCTTACAGCCTATATTTGTTTTTCGATTTTGCCGGTTACAGCGCTTTTGCCATTGCTCTCAGTTATGTCTTCGGCGTTCATACCCCGGAGAACTTCGATCGGCCGTTTCTGGCCAGAAACATCCGCGATTTTTGGAATCGCTGGCACATTACGCTTTCGTTTTGGTTTCGCGATCATGTTTATATGCGCTTTCTGCTTGCGGCTACGCGCGGACAGTGGTTTGCGAACAAACACACTGCCGCCATCCTGGGATATTTTCTGGCGTTTGGATTAATGGGCTTGTGGCATGGAATCGAGCCGCACTACATTGTTTACGGGCTCTACCAGGGGATCCTGCTCTCAGCGTTCCACATTTTTTCTACCTGGGATAAAAAGCATCGCTATCGGCCGGATGGGCTGCTTTCGCGTGCGCTGGCTGTTTTTCTAACTTTCAACTTTGTTTGCTTCGGACTGCTCATCTTTTCCGGGCGCATTGGCGCCCCGCCGCTATCGCATCATGCGGGCGAAGTTGAACTGGTCGCCTGCTACGGAATCTCTGGCTGGGCTTGGGACAACTACCAGCCAAAGGCCAAAGTCAATGTCGATCTTTGGGATGGCGAACATTACTTGATGACAATCCCTGCCAATCAGTTCCGGCAGGATCTCGCGGATGCAGGTTACGGAAACGGTCAGCATGGCTTTCGGATCGCAACGCCGCTGCTGGTCAAAGACGGCCACTCACACGAAATCCATTTTCGCATTGCTGGGACAAAACAAGAGCTGACCAATTCGCCTCAAGTAATTGCTTGCCCGTAACGTAACTCTCCAAACGGAATTGAAGAGATCGTTTTCGGTGATGGTGCGGTTCGGTCCGAGCGCACTGCCAATTCGTCCGACGAGAACGATGCGCTCCCCAATCGGGTTTCGTATTTCGCTCACATGTGTTCGATGACGTTGTCGCCAAACTCGCTGCATTTGATTTCGGTTGCGCCGTCCATTAGCCGCGCGAAATCGTACGTGACGCGCTTGCTAGCGATCGCGCCACTGAGCCCTTTCAGAATCAAATCAGCGGCTTCCTTCCATCCCATGTAACGAAACATCATTTCACCGGAAAGAATGACCGAGCCGGGGTTCACCTTGTCCTGATTCGCATACTTCGGCGCGGTGCCGTGGGTCGCTTCGAAAACGGCGTGACCAGTGATGTAGTTAATATTTCCTCCGGGCGCGATGCCGATCCCGCCTACCTGCGCAGCGAGCGCATCGCTAAGGTAATCGCCATTCAGATTCAGCGTCGCGATCACGTCAAAATCTTCCGGGCGCAGCAGCACTTGTTGAAGCGCGTTGTCCGCTATTGCATCTTTGATCACGATCCCGGCTCCCGGTTTGCCCATGGGAATCTTGCACCAGGGGCCGCCATCGATCTCTTCGGCGCCGAAGTATTGTTTTGCGATTTCGTAGCCCCAATCGCGAAAGGCGCCTTCGGTAAATTTCATAATGTTGCCCTTGTGCACGAGCGTCACACTCTTGCGCTGGTTCTTGATCGCGTATGAGATCGCGCTATGGATCAAGCGCACGCTGCCGGCGCGGCTGACCGGCTTGATGCCGATTCCTACGCAAACTTCGTCACCTTCCAGCGCGCCGACTTTTTTCCAGAAATCTGCCGCTTTTTTCCTCGTGCCGAAGCGAATTTTATCGAACTGCTCAGGAAATTCCTTTTGCATGAAATCCAGAAACTTTTGCGCCTCGGGCGTGCCGGCGGCGTACTCGATTCCAGCGTAAATGTCTTCTGTGTTTTCCCGAAAGATGACCATGTTTACTTTCTCCGGATGCTTGAGAGGCGAGGGGACCCCTTCGAAGTACTGCACCGGCCGCAGGCACACAAAAAGATCGAGAAGCTGCCGCAGTGCGACGTTAAGCGAGCGAATGCCGCCGCCGACCGGAGTGGTCAGCGGACCTTTGATGCCGACCAGATATTCGCGGAATGCTTCCACGGTATCATCTGGCAACCAGTCATCGAATTTGTCTTTCGCCGATTGACCGGCAAAAACTTGAAACCAGGCGATCTTCTTCTTTCCGCCAAACGCTTTCTCGACTGCGGCATCGAACACGTGTTCGCTCGCCGCCCAGATGTCCGGCCCGGTGCCATCTCCCCGAATGAAAGGAATGATAGGCTGATTCGGGATACGCAATTGTCCTTTGTCGATCGAAATCTTGTCGCCGGATGGCGGTGTGACGTTTGTGTAAGACATAAGCCCTCAATTGTAGCGGCAAGCGTGACGCCCGCAATGTCGGCTGTGCTCAGTCGCAAGGGAAGAGATGATGACGCCGGAGCGGAAGTGAGACGTGAGGCCGCTTCTTTGTGGGTAGTTTTTGCGTTTGGTCGCGCGGCCTCGATTTTCATTTCCCGACTGCGCGCGTCTTGAATGTGCGTGGTTGATCTGAAAATAAGGCGAGAAATCACCACCCTTAGGGCGGCCGCTTGAGCGGAGACTAACAAAGTCTGGCATTGGTTTCTCATTCGTCGTTCGTGATTCGCCGTTTCTACGGTCTGTTGTGATTTGTGGCGCGGCGAGTAAGTTCGCCGGGTGCAACGATTCCGGGGTTTTACATTGATCGAGATCGTCCTTGCGATCTCGATACTGATGTTGCTGCTTTTGCTGGCGGTGCCGAGTCTGCACGGCGTATTCACAAATAGGCGGCTGAAAAGTTCTTTGGACGGGTTCAACAATCTCGTCCGCGAAGCCCAGCAGCGCACTGTGAGCGAGCGGCGCCCTTATCTCATTGTCTGGCGAAAGGACGATGTCATCCTACGCCCGGAGACTTTCGCGAAAGGTGAAAGGGTCAAGCCGACAGCGCAATTTCAGCTTGTTCGCGGAGAAGTCTTGAAACTGTCATTGCCAGCAGCGTTGACAAAGAAGTATCCAGCCGAATGGATTTTCTGGCCGTCGGGAATATGCGAGCCGGCAGCGGTCCAGTTCAACGGCCCGGCTGGATCGTGGACGGTAAATTACTCGCCCTTGGCAGTGCAACCGGAACTTACAGATTATGCGGCGCGATAACGGGAGCAAAATTCGAGATTTCTGTCGCGCTTTCGCGCTTTATGAGGTGGTCCTCGGTGTGGCGATTTTCGCCGTCGGCGTGTTGGCGCTCGGGCGAGCGGTGGAAAATTGCCTGAGTGCGAGCACACTCAACGCAGAAGAAGAAGCTGTGCGTGAGATACTAGCCAACCGTATGGCGGAAGTTCAGGCCGCGCCTGGTTTCCCCGATACGGCCAAGGAATTCAAGATCGACAGCGGTTTTGGCGTTGTAACCTTGATCCAGAAAAGCGCGCCGGCTGATTTGGTCGAACCGAATAATACGCGGCTGAACGGGATCAATCTGGTGACCTTGACTGCGCAGTGGGAACGCCGCAGGGCTCCGCAATCGAAACAGATCAACTTTTATGTCTATCGTCCCGGGTAATAGCAGGGTGCAAATTAGAGATTCGAGATTCGAAATCCGAAATTCCCGCGGTTTCACGCTGCTGGAGATCATACTAGCCATGGCGATTCTCGGCATGATGTCACTGGCGATTTACCGTTTTGTGCAATCGAATCTGATCGCCATGCGCGCTTCATCTCAGGCAAGCGCGGCTGAGGCGCCATACGGCGGGTTGCGCGATTTATTAACCGAGCAATGGCAAGGTCTGCCCCAAGGCCGCGGCGGTCTCAGCGGAGAACCTTTCAAGCTAAACGATCGTCAGCGCGACGAGATTAGATGGAAATGCAGCGCCGGATCGGGATTACTGACGCGGTACGCGGGGGGGGAATTCATGGTGCTGTTGCGGTTGCAGCCCCAAAGCGAGAAGAGCGACCAGCTTGATCTGGGGCTTTTGCGCAAGCCAGCGGACGATACCGGCGCCGGACCCGAGCGCGAAAGCTGGGTACCGTTGATTAAGAATGTGCGCAGCCTGCAAATTGGTTATTTCGAACCTCGACTGAACAGCTGGGTGGACCGCTGGACAGACTCGGCGCGACTGCCTCGCCTGGTGAAATTAACTATCGGACGCACTGATAGCTCTGTGCCGTGGGAAGCGATTATTCCCATAAGCCGAACGCCATTTTGAACGATGAAAGCTTTTAGTCCGAAATTGGAAATTCGAAATCCGAAACTGACCTCTGGCGCAGCGCTGATGCTGGCGCTCTGGGCGCTGTTTATGCTTAGCGCAATGGTGACTTCCTGGGCAGCCGATATTCAGTCGCGCCTCACTCTTTCCAGCAATGCCAACCGCGTTTTGAGCGCAGAAGCGATGGCGTGTTCGGGCGCGGACGTTGCGCTGCATCCGGCCATAAGCCCCAGCTCGCCAAACTTGCACCGGCAAATCGGAAGCGAAGGTTACGACACTCACATTGCCGGCGAGGGCGGCCGCTTGAATCTGAACTGGCTGACCGCAGGGGAAGACCCGGTGCGCCTGGATATTTTGCGGAGATATCTCGAGCTCAAAGGTGTCGATCTTAATGATCGCGATACGATGATCGATGCGCTGCTGGATTGGGTGGAAGCAAATACCGGGCTACATCGGTTGAACGCCCCGCCGGAGACGGACGAGTATCGTCCGCCGCACGCGCCGCTGGGCTCCGTGGACGAACTCAAGGAAGTCGCCGGATGGAAAGAATTCACTTCGCGGCCGGGCTGGGCCGATGATTTCACGATCAACAGCACAGGGCCGATCGATCTTGCCTGGGCATCGCGCGATGTGTTGCGAGCGTTACCGGGCATGCGTGATGATTTGGTCGATCGTTTTCTGCAATTACGACAAGGCCCCGACGGCATCGATGGGACGGCCGATGATTTTCTGTTCAACAATCTCACTAACGTGCAGACCGCACTCGGCTTTACAGCGGAGCAATTTCAGCAGATCGCCGCCCTGGTGATATTCAAGGACCCGGTCTTCCGGATTACGAGTGTTGGAAAATCAGGCAACGTAAAACGCTCCGTGCAAGTGTTGGTGCGCAAGGTCCTCGGCGACGTTCCTCAATTGATTAGCTGGAAGGAGATTTGATTATCGAGACTGCAGCCACATCCGTTTTTATCATTCCGACCGCACACGGCTGGAATCTTCTGCGTTCGACCGAGGGAAACGGCTCGTGGAATGTGCGTAGGCTGGAGTCCCTAGAGGAGGCTGTGCCGCTGCTCACGCCCACGGACGATCTGGTGCTCGGTCTGCCTCTTACCGCCGTGCTCGCGCAACGATTCCATTTGCCGACTAGCGATGCGGCAGAGTTTCCGGAAATGATTCGAATTCAGGTTGAGAAAGCGTTGCCATTTTCGCCTGATGAAGTGACCACCGATTTTGAAGTAATCGAGCAAAACGAAAGTGGAAGCGTTGTTTCGGCTGTTGCAGTCAGAAACGAACAGCTTGCTGAGATCGCGGCGCCACTGCTGAAACGCGGCTACATTCCGCGCCAAGTAACCGTCTATGCGGCACAACGGGCGAGCACCCACGCGCCACAGGGAAACGCTCTGCTGATTTATCCAGAGGGCGAAACCCTTGTTTATGCCGTGACTGAAAACGGAAAACTGAGCCTCGCTCGAACGTTGGAAAATGCCAATGGGGAACAGTTGCAATTGGAATTGCCGCAGTTCCGGTTGAGCGCCGAATTGCAAGGCATCAGCGCATCCTTCCCGAACGTATTGCTGGATGAGAAATGCTACGAACTCCGCGACGCCGTGCAGGGAATCCTGGCTAGCCCGGCTGAAATCGTGGGCATCGAACTCCCGCCCGCTCCGGTCAAATTAAACCTTCTTCCCGAAAGCTGGCGCCGCCGTCGCTTGCAATTGGCTCGGCGACTGGAATGGCGCAAACGGCTCATTTGGGCAGGGAGCACTTATGCAGGGTTGCTCGTTGTCTTGCTGGTCTATCTTGCCTTCATGCGCATGGGAATTGGAAGGATCGAGCGACAGATTGCGCGCGACGCGCCGAAAACGGAGTTTGTCCGCGCTACGGAAGCCAATTGGAAGGCGCTCGCGCCCGCTATCGATTCGCGTTACTACCCGGTCGAAATCTTGCTGCATCTTTTCGAAAGTCTGCCGTCTGCCGATGTGCGTATCACGGCGTATAATCAATCTGCACGGCAGATTTCAGTCGATGGCGAGGCCAGCACGGCGGCGCTCGCTTATCAATTCATTGAGAACATCAAGAAAAAACCGGAGCTGGGCGTATTTCAATTCGACATGGCAGCGCCCCGCATTTTGCCGAACGACCATGCGCAGTTCCGAGTGGAGGGCAGGCCACGATGATAGTGCCCGGGTGGTACGAGCGGATGAATCAGCGCGAACGCGTACTTTCATGGCTTGTCGTGGGCACGCTGTTCCTCCTTGTGAATCTTTTCATTTTGAGCTGGCTCTTTGGCGCTTTGGGTCGCGCTCGGGCGGAGTTGGCCGCACGCAAAGCGGTTTTGGCCGAGCAGACTGTCTATATAAAGGAACGAGACCTTTGGATGAAGCGCGACCAATGGATTCGGCAACATCAACCAACGCTTAAGAATCCAGGCGAAGCCTCTGTTCTACTCGACCAGTTGAAACAGGTGGCCGGCAAGGATAATATCTTGATTCAAAATCCTGCGATTGGCACGGGCGAAACAACTCCTTACCACCAGACGATTTTTGCCTCGATTGAAACGAAGAGCCCATGGCCGCCTCTCGTGCATTTTCTCTACGATGTGCAGCAGCCTGATGCTTTTGTCGTATTCGAGAATGTCAATCTCGTCATCGACAGCAGTGATCCCACTATGATGCGCGGCAAGTTTAAGACCGCCCGCTGGTTTGCACCGGCGCAGCGACCCAAATAGCTAGTATGAAACATGCTTTCGCAATTGTGTCGGTCCTTGCGCTGCTGGGCGCGGCCTTGAGTCGCGCCGACGATGTGCTTCCACCGCGCTTCAATTTCGATCGCTACTCAGCAATGCTGGAGAAGTCGCCATTTGCAATTGCCACGGCGGTCGCTTTACCTGCGGCAAAGCCCGATTTCGCCAAGGACCTTTACGTGGCGAATGCGGCGCATTCACCCGACGGTGACCTGGTGACGATCGCGTCGAGTTCGGATCATAATTTCAAAAGATATCTCACTACAAAAGAGCCGGTAGATGGCTACAGCATCGCCGGTATCGAATGGTCGGATCGTGTGGGGGAGACAAAGGTAACCATTGGCAAGCATGGACAATTTGCGACCATTACTTTCAACCAGGCGCTGATGTCGCAACCGCCACCGGCCGTCGCAAGCTCTGTGCCGAATGTAATGCCAGATGAGCCCGACGTTACTGCTCCGCCGCCGACCGTTGCCGCGCCGGCCATGCCCGTGCGTTCTCCATTTGTGCCTCCAGTTCTAAACCAGCAGGCGCCTAGCCCTCACGTGCGCGGCGTAATTCAGCGAAATCCAAGGTTGCCATCGAGGCGTCCTAAATCAGTTCTCGGGATGCCGCGTGCGCAACAATAAGGTGCTGGCGCGTCGTTCTTACTCCATTTCAGGGCACTCCGTGATCGGATCGGTCAACCGCCGCCCCAATCGTCATCCGCTGTGTCAGCCTTCCGATCCGGCCCTGCGGAATATAGATCGTAGCCGCTCGGATCTTTGAGACCAGGATTGCGATAAATATAATCGCTGCCCCAGGGATCTTTTGGCTGCTCCTTGAACAACTGATACCAGCGGGTAGGTCGCGGATCATTCTGCGGTTGGGTCACCAGTGCCTGCAAACCCTGTTCCGTCGTCGGATAGAACCCGTTCATGCTCTCGTAGAGTTGCAGCTGCGTTTTGATCGCCTGAACGTCGGCTTGAACGCGCATGCTTTTCGCGACCCCGGTGGTATTGCCAAGTTTTGAAATCGCGACACCCAAAATGATCACGATGATGCTAACCACGAGCATGATCTCCAGCAGCGTAAAACCGTGTTGTTTCGTTTTCTTTCTCATCACAAATAAGCAGCAACCTCTTCTGGTTAGCGGTTACGCTACTTTAAACTTGGGGAATTGCTAGTGACCGGTCTGCAGAAGATAATCCGACTTGTCCCACAAATACTTTAATTGGATCTGCGTAGCGCGGATTGCGGAAGTGCCGCTGGCAGGCCCGTTCACAACAAGCAGATCATTCGTTCCTACTTTCAGGCTAGTGACCGGCACAATTTTCTGCGCACGCAGCCAGCCAGTGTATTGGAAATGCATTTGCCTGACGAGCCGTTCGCCTTCGCCACGGTAGCCCGGGTCAGCCAGATCCGGCAGGGCAAGCGAAGCCGGCCCGATGTCCTGGCCATTGAGATAAATCTCAGGCGCAGCATCAATGCGCGGGCTCACGATTTCGAACGTGAGCAGGGCAGCAAGCGGTTGGGCTTCAATCGAAAACTGAAATGCGGCACCCTGCTGAATCTGCGATCCGATTCGGATTGTTTCTGCCGCAAGTGTTGCAGTGACAGTCCCGAATTGCTCTACGTCTTCAGCCGGCGCACGCAGTTGGGGCATCGATGAGAACGGTTCGGGAATCATTTCACGGTGCTCAGCGTTCACAGGATGAACCACCGCGCTGCTCGTCATCCAGTCGAGATACGCCGCCCGCACTGTTTTGCCATCTCCGGGCACTTCGATATCGATCGATGAGGCGGCGGTCATGGGGATGATCACCGAATCCGAGCTGGGCAAATCAACTCCCGAACCCAGCAGGCCCGACCGCAGCACGTGGGTGCCGGATTCGTCCCAGGCAATCAGTTCCGGCCGTTGATCGGGCTTATCGTCGAAGAACAAGCGAAAAAGAAGTACTTGATGGGCCGGGCTCGGCCTGGTCACGCGAATGCGAAAGACGCTTTTCGACAACGTGTTGACTGCTGCTTGCGCCGGTAACAAGGTCACTGCCTCCACCCATGGCGGCGCGCTTTGTGTTCTCGAATTCTCAGGTACGTTTTGGCGGAGATCAATCCAGGCGCTTTCCGGAACTGGCTGCGCCGACGTATCGAGGGGCGACAGTAAGGCATCGCTCAGGGCCTCCTGCGCAGAAGCGCGACAGATCGCGCTGAAAAGTAACGCGAAGGCGACCCAGCGAAACATCGGTAGGCGGCGAGGCTATTGAAGCGCCATCTGCATTGCAAGCAATTTTTAGTGTGGACGAAATTGCAAGCTATGTGTCATCTCGAAGACCGCCGAGAGAATGCTGAAAACGACGAGACCAACCAACACTGCAATTACCACGATAATTACCGGCGGAATCAGTTGTGAGATCACTGCGACGCTTCGATCCAGTTCACGTTCATATACGTCAGCGATTGCCTGCATCGTTTCGGCGAAATGCCCAGTTTGTTCTCCGACCGACATCATGTCCGTCAACAAATCCGGAAAGAATTTTTGCGCCTGCAAAGCGGCGGAGAGCGTCGCACCGTCGATGACTGCCCTGCGTACTTCGCGCAATTTTAGTTCGAGAAATTTGTTCCCGGCAATTTCAGTCACTAGATCAAGCGAGCGGAGCAGGGGAATTCCATTTTCCATCAATGTTCCCAATGTACGCGAGAACTGCGCATAATACCGATGCCGGATTACCCGCCCATAGCCAGGAATCAGCAATCGGAAACGATCCCACGCAACCCGTCCTTCGTTTGTGCGGACAAACGCGCGAAAACCAATGACGGCGCCCACCGCCAGAAGCACGCCGATCCACCAGTAACCCGTGATGGCGTGGTGAACGTGCAGCAGGATTCGGGTAGGGAAGGGAAGCGCGCCGCCAGTTTGCGCCATGAACCCGGTCAGCTGCGGCACCATGAACGTGATGAAAATTGTAACTAGGATGGCACCCGCCAGCGTGAGAAACGTCGGGTAGATCATCGCTTGCTGCACGCGATCTCGCAAGTCTTTCGCCTGTGTCAGATGTTTAACAAGCCGAAGCAGAATTTGTGGCAGCGCGCCGCTTGCCTCACCAGCAGCTACCAGATTTACATAGAGCGGCGGGAAGATTCGCGGTAGCTCGCTGAGTGCCTGCGAAAAACTCCGTCCATCGATCAGCGCCTGGTGCAGCGTGTGCGTCATCTGCTGGACCCGCGGCTGCTTCAAACGTTTTTCCAGGATCGACAATCCTTCGTCCAGCGTCATCCCTGCCTGCAGCAAATGGGCGAGTTGCTCTGTAAAAACCAGCAACTGCCCGTGCGGAATTTTCAGCTTTTGTGTGGGCGCTGCCGCTACTGCGCCTTCTCGTCTAACTGCTGTAGGCGCTGCACCTACCATCTCGATCCGGATCGGTATGCACTGCTGTGCTTCAATCTGGTGAATGGCAACCCCGCGATCCTGGCAGTCCAAAACTCCCTCGACGAGACCGCCCTGCGCGTTACGCGCGCGATAAGCAAACTGTGGCATCCCGTTTGGACATTAGTGCAAAATGGAAAATGCAAAACGCGAAATTCTTACAGAGAACCTAGTCTTCCGCTGGAGTTTACATCAAATAATCTCGAACAGACTTTTCGATAAGCTGTTCGGCCGAAGTTACCGTTCGGAAAACCTGCTGGATCACGGGCGACTTTGTAGAGCCACGCGGAATCCTCGCTTTTTCTTGCGCGATTTAAGCGAATCACAAATCAGTTCGTTCTCGCTTTTTGTCATATGTAGTGGAGCCTGGGCGGGTCTGCCACAACAGATAGGAAAAATTACCGCGAAAATTTACTTGCCATGTCGAAATCGTTCATGTACACGCGACCAACATGAAATGTGCAGCAGTGTTTGTTTTCATTTCCGTGATGCTCGCATCATCGGATGTGTTCGGCGTTTTGCGTCCCCTCTTCCCAACCAAGGCGCCGCCGCCATTCCGTGGCGATATCTTCGCAGTAGAAGATGAAATGATTCAACACTCCTCCAGAACCCCGCCCGCGAAAGCGCCGAGGTAACCGCGATGTATTGCGGTGTGAACACAGGTCGTGTTGCCTGTGGCGCAAAGCCTGCCTCCATCTCAAGAGCGCTCGCAGTCGCCAAATTTGGCGGAATGCGACTTCGGGGTACGTTGCGTTGTCGTTCTCGTTCGCAGCTCGCTGTAAGACGCTGGAGGCGGGGGCGGGCATCGGCGATGGACGGAAAAGAGTCAAAAGTCGCAATGCTGGTAGCCGTCCAGAGCAAGGCACTCGAAGTGCGTTTCAGGGCAGAAACCCACTACCGTGAAGAGCTGGAACGCCGTCGAAGCGGTTGACGGTTACGGTTGCGCATCCACGCATCAGTTCCACCGCACGTCGTCGCGAACGGAAAGACAGAGTTGCTCGTCGAAAAGCACTGGCCGGAAATTCACTCGCTCGCTTTTGCCTAACTCGAACACGGAACGCTCGATGGCGAAGGGGCGACGTTGATTCTTGACCGTTCAGCCGATGTTGGCTGTTAAACGTGCGGTAGAACGGTCACTACGCCTGCCCCTTGGGACGTACGACTAAGGTCGCATAGGCTTCCGGACTATTGTTCATATCTTCTGAGTTAAAAGAAGGGCATTAAAATGAAAAGATCACTTATTCCAATGGCCGTTGTTCTCTCGGTTGTCTCGCTTTCCTTAAACGGACCTTCCGCCTATGGCGGTGGCCGTGGAGGTGGCGGAGGCGGAGGCCACGGCGGCGGCTGGGCCGGTGGCGGTCATGGCTGGAGCGGTGGCGGTGGTGGACGCGGCTGGGGCGGCGGCGGAGGCAGCCATTTTGGTTCGATGCCTGCTCGAGGCGGGCAAACGTTCACTCGCAGCGGAATGGGCACATGGAGTGGCCAGCGCTGGGGTGGCCGCAACTGGAACGGCAACAATTGGAGTGGCCAGCGTTGGGGTGGCGGCCATTGGAACAATTGGAACCGCAATGGGAATCATCATAATAATAATAATGTAATCTTCATCGGCGACTTCGGCTTTCCCTTGTGGTGGGGTTGGGGGTATCCATATTACGGAGATGGCTACGGCTACCCATACGGATATGGATACGGGAACGGCTATGGCTATCCGTATGGGGGGTACTACGACAGCTATTACGGCGGCACTGACTACGGCTATGGCTACCCGTCTGGAGGGTACGAGGGCAGCTATTACGGCGGCACGGGCTACGAAAATGGCTATCCCACCCATTCAAGAGTGGCGGAGTTGCAACGCCGACTTGTGCGAGCCGGGTATTACTCTGGCGCAATCGATGGAATGATGGGGCCTGCGACGCGGCGAGCAATTAACGCTTACGAGCGCGAACATGGATTTGCAGGCTAATCGAGGCATAACCGAGTGCGACGCAATAGACCCTCCGATTTTTCAATTCTCGGACGAAGGAGTTCATTTTGGCCCTGTCGCCTCCAGAGTGTCGCTAATTGAAGTCGTTGCGTTGCCGATTGCGTTTGGCTCGGCGTACCACCGCGCACCGAATGGGAGCATATCGGAAATTAGATCAACGCCGCGTTTATCCCGGCGCGCGCGAATCTCGTAAAAGTCCTTTCTTCCTGACATCGGCGGACATTACCAAACAAACGTAGAAATCCGTGGATTTGTTGTGATTTCTGTTGTGAGTAGGCAACTTTTTTAGCTTATTTCCGGCGTTTTTACCTATGAAAAGAGGCGGGGGGCGGGAATCGAACCCGCGAATAGATTTCCCCTAGAGAATCTATCCAATTCCATAGGTGAAAAAGACAAGTCAGAACGTCATTGACGCCATGCGGCCCAATTTAGCATGCCTTGAGCGGCGCCGCGCTTTCCACTTGCTCGGAGACGATCAATACGGACCACGTCCGCACAATCTAGTAAACCGGCCGAGATCCCATTGATTTTAGGAGCAGAGGGACAGGCCAGAACTTCCCCGAGCACCGCCCCTCCACAGATCATCATGTCGCGCGCTTCCACCTGATGGACCAACGCCTGCTGCAACCAATACTCAGTTGTCTCCTGTCGCCATACAGTCCCCGCCGAACGCGGCACTCCGACTGCGTCAAAGTCATAGAGTATGACTTGCGGCAGTAACCGACGTAGATGCGGCATACACGCGGTTTTCCCTGATCCACCTGCCCCGGTTAGGAAAAAGACCATAGCCGCGAACCAAAGTATAGTTACGTGGGAGTGAAAATCCCAGATAGAAGGCTGGTTCCGCCACATGCCTCACCTACGCGCGCGCGTGTGAGAGACGAGAGAGAAACTATTGGGCGTAACCCATCAACATGTAACGCTCGACCGGGCGAACCGCATCATCGAAAAGTCTCACGGCGTGGTCGGTAAAATTCCGCTCCGTTGACGGAGGCTAAAGGCCGCGCGGCTCACGTTTAACTTTTTTCTTGACACGCTGGGGAGATTTTTCCCAAGATTCTTGTTACCCATATTCTGTGCTTAGTGTCGACAGAGCTTCAGAAACGTCTATATGAAATTGTGCTGGTGAATCAATTCAGGTCGACCCTGCAAGGTAATCGTATTCTAGGTCTACCGAGTGAGACTCTTGAGCCCAGACCGCCTTTTGGGCGTCATTCTGATCGCGGTTCTAACAATCCTTCTTCTGGTCGTTATTTGGAGCCTTGACCGTGGATTGGATATCACGGATGAATCCCTCACTCTGTTATCATACCTGTATCCTGGTGAATACCCGGCGAACTTCAGCATGTCCTACACCATCGTCGATCGCATCACCGGGTGGATGCACCCGAGCGTCGTTGGCTACAGGTGGATCACATTGGCGCTCATATTACTTACCGCGACAGCATTTTTCTGCGGATTCTGGCAATGGCTGCGCAGGTTCGTCGCAGCCGAACCGCGTAGGGCAGTCAGTCTAGCGGTCGTGTTCCCGTATCTCCTTATCGGATGGCTGTCGGTATACGGAATCGGTCTGGTTACGCTCAATTACAACACCCTCAACAGCGCCTGCCTTGCCTCCGTCGCGGGTCTGCTTTTCTACATCCTCGCTCACGTGCCAAGGCGGGGCGTCCAGCCGGGCAGGATTGTGGCCGGCCTGTTCATGGTGGGCTTCTTCTCAGCACTGGATTTATTCGTGAAGTTTCCGACGGCGATCATCATGTTCGGTGGCGCTGTGCTCCTGATCGTCTTACACATGAGACGCCTCGGGCGACGCACGATTGCATTCGCCATCGGTATTCAGATCCTTGGCGCGATGGCCGGGCTGGCAGCCTATTTTGCTGACGTGCGGTCCATAACTGCATGGCTTTCTAACTATCCTGGCCAACTCCGGGTCGTGTCACAAGTTTCGCACAACCAGGCACTTTGCTGCTTTCCTATGTGCGTGCTGCCGAATCACTCGGCCTGTTTCTGCTACGTCACTTTTCGCTTGTTTTCCTGATGAGCTTTATAATCGCGCGCTGTTACGCACGTGGCTGGTACCGCAACACATTGCGGAATCAACACGTGCTGCTCGCTATGCTAACGCTCACGCTTCTCTACACGGCATACAAGATATACGCCTTGGATCTGTTGAACTCCCCATACTTCAATAACTGGGCATCGTTCTATATGTATGTGCTTATCATCTGTTTCCAAGTCGTTGTTCTTCTTGCTACCTATCGCACCGGGGTGTGGGCGCCGAAACCGAACCAAGAGGCAGTGCAACGTCTTGATCTGTTGCTTGGAATCGGGCTTCTAGTGGCGTTTCCTTTTGTCGGAGCAATCGGGACCACGAACAACATCTTTCTAAACACCCTCATTGATATAGGAGGATGGTTTGCGCTCATACTGATTCTTGGCCTCCTAATCGAAGAACGCACGCGGAGCAGATTCGTTCTGTCACTTTGCATACTGTTGCCAGCTTGCTTAGGCGCAACGCAGCTAATTCACGGCCGCGTTTGGAAGCCATACCTTCTCGCCGCATCCCTTCCCGCGCAAACCATCACTCTCGAGCAGCCCGCCAGTGTAGCTGGGCTGAAGGTTGACTCGGCAACCGCCAAGTTCATCGCCGACCTTAGATCGATCTTGCGCCGGGGATCCTTCCATAAGCATGATTACATACTCGCTTTTTACAACGCCCCGGAATTGGTTTTGTTGATGGACGGAGTTTCGCTCGGCACGCCGTATTACATGAAGGGAGAAAATCCCATTAACTGCCGCGCCCTCGAGAGCGCCGAGATAAAGAAACGACCCGTATTTATCTTAGCCACGCGAAAGATCGACTTCGAGACCGTGGCATGTCTGCAAAAAGTGGGACTGCGCTTTCCCGTCGAGTTTGTCGAACTTGGGCGAATATATAATCCCTACAGCGCGAGTTCGTATGGATGGCGAAGGAATGAGCCATGGGTCAGCGTGTTCCGCCAGAAGGGCATTGACCCCTTTTAAAGTCTTCCTGGAACTCGCCAGACCGCCGTTCAGTGTGTCTCGCTGGTTCCGCGACATGCCTCGCGCGTACGAGAGAGAGAGATTGACGTGACGATCATGATAGCGATCGCCCCATTTACCAACCGCTCCCGACTGTTCGGTCACCGGGCACCCAGTCGCCGCCATTTCTGATATTTGGCTGGACGATCCCCGTCGTCGCCGGTCGATATGATTGCAACTCCAACGCTCGCGCTATCCGCTCTTGATTCGCCAAGGCCTGCTCCTGTTGCGCCGCCTGCAAGCCCGCGGCTGGCGCCGAGTGCCGCCATGCGCCAGTTTTAGGAAACAGATCGAAAACTTTAACGCGGGAGCACCGGTGGCTTCGATGGAGTTGACAACTTGCCTAGATTTCGGTAACTACTCGTCGAACGACATCTGAACGGGGTGCTGGAGGTTCCTCCCCGACAGCTTCTTCCTACTCTGTTAAACAAGGTGCAGGTCAACCGCCGGGGAAAAGAAAGGCGATCCGTCTATGCATCCGGCCACCCCGCACACGACCGCAATTTCGTCCACAACGGGGAAAAGAAAAATTCCAGGTAGTAAAGCGAACGAGCCGTGCCTGAAATTCGTCGTGACCTACCGCGAGGCTGCAAAGCGCAGGCAAAGGGTTTTTGAGACGGAAGAAGGGGCGATCGAATTCGCCCGGACTAAAAACCCTAATTTTCGATGTGATCCCATTCAAGAGACAGAGGCTCAAGCATCAGCGCGTACTTTGTTGGAATGCACGAACAAGCTCGAGGTGTATGGCAAAACAATAAGAGATGCGACAGACTTTTTTGTTCAACATCTAATTGCCAACGAGAAGTCATGTACCGTCGCAAAGTTGGTTGATGAATTTGTTTCGGCAAAGCAAAAGGAGGCCGCTTCACACTTTGATTTAGACGATCTTCAAGCTCGCTTGAAGATTTTCAGCGAAAGATTCGATGGCGAGTCGATCGGAACCATCACAAGCGCCCAGATCGACGATTGGTTACGCTCGCTCAATGTCTCGATAATTACACGGAACCATTACCGGCGATTGATTATGCTGGCGTTCAACTTTGCCGTGCAACGCGGATACGCTAGTTCTAATCCAGTCTTTGGTCGGTTCGTTTTTAGCCGAGCTGGTTAGCAGCGCAATCGTTGGTTGAACCGCCCCCAGCCACGTGGCCCTATGCCGACTGTCGAAAAGCTGCCATATTACGAATTAGGCAGCCTAATCTCACAATCAGCCGTCACACTTCACTGCGTGGCGGCCTTTTGTTTCGGTCGCGGCTCACCACTCTTTGAAATCGCCAATGTGTTCGTGCGTCTCGATCACGTTGCTGGCATCATCGTAAACCAGAATAAGCACCGTATCCGTATGGGTAATTCCCGTACGAAGGTAACGTCGTTGTTACTTTTGCGGGCACGTTTTCATGCGTTACGGGCGTTGACACGACAACCATCTCTGCTGAGAATCGTGAACTTCCACTAGCCAAAATCTATGAAAACTCCTCGCTCGATTATTCTTTCTTCTGCACTTTTGATCCTCGCTCTAATGCTGGTCTCTTGCGCGAGCGAATACGACACGACCACGACCAGAACTCCACTTCCTCCGCCGGAACCCACTATGGGGGGCTTCTCCCCCTATTGATAGCAGCCGCGCCGTTTTCGGGCGCAAAAATGAACTTACCACTCTTTGAACTCGCCCGCCTGCTCGTGCGTCTCGATCACGTTGCCGGATTTGCGGTACGAGAAGGGGCGGCCAGAGATCGACGCCAAAATTGAAGATCCGCAAAGCGACCTGCACAACGACGGACGAGCAACTTAACGCTTTCGATTCGTGAAGATTCCGTTACCTGAGTAAACAGGTGTTCCTCGTTCCGAACGCCTGGGACGAATCGCTCGGAACCGGGACTGATTCAGTTCGACTTAAACTGAAACAAAGATACGATCTCCACAGCTGGACGGCAATACAGTCACAAGGAGTCGCGACATGACCACGAAAGCATTATTTGTTAGACTGGAGGCAAAACCGGGCAAAGAAAACGAAGTCGCCAAATTCCTGCGCGATGGGCAGGGCTTGGTGCAACAAGAGCCCGCGACGACCGCCTGGTTCGGCACTCGACTTGGCCCAACGACTTTCGTCATCTTCGACGCATTTCCAGATGACGCCGGACGGGACGCGCACCTGTCGGGAAAAGTTGCCGAGGCGCTGATGGAGAAAGCGCCTGAGCTACTGTCGGAGCCACCGAAGATTGAGAAGGCAGACGTATTGGCAGACAGGTTACTGGTTTAATCGGCCTAACTCCGTCTAATGCCTCGCGTACGCGCGCGCGCGGGAGGGCAAACGATCTTCGTTGCTGACGCACATCGCGACGACGGAAAGCGTTTCGTTGCGCGTGCGGATGAAAAGCTGACCGCGTTTGTGGAGCTCGAATTAGCATGCAGGCGTCTAGGTTTTGCCCCTGGCGTACTGCAAAAATGAACTTGGCCACGGTAACGGCGGCACGGTTCAATAAAGGTTCAAATCTTGATGGAGTTCATTCGGCCGTTCTCTCCAACTTGCCGTAGCGGTACTAGCAATATTCGTCGACGACGAGCTCGGATTTTTTGGGGCTACGAGCTTGGTACCCTGCTTGGGGCCGGGCGTTAGAATTCGCACCGTCATGAAATGTGGATGCGCTTTTGCCCAGGCGAGCGCCTCTTGTTTGGTATCGAAAAAGCGATCGACGACGATGGCGCTGCGCTCAGCGTCATTTCACCCGCACAAGCGCGCGGCTTTGCGATTGATAACATCGGGTCCGCTATCTACGACCACACATGCCACGTCACCAAAGAAAACTTTGCTGCCATAGGGAATTTTCTTTGGATCGACAGCGCAATGTTTTTCGCCCAGCGGTACGCCGTTCCAAGATGCATGCTCGCCTGAACCTTCGCGATGCCAGTAAACCGTGACGCGCGCTAGGACAGAATGCTCGCCGGCGAACGCTTGACACGCAAAAAGCAACACAAACCCCACCGCTACAGTTGAGCGCTTCATACTTTCTCGGGTTTTTCCCGGCGGTCGAAATCCGGTCAGATCCAAATGGATTAGGGAGAAAGTGTGAGACAGTTGTCTCTATATAGAATTCGCAACTGCGTCGCCGTTTGGTCCCCTATTGCCGTTTGTCGAGCAAAGAGACACCATTTACCACCTGAAGTATTGGGAAATCATCGCCAGTGTGCTCGTGCGTTTCAATCACATTGCCCGCCTGATCATAAACGCGGATCACAGCATCATGTGAGCGGCTGTAGAATTTCGCGTGCAACCGCTGCAACCATAAATAGTTTTACACGCGCCATTGGGTCCCTTTTATCAAAAACGATGGCTGTGTGAAACGCCTTTTGAATTTTTAGAGTCCTTTCGCAAACAAGACGCGCACAAGAAACGGCTGACACGAAACAGTCCTAGTGAAACGGTCGCTCCACGCAATCGTGGTCTGGTTATGGATCGGCACGCTGATGGCTGCGACTGATGTGGCGAAAGCGGGGCCCTTTCGGGATTTTTTTAGGGCGTTACGTAGCGCAATTGCTCACCCGAATGAGAAGCCGCGACCGCACCGGAGCAGTCATAAGCATAATGAGACTCCGCCGAGCGATGTTTCGAATAGTCAGACTTCGGGCAGCCCAGTCCCCGCGCCTTCGGGGCAGCGCGATGTCCGGTGGGCGAAGGCAGCCTCGGGCGCGAACCAGCAAAAAACTGACCTGCCGCATGGAACTCCCGTGCCCGGTAAACCAGGCTTAGTTACCAGTCCGTTCGCGCCAGATAGCGGTTACGTCGACGTCACCGGTTCTCCGCCGGGAACCGCAGTAGAAGATCCTTACACAGGCAAAATTTTCCTTACGCCGTAGGATCTCAGTGGTTAGACTCCGCTGCGCGTGAAGTACTGGGAAATCGTCGCTGACAATCTCAGCAAAGCCGGTTGGGACATGGGGCTGCGTCTTATAAGCGAAAGCGTGCCGACGCAAAATCTGAATACATTCTCGCAGATTATGGTGAGCTTCCTGCTGGCGAGAGAGCAATAATCGGGATCATGAAAAGAGATTTATTCTTCTCCGTAGCTGTCGCGTTATGCCTACGAAGACGAGGATTCACGACGATGATACATGGAACCGGCCCGTGCAGGCTGGGTCCGCTTGAACGAGGGTTAGGGCGAAGATCAATGGGGTGCTTTCTTTCGTGACTGTTTGAGAAGCCGCAGAGTGGCCAACAAATTTGACCCATCTGTGCGATGAAAGTTAACGAAGAGCCAGCGACCGTTCTCCTGTTTGACCTCGGCAATCACGCTGGGCTTCTTGAATCTCGCTCCGGATCGAACCCCGTGAATATCAACGCGGAAGGACCCATTCTTCTCGGTGATACTTCCCAATTCATAGTGATCTTCGGGGGTCCTGGCTAATGAGAAAGGGATCCCAGTCAATGCCGACAATATCTTCAGGAGATTTTGCTTGCGCGGCAGAATCTTCTTTGAGTGCATTTAGGAGCTTCGGGCTAAAGACATCTGGTTTCTGCTTTATGGCAATCTCAAAGGCCGGTCCGTCATTCTCTTTCATCGCAATCGGGACATACCAGCTATAAAATTCCTGAACGAATTTTCGAACCGATTCTTCGACTTTGGGTGCCTGGGCGAAAACTGGAAGAACTGCGATCGCCAAGATGAGAAGGATTGTTTTTCGAAGCATTGCGGGAGCCCTAACGAGAATTCGACCCCAAAAATCTGCAACTAATTACAGATAAAATCTGTATAATCCGGTTGCCTTTAGCGGGGCCGGTGGTGGCTAAAAGCCCTTGCATGTTGAGGGCATCTTGTAGAGGTAGCCGTTTCGCCGGGCAAGCCGAAAGAGTGAACTCACCACTCTTTGAAATCGCCAATGTGCTCGTGCGTTTCAAGCATATTGCCAGCTTCATCGTAAACGCGGATCACGTCATCATTTTTTGCCTTAATTTCGCGCGCTCGAGACGGGCCTCCCCACAATGCGCTACGGCTTCACCGCGTGGATGAAGGCGCGGAGGAACTTGCCGTCGATATGCGGGGCGAGCGCGTCCACGTCGATACCTTTGGACGTGAGAAACTCGCGCGCATCTTCGGTGCGGTAGATGCGCGTCGGCTGAACTTCGATCTGCTCGAAGCCGACGGCGGTGAGCTTGCCGCGATAGTCGTTTTCTTCGAGTGCGCCGGCCACGCAGCCGACCCACAAGAGGACGCTCTTGCGGATCTCTGGCGGGATTTCGCCTCTGGTCACCACGTCTCCGACACCGCAAAGCGGCCGCCGGGCTTGAGCACGCGAAAGGCTTCCCGCAGCACGCGGTCCTTAGCGGCCGAGAGATTGATCACGCAGTTCGAGATGATGACGTCTACGGTATTGTCTGGAAGCGGGATGTTTTCGATCTGGCCCTTCAAGAACTCCACGTTCTCCACCCCAGCCTTGCGTTTATTTTCGTTGGCGAGGGCCAGCATCCCGTCGGTAAATATCGAGACCGTAGGCCTTGCCTGTGGGTCCGACGCGTCGGGCCGAGAGCAGGACGTCGATCCCGCCGCCCGAGCCGAGGTCGAGGACGGTCTCGCCCGCGTGGAGCTGGGCAAGGGCCGTCGGATTGCCGCAGCCGAGCGACGCCTTCACCGCATCCTCGGGCAGCAGCTCGGTCTCAGAGGTGTCGTACAGGTTGTTCGTGATCGGATCGCAGCAGGCCGTCGACGAGGGCGTCGAGCCACCGCAGGCGTTGCCCCGAGCCTGCTGAACGAGCAGTGCCGCCGCTCCGTATTTTTCCTTCACGACTTGTGTGATGTTTTCGGTGCTTCATTTGGTCTTCTCCAGCTTGATGTCTCGATTGCGGGGCTGCATGCTCTTAGAACCCGTCTCTTGCCTTGGAGCTTGAGGCAGGGAAACATTGAGATATGAAAGCACGACTGGTCAAATTTGGTGAGATCGAGGTGGAGGGAAAGCGCTACACGCATGATGTGGTGATCGACTGTGGCAAAGTGCGGAAGCGAAAGAAAGGACCTTCCAAGGAATTCCGCGAAAAGTTCGGCCACACGCCCCTTTCGGCCGAGGAAGAAATTCCCTGGGGAGGCAAGCGGCTCATTGTCGGGACCGGCGCCCATGGCGCGCTTCCCGTAATGGACGAAGTCCTGGCGGAGGCGAAACGGCGCGGTATCGAGGTCATTGCGGCGCCCACGTTGGAAGTCTGTCAGCTGCTGGAGGAAGTGAAGAAGGGCCAGGCGTACGCCATCCTGCATTGCACGTGCTGAAAAACGCGGTTGGAGCTTGCGTTACGTCTCGACCGTTGATTCTCGCGGCCCGAACAATATGGATTGCCTGACGCACACCGCGACGGGAAGCGTTTCGTTGTGCGAGCCGATGAAAGGCTGACTGCTTTTGTGGAACTGGAATCGCAACTAGCGGTCAAAGGGATGGCTTTCTAAGAAAAGGCGTGTTTCGCGTCTGTGGCCGGATGTACGGCTAAGGTCCAATATACGGCTGTCCGGAGTGCTGATAAATTCGTCTCCGATTACGTTACCCGACAGTTTCAACGCATCTTCGGCAGAGAAAAAATGGGTTCGGACCTACGCTGGGACCGCCGCTTTACGCGATCACCAGAATCCACTAAGAAAAACAACAATACATCCAAAGAAAGAAAAGGACCAAGCCATGAAATCATTAATAAAACTCAAAACAACAACCCTGCTCGTCATTCCGCTGGTGTTGGCCTGTTTCGCGCTCTTGCCAAGGGCACAAGCAGCAGAGCAGCCCGCACTGCTGCCCGCACCGCCGCCGGATGGAGGTTACGCGGGCTTCAACACAGCTGAGGGATTTCAGGCCCTCTTAAACGTAAACACTGCCACTGGCGTGTTCAACTCAGCTTTCGGCGCTAAAGCGCTCCAGGCGGACACCACTGGCGCTCACAACACAGCCCTGGGTGGACAAGCACTGTTGCACAATAACGGCAGCTACAACACGGCGGTAGGTGAAAATGCCCTTGTCTTCAACACCTCGGGCAGCTTCAACATGGCGCTGGGACAAGGAGCACTTGCGAACAACCTCGGAGGCAGTAGCAGCACGGCCATGGGTTTCCAAGCGCTCAATAAAAACATAGACGGCTTCGAGAACGAGGCGGTCGGTTTTCAAGCGCTCTTTAGCAACACACACGGCACCCACAACACGGCGATTGGTACTACTGCGATGCTGCAAAACACCACTGGCTCCGGTAACGTGGCCGTTGGAGACGAAGCCCTCAGGGACAACCAAACGTTCTTCGACAACACGGCTGTCGGACAAGACGCGCTCGTTAACTGCACCAGCAACGCCAACATCGCATTGGGCTTTGGTGCCGGTGCCAACATTACGACCGGGGGTCTCAATATCGATATCGGCAACGAAGGTAACCCCGGTGAACACAACACAATTCGCATTGGCAGGGACATTCATCACACCACATTCATCGCTGGCATCAGTGGGGCTACCGTTCCGGGAGGTGTAGCAGTTATCGTAGACGCGAACGGTCATCTCGGCACGATGACATCGTCGGCACGTTTCAAGGATGAAATTAAGCCGATGGATAAAGCAAGCGAAGCGATTCTGGCGCTAAAACCGGTTACTTTCCACTACAAGAAGGAACTCGATCCCGACGGCATTCCACAGTTTGGCCTCGTAGCCGAAGAAGTGGAAAAGGTAGACCCCGATCTGGTAGCCCGGGACGCCAAGGGCAAAGTCTATACCGTGCGCTACGAAGCGGTGAACGCGATGT
>QHPD01000135.1 GCA_003218975.1 Verrucomicrobiota bacterium
GCGTGGCGGCGCAAACAGGAGAATCCGATCGCGCCATCGCGGCATTAGAGAAAGTGCTCTCGATACCGGGCGCAGGCGCCTGGACGTTAAATATTCCGCTAACGCCTGCGTTGCTCCGGCTCGATCCAATGTTCGATCCGCTTCGGAGTAATCCGCGTTTCCAAAAACTCTGTGACAAGAAGCAGCCGTGAAGTCGCGGAATTTCTTTGCAGAGCTGAAGCGGCGTAATGTTTATGAGGTTGTCTTCACCGATCGATACACCAACAGCGCGGCGGCAATATCTTCTACTGCCATACCGAGTGATTTAAAGATCGTGGTATCCTTTGCACGTGGCGGAACTTTGCCAGCGAGCGCTTCCCCCAACTCAGCATAAATTTTCGCTCCGGAAAGAATGACGTCGCCAGATTCTTTCAGCGCGCCTTCACGCGAATCGACGAACACGACGTTGCTCATCGCGTCATCATCGAGCTCGCGCCAGTCCGGGCGACACGCGCCAACAGCGTTCACGTGGCAACCGGGTTTCAGCCATGATCCTTTTAACATCGCTGTCTGTGAGTTTGTGGCAGTGACGATCACGTCTGCGCCGCGGACTGCATCTTCAGCGGACATCGCCTTGGCGCCAATTTCTTTCGCGAATCGCTCTGCATGTTCGCGTGTAGGACTCCAGACGCGGATCTCCTCGAAGTTCCGAACCAGTCGCAGTGCTTCCGCGTGACTGTGCGCTTGCACGCCGCTGCCGAGGATGGCGAGAACCTTTGCGTCGCGTGCAGCAAGAAGCTTTGTAGCTGCCCCTGATACAGCCGCCGTGCGCATTTCGGTGATTAACCTGCCGTCCATTATCGCTAGAGGTGTGCCCGTCTCGGGATGGACAAGAAAAATAGTCGCCATGTGCGTTGGGATTCCGCGCTCCGCATTTGACGGATAGAACGTCACGGCTTTTAACCCGAGCCCATCCGGAGTTAACGCTGGCATCAAACCTAGGAATCCGGTCGCCGCGGCGACATCAACCTTAATTACCGAGCGCACCGGCTGAGTCACTTTGCCGGCGGAGAAATCGATTAGCGCTTTTTCCATCGCTGGAATGAGGTCCGTCATGCGCAGATGCTTCCGGACTTGTTCTTCGTTGAGATGCAAGGTCATAAGGAACTCCTTGTTGTTTGAGTTTACTCTGAGACCGGGCCGAGCGTCGCGATCTTTCTGCTTTTTAAGCTCGAAATCCGAAGCGCGAATTGCGAAACAAATCCGAATGAGCAAGGAGGAAGCACCCAAACGATTTGATCTTGAAGAACGGACTTTCGCGTTTGCAAAGCGTGCCCGCGCACTCGTCAAGACGCTGGCTAAAACGATCGGCAATGCCGAGGATTCGCGGCAACTGATCCGATCTTCCGGGTCTGTCGGTGCGAACTACATCGAAGCTAATGAATCTCTCAGCAAAAAGGACTTTGTTCTTCGAATTAAGATTTGCCGGAAAGAAGCAAAGGAGAGCCGTTACTGGCTGCGATTAATCGAAGCGACGGATGAAACAATCGCGGCTGAGCGCGATCTGCTTGTGCAGGAAGCGCAGGAGCTAATGAACATCTTCGGTGCAATCGTGCGTAAGAGCGAGTAACGCGGTTTGATCATTCAGATTTTTCAGGAAATTGTTTCGAGCTTCGTAATTCGGATTTGTAATCCACTCGGTTTCGAATCGAAAATAGACCCGCAATACGTATGCCTGAAAAACTGCAAACTCGTTGCGTGATTGTGGGTGGCGGACCGGCGGGGATGATGGCTGGTTATTTGCTCGCGCGAGCCGGCGTGTCAGTGGCCGTCCTGGAAAAGCATGCCGATTTCAACCGGGATTTTCGCGGCGACACCATTCATCCGTCCACGCTCGAGTTAATGCATGAGCTCGGCTTGCTCGATGAGTTTCTGAAACAGCCGCATCAGGAATTGCGGGAGTTACGTGGCGTTATCAACGGTCAGACCGTCCCCATCGCGGATTTCAGGAAACTTCCAACGCGCTGCAAATTCATCGCGTTCATGCCGCAATGGGATTTCCTGAATTTTCTCTCCAGCCACGCGAAGCGGTTTCCAACCTTCCAATTACACATGGAAACCGAAGTCGTCGATTTGCTCGTCGAGAACGAGCGCGTGATCGGTGTGCGCGCAAAAACGCCACAGGGTGAACTGGAAGTGGGCTCAGATCTTGTCATTGGTGCGGATGGACGGCACTCGACTACTCAAACGCGGGCTGGGCTTGAGCAGCGCGAGTTCGGCGTGCCAATCGATGTGCTCTGGATGCGCATTTCCAAGAAGCAGGATGACCCGGAGCAATCGTTCGGTTTCTTTCAACACGGCAAGTTGCTCGTGTTACTCGATCGCGATGATTACTGGCAAGGCGGATTTGTAATTCCCAAAGGCGGCTTCGATGAAATCAAGGCGCGCGGGCTGGAGCAATTTCAAGACGACATTGTCACCTTCGCGGGTTTTCTACGCGACCGCGTGGTCGAATTGGATGACTGGACGAAGATCAAATTGCTCACCGTGCAAGTGAACCGTCTGTGCGATTGGTCCCGCGAAGGATTGCTTTGCATCGGTGATTCTGCGCATGCCATGTCCCCAGCGGGCGGCGTTGGGATTAATCTCGCCATTCAGGATGCGGTCGCGACGGCAAACTTGCTTGCGGAAAAATTGCGGCGCGGTCCGGTTTCGGTGAACGACCTGCGAAAGGTGCAGGCACGTCGCGAATGGCCGACCCGCCTGATCCAGGGAATGCAGGTCTTTATTCACCGCCGGGTTGTCACGGGCCGAACATCGGGTGAGAAAAAATCGTTGCCGTTCGTGCTTCGGTTGCTGAAATGGTTTCCAATCCTTCGACAACTGCCTGCCCGTTTCATCGGCATCGGCCCGCGGCCAGAACGTTTTCGCAGCCCAAATGCAGGTCATATCTCATAGGCCGTCGATCTCAATCGACTTCGATAAAATCCGTGCGGCGCATGAGCGGATTCGCGCGTACATCAATCGCACGCCTGTGCTAACAAGCTCGCGATTGAACGAGGCGAGCGGGGCGTCGCTGTTCTTTAAGTGCGAAAATTTTCAGAAGATAGGCGCGTTCAAGGCGCGCGGGGCGACTAATGCGGTCTTTGCGCTCGACGATGCGACCGCGCGGCACGGAGTGGCAACGCATTCGTCCGGCAATCATGGCGCCGCGGTGGCGCGCGCGGCGAAATTGCGCGGGATCCCGGCGCACATCGTGATGCCATCGAACTCAGCGAAGGTAAAGGTGCGCGCGGTGGAGAGCTACGGTGCGCACATTGTTTTTTGCGAACCGATGGAAGAGGCGCGCGAAGCGCAATGCGCAGAGGTGATTAAAAAAACCAGTGCGATGCTGATTCACTCGTTTGAGAACGAAGATGTAATAGCGGGGCAGGGGACAGCGGCGATGGAATTGCTCGAGGAGGTTCCCGATCTCGATCTCGTGATGTGCCCCGTCAGCGGCGGGGGGTTGCTCTCCGGCACAGCCGTCGCGGCGAAATCGATGCAGCCAAAAATCAAGGTAGTCGCGGCCGAACCGGAGAACGTCGATGATTCAGCGCAATCGTTTCGCGCAGGCAAACGCATTGTCACCGAAAAGAAGTTCACAATCGCCGATGGTTTGCGAACAAACATCGGCGAACCAAATTTTGCGATCGTCCAACGTTACGTAGACGACATCGTGACCGTCAGCGAAGCAGCGATCGTTTCGGCGATGCGCACGATTTGGGAGACGATGAAAATCATTGTCGAACCGTCAGCGGCGGTTCCGTATGCGGCGGTCGTCGAGCAGAAGATCGACATCAGCGGGAAACGCGTAGGGATCATTTTGACTGGCGGCAACGTCGATCTCGATGCGTTGCCGTGGGTGAAGTAATGGGATCTTTAACCGCGGATTACGCAGATTAAACGAATCATTGGGGACCCGGATTCCGAAACAACCATCATTCTTTGACAGAATGCACAAAATGAATCGAATCACTTGCGTAAAATTCTGGGTATTCTGTTTATTCTGTCCAAATTCCACGATGCCGACTACAAGAGCAGCGTGCAGGGCAACGAGCAGGAGAAAGGAAAGACTAAGAGCAAGAGCATGAGCAAGAGGAAGAAAAGACAGTGGAAACTGATGTCTTGTTTTTTCTGGCCAGTATCGCAGCGGGCGTGATCAACGCGCTGGCCGGTGGCGGTGGGCTGATAACTTTTCCCCTTCTAATGCTGGTCGTATCGCCGGTGACCGCGGACGCTACAAGCGCTGTCGCGTTGTTGCCTGCCTATCCGACCGCAGTTTGGCGCACGCGCCGTGAGTTGGCCCGCGCGTTGCCTCCCCGGTGGTTGTGGTTGTTTCTTATTCCCAGCTTGCTCGGCGGTTTGCTTGGAGCGCTGCTGCTAAAGTGGACCGGGAACCGTAGTTTCGTCGTGTTAGTGCCGTGGCTAGTGCTATTGGCCACTATCGTCATTCTGCTGCGGCCGATTCTCGTTCGACGCACAGAAGGCGATAGCAAGGAACCTGATTTGGCGGCAGCGTTGTGGCCTATCGTCATGGCAATCATTTTCGTGGTCGCGCTCTATGGCGGGTATTTCGGTGCCGGTATCGGCATTTTGATGATTGGTGCCTTGAGCTTGCTGACGCCGGGCGACATCCGGCACGTGGTCGCGCTGAAGAATCTTTTGACGGGTTGCTTGCGAGCGGTAGCGGTCATGGTGCTTGTCATCGAAGGTATTGTGGATTGGAGGTACGGCGCGCTAATGGCGCTTGGTGGCCTTGTGGGCGGCTACTTTGGCGGGCTCGCGTCGCATCGCGCGAACCGGGCTGTTGTACGCTCGATCGTCATTGGGATCGGTTTTGCGGTGGCGACCTACTACTTTTGGAGGTTATACGGTCCGCCCGTGATGCGTGTAGGCGGCGAGTGAGATCGTCGCGTCAATCGCAAGTGTGGGAGAATCGCGGTGCGGCGAGCTGCTGCGTCGTTTTGAATTTTTTACACGGCATAGGAACCATCGGCCGCGTCAAAACCGAAACTTCTCTATGAGGGTTTAATTATATGAAAATGTTGAGTTTAATTACAGCGGCATTCTTTCTCGTGTTCGGCGCTGTTGCTTCCAACGGAGCAGTCGTCACGAGAATCTCCAACGAGACGGGCGTTCCCGTGGCTACTTTGCAATCGGAGAGGGCATCGACCGGGCTTGGCTGGGGTGAATTGGAGAACGCGCACCTGCTGGCTAATGCGCTGGCTGCTAATGGGTCTAATCTCACCTTCAATGACCTCGTGGCAATGCACCAAGCTGGCGAGGGCTGGGGCAAGATTGCTCACGATAACGGTCTAAACCTTGGCAGGATCGTGAGCGATGCTCATCGATCCAGCCAGGCAGCGTTACACGCGCAAAACACCCAAACCGTGCACGGCAAGAGCAGCGGTATTCATGGCAAAAGCGCCACTCACATCGGCAGAGGTCACACGAGCACGATGAAGGGTATCGGACACGGCCCGAGCACCAAATCCGGCCGAGGACCCGTTCATGGCATGGGTGGCATGGGCCATGGCCATGGTGGCCACTAAAAATGGCTAATCAAAGACTGACCTTCTCCACAATCGGATCCGGCTTTTCGCACAAATTGTCGAACACAGCCCAGTTTGGATATTCAACCACGATGAGAATGTTGAAATCCTGCGGGTTCGACGCCTCGCCGTTCAAGATTTTATAGTCACACACGATGATCAATGGCACAGCGACGCTCGGATGTGACGGCAAGAAATTTGAGCTCAGCCCGGGCGGTTTCAATTTCACGCCCGCTAAAATGATTCACGAAGCATGGCTGCCAGCGAACTCGCTCACATTCATCACCGTGGATGGCGCGTGGGACGTTAACTGGGTGGAAGGCCCGCCGACAAAGGCCGATCTCAACTTGTAGCTGTTCCGAATTTGGCAGTCGTAAGCCGACAGCATCAAGCCGTGCGCGCAACCTGGGCACCCGATCCGTATCTCTTATGGATACTCTTAACCAGTGAAGGGAGGGAATTATGGGAATTACGAGAATTACAAGCCTGGTTATCGTCTTGACTACAGCGACGGCACTCGCCGCCTTTGCGCAGGAAGGAACACTGCAGGACGTAAAACAGGGAGCAAAGAAAGCTGGCGAGACAATTAAAGACGGGCTTGAAACGGCTGGCGAAAAAACCAAGGAAGCCGCTGAGACAGTCGGAGAGAAAACGAAGGAAACCGCCGAAACCGTCGGCAAAAAGACCAAAGAAACCGTTGAAACCATAGGCGAAAAAACGAAGGAGGGCGCGAAAACGGCGGGCCATAAAACTAAAAAAGCAGTGCAAAAGGCGAAGGCAGAAGCTACGGGCGATTGATCGACAGATCGCAGGCGCGGCACACCTTCTCCGGGTGATTGCTGCGGAAAAAAGCGCAGCCTTGTTAGAACCGGTTTCAGCGGTGTAGCGGCGGTCTGCTTGCCGCGCCGAAGCTCGGCAGAGGTGGATGATCGCCGACGAATCGGACTTCCCTTCATGTCGGCGGCGCGCATAGAGCGCCGCTGGAGTCCCTATCTTTCGGACTTGCTCAGGCCCGGCGAGTGAGTCCTATTTGGCGCGAACAAATGAGTAGTTTGCGCCTCGGAGTGAACATCGATCATGTGGCAACCTTGCGTCAGGCGCGTTACGCCACCATGCCGCAATCCAAGAATGCGGAGCCCGATCCGGTTGCAGCAGCTTCAGTTTGTGAGCGGGCAGGCGCCGGCGGAATCGTTGCGCATTTGCGGTCCGATCGCCGGCATATTCAAGATCGCGATATCGAGCGTCTGCGCCAAAGCATCATGACAAAGCTGAATCTGGAAATGGGCAATACGCCCGAGATTGTCGATTTTGCGCTACGCACTGTGCCCGATGAAGTTTGTCTCGTTCCCGAAAAACGCGAGGAAGTGACAACCGAGGGTGGGCTCGATGTTATTACACAGCACAAGGAACTGAGTGCGACCGTCAAGCGTCTGCAACTTGCGGGGATTCGCGTGAGCCTGTTTATCGATCCGACTCTGGAGCAGGTCGATGCGGCCGCCGAGCTCGGTGTGGAGATGGTGGAGTTGCATACTGGCCGACTCGCGAACGCGTTTACAGAAAAGATCGAAAAGGAAGAGCTGGAGAAATTGCGGGCGGCCGCGCGTGCCGCATCAGAATCAAAGGTGCAAGTCAACGCTGGCCACGGGATCAACTATAAAAATATCGCGCTCATTCATCAGATTCCGAATCTAACTGAACTCAACATTGGTCACTCAATCGTTTCTCGTGCAGTCCGGGTGGGGCTTGGAACCGCCGTGAAAGAGATGCTCGCGGCGATGGAGAATTATCGCGGATGAGAGAGAGCAGTTGGACTGCGACTTGCGGACGCGGAGGCTTTTAGAGATGAGCGTAATCGGCATCGGTGTCGATCTTGTCGAATGCGCGCGAATTCAGCGTGCAGTCGATCGTTTTGGCGATCGCTTTCTACATCGCGTTTTTACCGATCGCGAAATCGAGTATTCAATGTCGATGAAGTTTCCGGCGCGGCATTTGGCTGCCCGTTTTGCAGCGAAAGAAGCTGTTTCCAAAGCATTCGGCACAGGAATTGGAAAAGCGATGGGCTGGCGCGATATCGATGTTCGGAAAAAGCCAAGCGGCGAACCGTTTCTAGTCTTTTCCGGGCCGGCAAAAGAGCTGACGGAACGGCGCGGCGTGCAGACTGCCTTAATCACGCTCAGCCATACTGAGCATCACGCGATGGCTACAATTGTGCTGGAGAGCGCTGCCACGCCGCAAACGTGATAGTCAGGTCTTTCAGTTAAATCCGCCTCCAACTGTCACGGTTTGAGGTCCAGCGCCGCTTTGCCAGCTTCGAGATTCACAGGTAGGGAGATGTGGTCGTGGACGATCAACCATTTGCCGTTGATCTTGCGCAAGCCGCTGGTCGCACGAACCCATACCTCCGATTTCTGCCCGCTCTTTAGCGTACCACTAATGCGTTCAAGACTGTGGATAAAGGCCACGTTGTTTCCCGCAACGATGCCTAACGCTGCGAAATTCCGTCTCAATCGGGCCTTCGTACTGAGCGAGGAATTCTTCGTAGTCCCTTCGATATGCATCTTTGCCGACGTATTGCAGCGGCGGCACGATATCGTACGCGATCACTTTCGGCGCATACAAAGACATGATGCCATTAATATCGTGGGCGCGGAAAGCCTTGGCCCAACGGTCCCACACCTTCCGAATTTCCGCTTCGTCATTAGCGGCGTCTGCTTTTGGCATCAAGCCAAACGCAAGCGCGAACACAAAAAGGGCGACTAACTTCTTTATTGGCTATCCTCCTTCACATCGCCCGTTGTACTACATTTGAGACTAACCCGTAAAGCGCACTCCGCCTGTTGAGCCGCGATACTGTGTTGAGACTGTTTCGGCACGACGCCTAAGCCAGCACGCGAGATGCGCATGCGCGACCCAGTGTTTACAGTCGTACCTGTTCCGCGCTTTTGGCTGGAATCCAGCCGCGCAGATTGTTTGGCAGCGCTGCGTAGATCCAGTCGCCGCGCGTGCTCAGAATTTTAATCTCACTGCCTGGAGACAGTGCCAAAACGCTATTCGCGGTGTCCGCCGTAGCGATTCGCGCTTGCACATTTTCGGCCGTCACGATTGCCGTAGCGCGGCCTTTAGCGCCACGGTCGAGTTGCCAAATCGCGAAGATTGCTCCAGCGAAAACTGAAAACGCTAGGAACAGCAAGGCGATCGTCGCAGCCGATCGCCGACGCGCGAAAATCAACGCCACCAGAGAAAAACCTCCGATCCAGAAAGCGATAACTGCTGTGATGCTGTACTGATTGATGCTCGCAAATTGTAGATAACGTTCCGGCCAGCTTTGCTGCAGCTCCAGCGCGTGCGCCTCGTCGCGTGCCATCTGCAAATTGGCCGTTGCTTCTGGATGATGCCGCTCCAGCGCGAGCGCGCGTTCATAATTCAAAATCGCGCGTCCGAAATCGCTGGTGCGGAAATAAGCGTTGCCTAGATCATAAAACAAATTGGCGTTCCATCGTCCTGAGCGAACGAGGGCTTCATAGCCGTCGATCGCTTCCTTAAAATGTCCCTGAGCGTACGCCTGGTTGGCCCTCATGAACTCAGCGTCCGATTGAGCAAATAGGGACATGGCCAGAAAAGCCGCGAGCGACGCCGTGAGGAAGACAACACGGACGGATCGCGACCTCCAGGCGCGCTCTGCGTTTCTTATCATTTCAAATTCTCGATCAATTCCAGCACATCCCGGCGATCTTCCGAGGAAATTTTTCCCGATCCATTATGCGCACCGCTGTATTGGAGCTCGTCGCTTTGCTCGAACAGTCGGCGCAACCGCTCTCGCGAATCGCCGTTGAGTCCAAACGTGTCCGCCGCTGTCTCTGCATCAACTACGTTTGGGTCGATCTGGCGACTGCCAGATGCTAACGCCGCTTTCACACGAACAGCTCTGGAAGCCTCGGCATAATATTCTCGCGGCGAAGCATCGGCCCGATGTAATTTGCGCATCCGTTCGGCCAGTTCATGCTGTAGCGCCGTGATGCGTCGCGCCTCGCGATTGTCGGCCTTCGCTTGACGAATTTTCCAGCCCGCCAATCCGATCAGTGCGAGAAACGGGATCAACTGTGCGGTCCAAAAGACTGGACGCGTATAGAGCGGCGCGAATGATTCTGTCGCTGCCGGTTGTTCCGTAAGCTGGTACAAAATATCCGCCGGCTTCGCTGTAGCCGCCGGTCGGGTTGCTGGAGCCGGGGTCGGCGACGCTGGTCGAGACGCGGCGACGTTTTGCGTCGGAGCCGCACCGCCTTGCACAGTGATCGCAATCGGCTCACTGCGCAGTGTCACGTATTGCTCTTTGACCGGATCAAAATAGGAAAATGCAAGCATCGGCAGGCTCTGCTTTTTTTCATTGGGCGAAAGTACCGTTTCAAAAGATTTCGCTCCGCTGATTCCGACTTCATCGTCCTGTTTGAACTTGGAAGATGGCGGATATTTGTGCCATCCATGCTCATCCTCGACCACAGGCGCATTGACCCTGTCGAAATTGCCGCGTCCCGAGATTGTCGATGTAACAGTTATCGGATCGCCCACTTGAACGCTCTTGGGCTTGGCTTCGGTTGTCATCGTAAAATTCCCAATCGCACCCGAGAAACTTGGTGGCGCGTTTTGCGGTAACGCTTTTACGTCGAGCGTCACAGGCTCGCTGCTGATTTCCACTTCGCGGCGCTCCCCAAATTGGCCAAATGGATTCGAGAAAAACGGATCTGAGAACGGGTCATCCTGATCGAACAAGTCGAATGGCGAACGTGAGCGCGGCGAACTTAGTCTTCGCGGAACGACGACCTGTGCCTTCGCTTTAACCGGCCCGATCTCAAGCTTTCCCGAGTGCACCGCAGCGATAGCGCTCTTAAATGTCACGATATTGTACGTCCTACCGTTAATCGTTTCGAGATTTTCGGAGGATTGCTGCAACTTTTGCGCAGTAAATCCTTGTCCGGTGATTTCAGGTGGTTCTGTCAGTTGTGGATGGGTGCGCGGATCATATCCGAGCCGAACCTGAACGGGCACCATTTCGCCGACGAACGCAATTTTTTTTGGCACAATTAATTCGGCGAAAACAAGCTTGCTCGTATCGGTGGTTGGCCGAGCTCCACGGCGATTTTGTGTAGCCTGCTGATTTGAGGAAGCAGCTACATGCAGCGTGAGCGGGGGCGTGCGCAGCGAGTTGCTGCCGACGCGAATCGTTTGAGGCGGAATAGTAAACATGCCCGCTCTCAACGGAAGGACGGTATAGTCGTAGCTCACGCTTGCTGTAAGGTTGAAATTGTTTATCTCGACGCGCTGAGACGTTCCTGTTCGATGAATCTCGAGGCCATCCACCGGAATCTGTTCCGGTGCATCTGCGCCGCGTGCTCCGGTCAGACGAATCTCTAGCTGGACATCTTCACCGACTACGGCTTCGGACTTGCTTAAGACCGCTGTGACGCTTGGCGAATCGGCAAATGCGAAACTGGTCGCCAGAATTCCGGCTACGGTCCCAATCAAGAATGCGCGTCCCATTTTAAATCAAACATCGAACATCAAAGTTCAAATTCGCTTACCAGTCGTTATAGACATGGCGCGTTGCTTTGCGTTCATCAAGTTGAACTCGCGCCTCCTCGTCTCTCATTGATTCCAGGAGCGCTTCCGCCTGACGTTCGCTCATTTGACCTTCCTTTTCCAACTCGGCCTCGGTCGCCTGCGCATTTTTATCTGGCGGTTTTTCTGATTTCTCCTGGCCCGCTCCCTTCACTTCGCCGGCAAATTTTTTCTGCGGCGATTCCGCTGGAGTGGCTGAAGGTTCGGCGCTTTCTCCCTCTCCCGGCGTGGACGATGGCATTCCGTTTCCATTCTCGTCAGGCGTCGGAGACGGCTGCTCACCTTCGCCTGATTGTTCCTGATTCGGTTTTGGTTCGCCGAGAGACGGCGATGGTGAAGACTGCGTGCCCTGTTGCTGTCTTGGTTGCTGAGGTTCGCTCTTTGCCTGGGATTCATCTTTCTTGCTTCCCTGTTTTTGATCCTTCCCGCTCCCGGATTGGCTCTGTGATTGCTGATCTTGTGCTTGCTGCTGGTCTTTTTGCTGCTGGCTCTGGCTCGATTGCTGCTGCTGCTGCTGTTGTTGTTGCTGTTCTTGATTTTGCTGCTGCTGGTTTTGCCCGCCTGAACCAGATTGCTGTTTCTGTTGGTCTTTGTTCTTTCTCTGCGGCGGGGACGGGGAAGGGGAGGGTTGCTGCTCCGGTTGTTTCTTGTTTTTTAATTCTTCGATCTTTTTCTTTACGTAATCGTAATTCTCCTTTGCCTCTTTGTTTTGCGGTTCAAGCTTGAGTGTTTGCTCATACTGATCGAGTGCATTTGTCCAATCGCTAAGTTTTTTCTCATCAGTTTTCTGTGCTTCTCCATGCTGATAAAGAGTGTTGCCGAGGTTGTAGTAAGTTTTGCTCTGTAAGGTCGTGTCCTTGGAGAGCAGCGCTTGACTGAAGGATTCCAAGGCCTTGTTATAGTCTTTTAATTTGTAAGCAGCTGCACCTGAATCGAACTGGAGCTTGTCCTCAACGTGCGATTGCGGATGCGATTTTAACGTCTGCTGAAACTGGCTGTAGGCATCTTCGAATTTGCCTTCACGATACGCGTCGATTCCTGGAGCGATGGCGAAAACGAAAGGCGAGAAACAGATTAGAATCATCACGGCAGCAGTTGTGGCTCTGGCAGGCGTGGCAACGTAACTTCTTTCACGCGCTCGTCTGCGCTCTGGAATCAAGATCGACAAGGCCAGAGCGATTAACGCGGCGCCCAGCGGCCATTCGTAGCGTTCAATCGGCCGGCGCGACAAACGCACGTCCACCTCGGCTGCTTGCATCTTTGCCAGTCCTTCATCGTAAAGCTGCCGCATCGCGCGCGGACCATTCTCCAAATGCAGATAAAATCCGCCCGCCGCCTGCGCGATCTCACGCAAACGCTTATCGTCTAGCTTGGATTTGACGACTTGACCGGCTGAATCTTTAACAAAAGCCGTTTGGCCTTCGTCACCGCCAATCGGAATGAGAGAGCCCTGCGCGGTTCCGACACCTACTGTAAAGATCCGCACGCCAGCATCGACCGCGGCTTTCGCCGTTTTGACGGCGTCCCCGCTCAATTCTTCGCCGTCGGTAAAGATGATCAGTGCACGATTGCCTACTGCGCTTTTTCCGAAGCTCTGCGTGGCAAGAGTAATGGCGCTGGAGATATTTGTGCCGCCCTCTGGAATCGTCTTCGTATCCAGATCGTTAATTGCCTCAACTACGGCGTCGTAATCAATGGTTAGCGGAGCTTGCAAAAAAGCGCGTCCCGCGAAGGCGATCAGACCGACACGGTCGCCCTGAAGTTCGTTGATCAGGTCCTGAGTGACAAGCTTGACGCGCTCGAGTCTGTTCGGCTGCACGTCGTTGGAAAGCATGCTCCGAGATGTATCGACCGCGATCAGCAAGTCGAGGCCTTTCCGTTTCACATCCTCAAACGTGTAACCCCAGCGCGGCTGAGCGAGACTGATCAGTGCTAGAGAAAGACCAAGCAATTGCAACCCGTATCGCAACACGCGTCGCGGATGATTTACCGTTCCCGCTAACTGCGGTAGCAATCGCGCCGAAACAAACTCCTGCAAACGCCTGAGTCCGCGATGCTCCGCGCGAATGAACATTGCAATCAGAACTGGTACCAGAGCCAATCCCCAAAACCATTGTGGTGCGCCAAAGGTCATGGCAGTTTTTTCCAAATCGTTTGCGACAAAACCATTTGCACGAGCAACAAACTGCATCCACCCATAAGGCATAGGGGAAATAGATCACGGTACTGTTGATATTTTTTGACACTCACCGTCGATTTCTCTAGTTTGTCGATGTCGCTGTAAATTTGTTCGAGCGATTTCGTGTCCGTCGCTCGGAAGAATTTTCCGTCAGCAATTTTAGCGACCTCCCTCAGACCCGTTTCGTTGAATTCCACACGTTGATTTTCGTAGAGAATATTGCCAAGTGCATCTGTGAGCGGCCCTCTGGATGTGTAGATCGGTGCCGGTGCGATTCCATTGATTCCAGCGCCTATAGCATAGAAATGAATTTTCAATGCTTTTACCGCTTCTGCAGCGGTGCTCGGCGGAATTTTCCCAGCATTATTCTCACCGTCGGTTAACAGCACGAGCACGCGGCTCTTTGAGCGTTTGTCATTAAGTCGATTGGCCGCGGCAGCCATGGCCGACCCAATTGCTGTGCCGTCTTCGACAAGACCGATGCGTACTCTTTCCAGATTCTGCAAAAGCCAATCGTGGTCCAAAGTCATTGGACTCACGACGTATGGACGGCCTGCGAATGCAATGATGCCGATGCGATCATTCGGCCGTCCCTCGATGAATTTGTGGGTTACTTCGCGGATCGCATCCACGCGCGTCGCCTCCTGACCGCCAATTGTGAAATCCTTCGTAAGCATCGAACCGGAGACATCGAGCACGAGCATGATGTCGATCCCGCTCGCTTCCACCTGGGTAAGGCTTTTGCCAAGCTGCGGACGCGCGAGTGCGACAACGAAAATCGCCAGCGCTGCCACCAGCAGCGTTTGTAAAATCTTGCCCGCGCGCGCTGCGCTCCTTTTCCCGATCGCGCGAAGGCTGGCCGTCGATGAATATGTCAATGCAGCAGCAGGGCCGCGTTTCCCTCGCAACCAGGCGAGCAACGGGATCGCCAGCAGTAACAACAGCAACCACGGCCGCGCAAACGTTAGTGCGCTGTTTGCCGGCCACCAATCAAACAGTCGCAAGTTGACCTCCTCCTACAAAACGGATCGCTTCATCGAGTAACAACCGGCTGTCCGCAGATGTCGCTTCGTAACGCGCGAACTTGATCAGATCGCACCGGTTCAAAAAATCTTCGAGCAGCGATTTTTCGTCCGCGGAAAACGGCGAGGCCTTTGCCAGCGCAGTCAGAAATTCGATGGAAGTTTGTCGTGTTGCTAGCAACCCATACTGCTGCGTGACGTATCTTCGTAAAATGTCGGATGCACGGATGCTGAACTGATAGGGGCTCATCCTTTTAATCTGACGGCTAATTCGCTCAAGCTCTTCGAGTGCGATCTCGCGCGGCAATTTCGGCGGCAACGGCGGTTTTCGCCGCCGAGCGAAAAACCACACCGCCAGGCCGAGAAGCGAAAGCACGACAAATACGATCAGAAAAACCAGCCAAGGCGAAATCAGCGAGTAATCGACTGGCGGCGTGATATCGTGGAATTCTTCGGCCGCGAAGATTGACAAGCCAAAATGGCATTGGCTTCGCAGCCCATGTTCTATCGGCAAGAAGCCGATGCCACGACATAAGATCGACATTTGCATTTCTAACGGATCGAAATCCGGCGTTCGCGTTGTTTGAAGAACGAGCGCAGCGCCGGCAAATAATCTTTTCCAGTTTGCAGCGCAATGGCGTCGATGTTGTTCCGCCGAAGCACACGCGATAGTTCTGTGTCGCGTGCATCCATGAAATCGGTAAAGCGCGCGCGTGTCGTGCGATCAGCAGTATTGATCTCGACCTGATCACCAGTTTCGGCATCTTCCAACGTGATAATGCCGACGTTTGGCAGCGCCCTTTCTCGTTCATCGTGGATATGGATGGCTACGAAGTCGTGCCGTCGCCCGCTCACCGCCAGCGCTTGCGAAAAATCGGGCGCTTGAAAATCCGAAATGAAAAAGACGACTGCGCGGCGCGTGACAATGTTATTCAAGTAATCGAGCGCCAGGGGCGGTTCTGTGCCGCGTGCCTGCGGTTCAAAAAACAGAATCTCGCGAATGAGACGCAGGGTATGCGAGCGGCCTTTTTTAGGCGGAATAAAAAGTTCGACGCGATCGGTGAAAAGCAGGAGACCCACCTTATCGTTGTTCCGAATCGCACTGAACGCAAGCAAGCAGGCGACCTCAGCCGCTAGTTCGCGCTTTGATTGCGTGGTGCTGCCGAAATTTCCAGAAGCGCTAACATCGACAACAAGCATGACAGTCAGCTCGCGTTCCTCGGTAAATTTTTTTACAAACGCGGTTCCAAGGCGCGCGGTCACGTTCCAGTCAATCGCGCGAATTTCGTCGCCCGGTTGATATTCGCGCACGTCTTCAAAGTTCATCCCGCGTCCTTTGAAGACGCTGTGGTAATCGCCGGCGAACGCGGTTTCGACTAGACCCCGCGTCTTGATCTCGAGTGTCCTGATTTTTTTAAGAATCTCAGCCGGGTCCACAGCTACCTCGAATCAAGGCACAGGCAATCCGGCGAAAATTCGCTCGATGATCGTCTCGCTGGTCACCGCTTCAGCCTCGGCTTCGTAGCTGACGATGATGCGATGCCGCAACACATCAGGACCGATGCTTTTGACGTCCTGCGGCGTGACGTAACCGCGGCCGTTCAGGAATGCGTGCGCCCGCGCGCCGAGTGCTAAATAAATTGTGGCGCGAGGCGAAGCGCCGTAACGGATAAGCCCTTCGAGCCGCAAATTGTACGCAGCGGGCTGGCGCGTCGCCCAGACGACATCGACAATGTAATCCTTTACCCGGTCATCGATGTAAATGCTGTTGACCACGTCGCGCGCCGCAATGATTTGCTTTGGTTCGATCACGGAATCCACCCGCAAATCGGGCGCCGAAGTCGCCATCAGATCGAGAATCGTTCGTTCCTCACTTTTTTGCGGATAGCCAATGTTCAACTTTAACATGAAACGATCGAGTTGCGCCTCTGGGAGTTGGTAGGTGCCTTCCTGCTCGATCGGGTTTTGTGTCGCGAGAACCAGGAACGGATCGGAGAGAGGATATGTCTTTTCGCCGATGGTGACCTGCCTCTCCTGCATCGCCTCCAGCAACGCGCTCTGGACTTTGGCTGGCGCGCGATTGATTTCATCGGCCAGGATTAGATTGGAAAAAATCGGCCCGAGTTTAGTCGTAAATTCGCCGGTGCGCGGGTTATAAATGAGCGTGCCGATTAAATCCGCGGGCAATAGATCGGGCGTGAATTGCAATCTCTGAAAACCTGTTTGAATACAGGCGGCCATTGTTTTCACGGTGAGCGTTTTGGCCAGACCGGGAACGCCCTCGAGCAGGAGATGACCGTTGGCGAGCAGGCCGAGCAGAAGCCGATCGACAAGATATTTCTGGCCAACGATAACGTGAGCAACTTGCTGGCGGATGGCCGGGATCCATTGGCCAAGTTCTTGCACTTCCTGTGTAATCTCCTGCGTCGATTTCATACGATGTGATTTTGAGACAGGTACCAAGGGTAAAATGTTCGATTAAGCAGACCGCGTGTGGCTTGGTTCACGAGCGCGCAGACTCAAAATGATCGGCAAGCCGGGGTATGGCTCAAGTTTGCGAATACGAGCTTCGAGATAACGCCGATATGTCTCAGTCAACAACTGTGGGTCGTTGACGAAGAGAACGAACTCCGGGGGCTGTAAATCTCGATCCGGTCTTCCTCTCGTTTGCGCGGCGTAAAAGAGTTTAAGCCGGCGGCCTTTGACCAGCGGCGGTGGATTGGCTTCAAACGCCTGTCGGAGCAATCGGTTCAGGATTCCAGTGCCGATTCGGCGCCGCGCCCCGCGTCGGATCTTTTCGATCAGCCCAAATAATTTTTCGACGTGCTCCCCCGTAAGGGCGGATGCTACCAAGGCCGACGCATAACCTAGAAAGAAAATTCTCGCTCGCGTTTCAGCGGCAAGCTGCGAGACCGTCTGTTTTTGATTCCGTCTCAGCCTGATCAAATCCCATTTATTCAAAACAATAATCGCCGCTTTGCGCTCTCTCTGGGTCAATCCGGCGATTCGTTTGTCCTGCGCCGTTATGCCCGCCGTGACATCGACAATGAGAATGCAGAGATCGGCGCGGCGGATACTTCGTTCCGCGCGCATGACGCTGAAAACTTCAACCGAGCTGGAACGTTTGCCGCGTCTGCGGATTCCAGCGGTGTCGATGAACAGAAACTCTCGACCGTCTCGTCGATAAGAAATGTCGATAGCGTCCCGTGTTGTTCCCGGCAACTTGCTTACAATCGCCCGCTCACTCTGCACAATAGAGTTGATGAGCGAAGACTTGCCGACATTCGGGCGACCGACGATCGCGATGGCGAGCGGAGCTTTGATGTTTGAGGTTTGATGTTTGATGTCTCGCTCAGCGGCAGGCAAGGGCAGAACCTGATCTATTGTTTTAAGCAATTCCGTGATTCCACGATTGTGCTCGGCGCTGACAGATTGACTGCGCGAAAATCCAAGCGTCGCAAAATCGGCAGCGAGATCCTCGTGTTTTTCACGGTCGATCTTGTTGATGACGAGGACGACCGGCTTGCGCGCTGTGCGCAGCATGCGCGCAAGCTCCTGATCGAGCGGCGAGAGTCCCTCCTTTGCATCGACGAGAAAAAGCAGAACATCGCTCTCCTTAATCGCTTGTTCGACGGTGCGGCGGACTATTGTGGCTAGTTCAGATTCTCCCGCGCCAAGGACGCCACCTGTGTCCCAAATCACGAACGGCGCGCCGCGCGCGCAGATTGCCGAGATGCGATCGCGCGTGATCCCCGGTTGATCATGCACGATGGCGATCTTGCGGCCAATCAGTCGATTGAATAACGCGGACTTGCCTACATTCGGCCGGCCGACGATCGCGACATTCGGTGGTCTGCTTGTGCCATTCACGCAGGAGACCGGGTTTAAGTTTTCTTCGGGTGAGCGTGGCCTGCGGCCTGCAGTTGCCGGATGCCATCTGTGACATAAACGATTCCGGATATTAAAGTGAAAAAGCCAGCTACGATTACCACATAAAGGATGGGAAGCAGCTGCAGCTGCAGCATGACCCAACCGATGGCGATCATCTGTAAAACGGTCGCTACCTTTCCCGTCCAGTTTGGTTTCACATGCACTTTCCCAATGAGCAAATACAAGACGGCTGCACCGACGAAAAGGATGGCGTCTCGCGAAATCACGAGAACCGGGAACCAGACTGGAAATCTGCCGTAATCGGGATCGACCTCGCTCCAGTTACTGAGGCTCAATGTAATGATGCCGCTCAGCAGCAATCCTTTGTCAGCAATTGGATCGAGGATAACGCCCAGCGAACTCCGCTGATTGTAGCGGCGGGCGACATAGCCATCCAAACCATCGCTGACTGCAGCGATTAGGAAAATAGCAATTGCAGTAAAACGCATCCATTCGAGCGGCGCGCCACGCTGGATGCTTTGGCCGTAATAAATTGCCATTGCTACGAAAGCCGGAATCATCAAAATCCGAACGACGGTGATTTTGTTGGCCGTAGTCATAACGGTCAGCAAAGTTCAAACCGCCATTCAAACTTGCAAGGCAATTTGGCCGCGCTCGGCAATCACGCTGTCATCTTGATCCCGCGGTCGCTGGAGAAGGATCTCACGTGCGAGGTTTTGCAGCACGCTCGGGCCGGGCGTGATCCATCCATCCCTGTGGGAGTTCCCCTCCCGCGCCTGGAGGATCGGAGTGACATGACCTTCGACTTACGCCGCAGCGGCTGCCGCGTGTCGGCCTTCGGCGAATTCTTCGATCATCTTCCTGTTGAATGCAGGAATGTCGTCTGGCTTGCGACTGGAGACCAGTCCGTTATCCACGACCACTTCCTCATCCACCCAGCGCGCGCCCGCATTGCGCATATCCACTTGAATTGCCGGCCACGATGTCATCTTCCTGCCGCGAACAAGGTCCGCGCTGATCAGGACCTGCGGGCCATGACAGATGACTGCTACCGGTTTGTGCTCCCGGAAAAAGTGCCGGGCAAATTCAAGCGCATTCTGATCTAAACGCAGCGCATCCGGATTTAATAGCCCGCCCGGGATCATGAGCGCGTCAAATTCCTCCGAGCGTGCGTCCTTCAGCGTAAGATCGACATCGAATTTGTCGCCTTTATTCGCGTGATGCATCCCCTGGATTTTGCCAGGCTTTAACGAAACGATTTTCGTTTCCGCACCGGCCTTACCTAGCGCCTCACGCGGCTCTGTCATTTCCACCTGCTCAAAGCCATCTGCCACAGGGATGGCCACTTTTTTCCCTTCGAGTTTTCGTGCCATAAGATTTCCCTCCGTTGATGTTAATTGATTCGGTCGTGAACATTGACCGTACTAAAGCTACGAAGGGCAGCAGAAGATTGGATGCAATTGAGAAGAATGCTCAGCTCTTGTGCGCGCATGTGCCGGGTCTTTCTTCAGACGGGATTTTAAATCCTTCGATTTGTTTTTTGATCTCGTTAGCGAAGCTGGCTGCGCCGGCACCGTTTACGACGCGGTGATCAAACGTGAGCGAGAGCGTGATCACTTCTGCGCTTTCGTTTTCGTTTTTGTTGGGAATTAATTCGCGGTGCGCGGTGCCAACAAAAAGCGTCCCGACTGATGGCGGCACGACAATCGGCGCCCCAGCTTTCACCCCGAAAGCGCCCAGACTCGTGATTACCACCGACGCGTTCATGGCGTCAACACGACCGCCGCGCGTAGCCTCGACAGTTTTATTGTAAATCTTTACGAATTCGGGCCAGCTTTTCTTATTTGCTTTTGTAATCACCGCAGTCGCCAGACGATCGCCTTCGAGCGCGACCGCAATCCCCAGATCGAAATCGTCATTCTGGACGATCTGATCGTCTTCGAGAATTAACCGGCGGAATGACGCATGTTTTTCCATCGCACGCACGACTGACCACGCGATCATCACGGAAGGAGAGGCGGCGTTCTTGCCGTCTTTCTCTTTCGCTCCGTCGCGTGCTCTTCGAATTGCATCCCACCGCGCGTCGATTTGCAGGTTAGCAGGAATGACACGGCTGAGTTTGCGGGTGATGGTGGGCGAAAGTGCCGGCTCGATATTGGAGTGGCGGGCGGTTCGCCCGCGGCTACTGGGTTCCGCAACCGACACGGCCGCCTCTACAGGCTTTCGATCTGTCGATTCTTTGGAGGCTGTCTCGAGCTGATCTGCAAGGGATGCTTCGTCCGTGAAAAGTGTGCCAAGCTCCTGACCAATCTCGACCGTATCGCCGACTTTCGTTTTCCATTCGCCCATCACTCCAGCGAACGATGATTGGATCGGATAAACGGCTTTGTCCGTTTCAACTTCGCACAGCTCATCGTCCAGCGCGATGGGATCGCCCGGGTTTTTCAAGAGGGAAACAATTTTCGCGTTGCGAATTCCTTCGCCCATAACCGGAACGGTAATGCTTTGCACGCGCCGCTTGCCGATGTCGATCTTAGGCGCGATGTAGGGGCGCCTCTCCTCAGGCGCAATCTCCGGCTTTGCGGTCGCCGCGGCGACCGCCTCTACAGCAACACGCTCATGTTTGGTTGCAACCAAACGCCTAATCGCAGCGACGATGCGCTCCACATCGGGCAACGCGGCGTACTCATAGATGGGATTGTAACCGATCATGACGTTGGCTTTACTGACGAGAATCGGCGGACTGATCATCGCATTCCAGAGCTCGGACGTGCTCGTGACGTGGGAAATAATCATCTGCCCCACACTGCAGTTCTCGGTGTCTTCTTGCACAACAACGAGCCGGCGAGTTTTGTGCACTGATTCCTCTATTGCAGCCTTGTCCCAGGGAACGATGGAGCGCAGATCAATGAGTTCGACACTTATTTCATTGTTGATCTTCGCGATTACTTCCAAGGATTTCTCGATCGTGTTTCCCCATGCGACTACCGTCACGTCAGAGCCGGTCGTGCATTGACGCGCCCGCCCCAGCGGAACGGCCCGGATCGGCTCCGCGTATTCGTGTTCGGCCCAAAGCAAATGTTTTGGAATTAAGAAGATCACAGGATCCTCACCGTGCATTGCGGTCCAGAGCAATCCCGCTGCGTCCTCTGGCGTGCTTGGGACCACCACGTTTAGCCCGGGGTAATGGGCGAGCGACGACTCATTCGCCTGACTGTGCCACAAACTCCCCCCCGGCAGATAGGCGCCATAAGGCGCATAAACCACGGCCGGACATTTCCAATTGCCGAACGATCGCCAGCGCAGGTTCGAGATGTTGGTGACGAGTTGATTGAATCCCGGATAAATAAAATCGATGAATTGCAGTTCGAATACGGGGCGCTTTCCGTACGCGGCCAGACCGCAAGCAACACCGAGAATGGTCGATTCAGCGAGCGGTGAATTAAAAACTTGCTTTGGAAATTCCGTTGAGAGTTTCTGCGTAAGGCGGAACACGCCGCCTTTTGGATCTTCAATGTCTTCGCCGAACAGGATCCGTCGCCGATCTTCCTCGAGACCGAGACGCAAGGTTTTGTTCACCGTATCGCCGATGCGGTATTTCCCGGGCGACAGGATTTCCTTGTCGATCTTCGGGGGCGGTTTGGTGACATTGGTAAGGAGCTCTTTAGGTGACGGGTCCTCGGCTTTTTCTGCCTTGCTGTATTCGCGACGAATACGCTCCTTGATTTCATTATCGAGCTTCGCGAATTCCTCGACGGTAATGATACCTTCCTCGATGAGCTGATCCTTCCAGCATTTGAGCGGATCGAATTTTTCTAAGTCCCGCAGTTCTTCCTCTCTGCGGTAGAGTTTTTGATCATCCGAACTGGTATGACTGGAAAGTCGTTCCATCTTGATCCAGAAAAAGAACGGCCCGCTGCCGGCGCGAATCTTCTCGAACGCCTCCGCTGTGGCGTCATAAACCTGTTCCACATTCTGTCCATCGATTCGGCGCCAGTTGTCAGGCTCGAGAACATTCAACGCGAGCGGATTGGTCGTGCGCGTAGGCATGCTGATGCCGTAGGCGTTGTCTTCGACGAGAAAGAGCATGGGAAGCTTCTTTTCCTTGGCAAAACAGATCGCTTCAAAAAAATCCCCCTGGCGAGTCGCGGCATCGCCGACGGTCGTCACGACAAGATTTTTTTTGCCATCGAGTTGAATTCCCCAGGCAATGCCGCACGCGGGAAGGAGCTGTGAACCGGTCGGGGTGGGCACGCTCCAGATGTGTAAATCCGCGTCACTGTAATGCGATGGCATTTGCCGGCCGCCGCTACCAGTATTGCGTTTTGCAAAATATTCGAGACCGAGTTGGCGTGTGGTCATGCCGCGCCCGAGCACAAGCCCGCGGTCGCGATAATAGGAGACAATATAATCATCGGGCTCCATTTGGATCGAGACCGCCGCCAGCCCTTCGTGGCCCATGCCAGAAACATGAAAATGTCCCTTGCCCTGACGATTTAAATTCTGCTCACGCAAATCCGCATGGCGGCTCTCTAGGATCGTGGTTAAGAGCCGCAGCTTATCTTCTTTGCCAAGCGCAGGCATACGGTATTGATCTTACACGGCAGTTGCACCTCGACAATCGCCCGGATTTGCTTCGACTAGAAATATCAGATGGCCTCGACAACATCAAAATCGGAGCGGAACAGGGGAGTAATCGAATCCTATCCCGAATTTTTACCGGTCTCTGCCTCGACGCCGGTTGTTTCGCTGGGCGAGGGGAACACGCCGCTGATTTATTGCTCGCAATTAAGCAAACGCGTCGGCCGCGGCTGTGAAGTTTTCGTGAAAAACGAAGGGGTTAATCCGACGGGTTCGTTCAAGGATCGCGGCATGACCGTGGCTGTGTCCAAAGCGCTGGAGTATGGCGCAAAAGCTCTTATCTGTGCATCAACGGGGAATACTTCTGCTTCGGCGGCGGCTTACGCGGCGCGCGCAGGAATTTTGTGCGTGGTGATTTTGCCTGCGGGAAAAATTGCGATCGGGAAACTGGTACAAGCTTTTGCTTACGGAGCAAAGATCATCGCGATCGATGGCAATTTTGACGACGCGCTGCGAATCGTGCGCGACCTCGGCGAGAGCGGCGATTTTGCCATTGTAAATTCGGTCAATCCAGATCGGATCGCAGGACAAAAGACCGCGGCGTATGAGATTATCGATGAAATCGGGGATGCGCCAGATTTTCATTTGCTGCCAGTCGGCAACGCTGGAAACATCGCTGCTTATTGGGTTGGATACCAGGAGTATCACGCATACAAAAGATCGACGAAGTTACCGGCGATGATTGGTTTTCAAGCGGCTGGTGCAGCGCCGATTTTTTACAACCGCATTATCGAAAAACCCGAAACGGTCGCATCCGCGATTCGGATCGGAAATCCGGCAAGCTGGAAACAGGCGCGTGGAGCGATCGCCAAATCGCGTGGCGCAATCGACGTAGTGAGCGATGCAGAGATTCTCGCGGCGCAGAGTTGGCTGGCGCAGCACGAAGGAATCTTTGTCGAGCCAGCCAGTGCGGCGTCAATTGCCGGGCTTTTTAAATGCTGCGATTCAGGCGAGGCGGCGTACTCATTTCAAAAAATTCCAGAAGCGAGCCGCATTGTTTGCACTGTCACTGGACACGGCTTGAAAGATCCCGATTTGACTATCCAGCGCATGAAAGAATTGAAGCCCGTGTCCGCGACCACGACCGATGTACGACACGCAATTGGGCTGTAGCCAACGCTCGAAAACCATCGCAGTTCGCCTTCCTTTGGGTTTAATCTACATCTGACATGCGCCTGGTGGTTCAAAAATATGGCGGCACTTCCGTCGGGAAGCCGGAGCGTGTTCAGAAGGTTGCCCGCCGGCTCCTTGAAACACAGTGCCAGGGTTGCCAGGTCGTCGCGGTCATCTCTGCGATGGCAGGAGTAACCGATAACCTGCTCGAGCTCGCGCACCAGATATCTCCGCACCCGACAGAGCGCGAGCTCGACATCCTGCTCTCTACCGGCGAGCATGCCGCTGCTGCTTTGACCGCCATGGCGGTGAACGCGATCGGTGGACGCGCGATTTCCTTAACCGGCGCTCAAGCCGGAATTTTAACAGATCGCAACCACACCAAGGCGCGCATCGCCAATATTAGTCCGAAGCAAATTCACGAACTGCTGTCGGATGATTATATCGTGATCGTCGCTGGATTTCAGGGGCAAACTCCAGAAGGTGAAACGACCACGCTGGGCCGCGGCGGCTCGGATTTGACCGCGATTGCACTGGCGGGCGCCCTAAACGCAGATGCGTGCCAGATTTTTACGGACGTCGATGGCGTTTTTACTTGCGATCCGCGCATTGTGAAAGAAGCAGGGAAACTCGACGAGATCGCTTACGACGAACTGCTCGAAATGGCCGGCAGCGGCGCCAAAGTGATGCAATCGCGTGCAGTGGAATTTGCGAAAAAGTTCGGCGTCGAATTCGAGGTGCGCTCGAGCCTGAACCAGAGCAGAGGAACAATCGCAAAGGAGGAGAGCGCCAGCATGGAGGAGGTGGTGATTCGTGGAATCAGCCTGGATCGTCACCAGGCGAAACTCACCATAGCAGGAGTGCCCGACAAACCAGGAATCGCCGGACGGATTTTTTCCAACGTCGCCGCGGCACACATCGTTGTAGACATGATTGTGCAAAATGCGTCTATCGGCGGAATGACTGACATTTCATTCACGATCCACGAGGGCGAACTGGAGAACGCCCGTAAAATTCTAATGCCAGTGGTCGGAGAGGTCGGCGCGAAACGCCTCAATACGTCAAGCGGCGTGGCCAAACTGAGCGTGGTTGGAATCGGGATGCGATCGCATTCGGGTGTCGCGGCGCGAATGTTCGAATGCCTCGGCCGCGGTGGAATCAACATTCAATTGGTTTCCACTTCGGAAATCAAGATCGCGGTCGTCATCGATGAAAAAGATGCACAGCGCGCAGCCCGGCTAATACACACCGAGTTCGGTCTGGCACGATTGCTCTCCGCAGCCGCGGCGACGCAGCCAGTGACGTAAATCAGTTAAGGCGTTTTCACCGGATTGACATAGAATTCCGGCACGCCCTGAATTCGCATTTTGTAACCAAAACCCGACCACACAACTGCCGCTCCGGGATGATCGATGGGGCTCGGGCCGACGTGGTCGTCCAAGTTGGCTTGCTTCCAAACCGTGCCGTCTTCCAGCTTGATCAGCGTACGGCCGCGAAGACCGGCAAATGAACCATCAACCCGACTCACAACCGGCTCTCTGTTGAAGAATGATTTTGTAACCTTCTTCTCGGTCCTTTTCTCGGTAGCCTCTCGGTATCCCTGCAACCAGGCATCGAGCTTTTGCAGCTCTTCGGGCGAAAGTTTATTCAAACCCGCCGCCTTAAATTCTTCTGGCGACATCATCTCCTGAATGCTGCCGGAGATAAGCTCCTGAGCTGCCTGAGCCGGTCTCACAGAATTAAAAAACAAAAAAGGGCTAATTATCAGGGAGGAGATCCAAACGCTGCGCAAAGAATTCATTTGTGCTGTAGGTGAAATTGAATTGTCGCCGATGCTAACACTGGCCGCTGGAACGTCAAGGGGGCCAAATGATGTGCCTCTTGCACCGATTGCCCTCAGGATGCACCTCCCGAAAGGCATTTCGCAAGGAGGGCGGCGGAAATACCAAACTACGGTTGGCTCGGCGTTCACACATTCACACAACATCAGACAATATATGTCATATAAAGTCGAGACTATATGAAATATATCTCATTTTCCTGCCGTGGCCCTCTCCGACACCTTACACTCCAAGTCCGTGAACAACGGCTCTTCACACCCGCCTCAACACCTTCCTGATCCGTGGCTTTTCGACAGCGACGCTCTACTGCGTGAACTCGCCCGTTGCCGTGAAACGGCCCTCCAAATTCCAATCACCAACCCAAACGCCACACATTTTGGAATCCAGCTCACAGTCGCCGCCATCTGGAACCTCGAGCAAAATTTGCGCTACATCTTGCACCTGCACCGCGACGGCCAGCGCGCATTTCGCAAACAACACGATCAATCCCTCACAGACGCACTTTCCCAGCCCCACACCCACGACCACGACCGCCAACCTCAAGCACGGAGAGGCAATGCACGTCAAAAGGTCAGCTGAGAAACGGGTTACGCGAGCACGGACGCTTAATGACGGCATCCTCTTTCCGCGCCAGAGGGTGTTGCCGTGCCACGCAGCCCGACCCCCTCTCTAAAGATGAG
>QHPD01000104.1 GCA_003218975.1 Verrucomicrobiota bacterium
GTTCGACTGGTTGAGTGCGGCCCTGTGAATCGGCTGCTCGCGCGATGAGAATTTGTTTTCCCGGTTGCGACGGCGTGTGCCATTGATATTCCCAGCGACGCCACGCGTTTGGATTAGATTTGTCGATCAGGCTGGCCTCATTCCAAGTCGCGCCTCCGTCCGTGCTCAGTTCCACTTTTGTGATTTCGCCATCGCAAGTCCACACCGCGCCGTGAATATGCACCTTGGAATTCGCAGGCACGATTTCATCCTCGGCAGGGCGCGCGATTTGGGCCTTGATTTGCATTTCGGTGAGCGGAGCGAGCTCGGCAATGTCGCCTCGCCTCTTCCAGTAGGCGTAATCAATCGTTTGATAGTATCCGGTGAACGGCTGGTTTGTGACGATGATGCGCTGTAGCCATTTAATCGACGCCATCGCATACCATCCCGGCACAACAGCGCGCACCGGAAAACCGTGTTGTGGCGGAAGCTCGCTCGCATTCATTTTGTAAGCGAGCAAAACGTCAGTGCGCGCTTTGGACAGCGGAATGCTCCGCGCAAACTTCATCGTGCCAGCAGGTCGCTTTGCTTCTTCAAGGTCTCCGCCATCGGCGCCTTCGAGAATCACGTCGCATGCTCCGGGTTTGACTCCAGCGCGATCGAGTACGATCGACAACGGAACCCCGGTCCATTCCGCTGTGCCGACTGCGCCCAGCCCCCATTGCACGCCTTTCACTTTCGGTTCGAGAAAATTGCGGTTGTTCCCCGCGCATTCCAGCGTCACGGGAATCGTCAGCGATTCTAATTTGAGCAGCTCCTCATAATTTATTGCGAACGGTTTTTCGACTTCGCCTTCCACACGCAACCACCACGCATCCTTATCGATCGCTGGAATCGGGAAATGCGTTCGAACATAGAATGATTTTGTCGGCGTGATAAAGCTGTCGAGCTTTTCGAACGGCATCTCCAGATTGAGCGGGTCTTCGCCGCGAACAATCTTTCCATCGCGCAGTTGTGTTTGCTCTTGTTGCATCGATTACGCCCGGAGTTTCACTCGACGTTGCAATGTGCTGACCTATCTACCGGCTAATGTACGGGGTCAAGGAACGGTGTGTCTGGATCACCGACATTGAAGATCACCAGCCGCAATGAATCGGTGCTGCTGCGGTTGTAACCCGTCATTTTCACCTGCGGCGGCATTATCATGGCGTGACCAGCGTTCACCGTCACTGGCTCGCGACCCTCCATTTCCAACGTGAATGCGCCTTCCAAGACATAGACAGTCACCGGGAAACGGTGTGTATGGAATAAGGTCTTATCGCCCGGTTGGAAGCTCGCCATGAGGACACGCACCTCCTGCCTGTCGCCCTTGGGCATCCCTTGGACGATCTCGCTCAGGAGTAATTGGGGCTTTACGACACTCTGTTCTTGCGCCATCGCTGGCGACCTAACGAGCAAAACCGCGAACGCGAGACAGAAGCTCCTCCAGTTATTCATCTCTACTTTTCTTCCTCACACGATACCATCTAACGAGATATCGATTGATTTTTTCGTCGTATTTATTTTACGAAATTATTCCCTCTGATCTCGCTCGTACGACTCGCGATCACACGATGAAACCAGAGTCATGGGAAATTGGCTTTAGCGGAAACGTCCACCTGATGCGAGTAAAAACTTCCCACTCTTTGAAATCGCCAATGTACTCGTGCGTCTCAATCACGTTGCCCGCTTCATCGAGAACGCGAATCACAGCCTGATGCGAACGACTGTAGAACTTCGCGTAGCCGATTGCGTTGCTGATTGCGAAGTTGAGCAAACGGCACAGAAGTAGGAAGTAGAAGGCCAAAGGGGTCCCGCCTTCGCGCTAAGAACTATGGCGCAGCAAGCGGAAGTCGCTAATCGCCCTCGCCTGATTCGAACTTCGGCTTGCGGCTGGAGATTTTCTTGTACGTGCCTTCAGCGGTCACGTTATTGCCAAAGCTGCAGGTTCCGGTTTGCGTGACCACGAGTTTGCCGTTTGCGAATTTCATCGTGATCTGGCATTCGTCTTCGGCAGGTCGGGTTTGAAGATGGCGGTGTCACCTTCGATCGAAGCAACACCGCGGCCTTCGCCAGTGTTGACATTCGGGCCTTCGGGCGATTTGTATTCGTAAGTGCCGGAGAATTCGACCTGCAGCATTTTCTGGCTCAGTGCCCAAATCTTGAACTCACCGCCCTTGGTTTTCTAGGTGCCGTTGACCTGCGCTGCCGTCACGACGGTCTCCCCCGATGCTCGCGACGCGACCAAGACCGCGCCGCAGCATAAAATCGCAGCCAAAACAAATTCTAATCATACTGAACGCTGCTACGTTCCAGCCTTCTGATTGCGGTCGCAAGGAATAATGTTATCCCACTCGTCGGCAGAGGAGCGGGCGACAAAGGCTACCACGGGTTTCGTGTCACTCATAGAAGACTTCGTGAGGCACATCGGGTTTTATGTAAATAAACTCTCCCGCGTGCTTGTGCGTTTCAATCACGTTTCCCGCATATTTGTCGGACGCCAGCGTATGAAGTATTGGGAAATAATCGCTGACAATCTGAGCAAACGCGGTTGGACTTGGTTGAAAGCTACTTCTGGTCGAGAAAAGTGACAGACCCCGTGTCGAGACTGTAATATGCGCCGATCACTTGTACCTCGCCGGAATCAACTTTCGGCTTGAGAATGGGCGTGGATGAACTCAGTGCTTGCACGACATCCTTCACGTTCGCTTTTACAGTCGCATCGAGATCTCCATTGATAGTAGCTTCGACCGCGGGCTGGATCGCTGTTATCAGGGATTGAATATGCGCAGCCGCTTTGGTTTTCGCTGCGATTGTTTCCTTTGCCGCTTTCACCGCGCCGCAACTCTGATGCCCAAGCACGACGATGAGGCGCACCGCCAAATGATCGACTGCATATTCGATGCTTCCTTGGCTGTGATCGTCGATCACGTTACCTGCCACGCGGACCACGAATAAGTCGCCGAGGCCCTGATCGAAAACGATCTCGGGCGGAACACGCGAATCGGAACAACTAACAATGATGGCAAACGGATGCTGACTCTTTGCCAGTTCCGCGCGTCGTTCCGTCGTCTGACCGGGATGTTGCAGGTTACCACTAGCATAGCGTCCATTACCTTCCTTGAGCTTGGAGATTGCCTCGGCTGGAGCTACGGCCGGCTGCGCCGGATGAGTCGGATCAGCGGCTCTTCCAAATTGGTTTGTGCCAAGCACGCTGACTGCGATGAAGCAAGCTGCGAGTTGTGCCTTTCTCATGGCGCGATCGTACGGTGCAGAATGGTCGTGCATTGTGTACAAAGTGCAATAGAGAGAAGGGCGCGGCTTGGAAAGAATTGTTCCCGAGCGGCGCCGAGGCGCGACGGGAAGTCGGGGCAAGGCGCAGAAGATTCGCGTAAGCGGTTATGTCGTGAGACGATAAGACACAAGGTTGAAATACCACTTTGCCGGGTTGTAAAATTCATATCCCAACAGTCCCTATTCGGAGACGATGATTGACACCAGCACGCGGACTCAACCGACAGGCCTGCCTGAAGCACCGCCGCAGCCGTCGCTAGGGGCCCGAAATCGGACCCCACTAATTCGGCGTGGTACCGATGGATAGCGTAGCGAGGGAATAAGTACGGGCGCACGGGCGCGAGTGGAAAATCTTGCATCATCCATGTTTTTCTCGTGATGCTGCGTCTCGTTGGCTGCATGCTTGTCATTATCTTCCTTGCTTCTCGTAAAAGTAACCCATAAAACATATTCTTCTCTCATGAAGCGTGTAGATAATGGTCTTCTCTTTGGGATTAGTTTTTAATCCAGTGTAAGTCCATTGATTGAACAGCTTAAAACCATTTTGTTTCATTTTTGGCACGGTCAACTTCAACTCTGCGGTGGCGGGCGTGAAATACCACTTTGCTGGATTGTAAAATTCATATCCTCCTTTAAACACGGCCTTATGGTCCGGCAGGAAGCGTATTTCCATTGGCTTCTCGTCGCCACCCTTGTATCTCCATATGCCGGGCACTGAAACTGAGCTCTTAGACGGCCGATTAGAGTCGCGACCGGGCGCCGATTTTGAGCTAAAGACCAGACCAAAAAATAATATTAAAACAACCGTCACAGTTTTCATTCTGGCACCTGATGGCTGATTAGCTGCAAGCAGCGCTGCGTTACGAGAGTCATTGGAGCTGCGCAAAGATTTGCACCTCCGAGTCGGGATCGATCGCTTTAGATCCATCTTTATACGTCACCAATTGCGCCTTCAAGAGAACATATTGGTTTGGGTCTTCGATCTTGTTCAGCACCTCTTTTTGGGCGTCGGTCAAGTCCCATGCATAGCGAATTACGTAGTATCTTTTACCTGAATTAATGGCGAAGTTAGCTCCCGCGACATCGTGGTCCTCGCTGACACGCCCGATTAATTCCAGCGGTTCTTTTTTTACAATCGCAGGTCCAATCTTGGCAGCAGCATCCCGGTCTTCGGCTGGGCTGGATGGCAACACAATCAGTGGCTTGTCTAACACTGGCTTAAACGGCAGCTTCTCAAGCTGCTCTTGCAGATCAGAAATTCGATTCGTATAAGCCCGCTCCAAACAGTCCGCATTTTTACACAGGTTTCTCGGGTCTTTCACCCACTCGCGTTGCTGCTGCTTCGTGTCTTCCGGAACAGGGCTTTGTGCCAAGACCTTGTTGTAAAGAGCAGTCAACTTGTCGTCTAAACCTGACAGCTTGGGGTCACCGCAAACGAGTTTATCAACCTTTGTTTTAGCTTTTGCGCAATCAAAACTTGCGGAATGCACGTGTGGCATCCAAACCAAAGATATTGCGACTAGTGAGAAGGCGATTGTGGTTTTCATATTAGTCTTTGTCGTCGAAGATGATTTCGGGAGATGTCCGGGAGTCTGCGCTCCGGTCAGAGCCATTAAAAACTGAAACTAACACCGCCGCTAACCGCATTCGAGTTGTAACGATTTCGACCCAGCTGTCCCTGGTAAGACACATAGGTTGCGATCCTTGGCGTCCATTGAACCCCGACGCCAGCATTAATAATTGCACTATCGTGGCCTTCGCTCGGACCAAACGAAGTTTCGGTTTCCCCGCCAAAAACGGGAGCGCTAACAGTGATCGGTAGAGCGGAGTATTTGTATTCATGTTCCCAGGCAGCAGTCACGGACGGAATCAACAACACCCGTCCGAAGCGCCAGGTATAAGAGGCCCGCAGGCCTAAATCCGTCCTTAATGAATCCTCGGAATCGGAATGGACCTGCAAAGGGAGCAGCGAACCTTGCTCAGTAAAGCCATTGAGGCTGGCATAGGTGTATTGTAGCGACGCGACCGGGCCGATTTCAAAATTCCCCAAGTGGAAGTCGTAACCGGCTCCGATGAAGCTGCTGAATTCTGCACCGTCGCTGTTCCCGTTCGCAAAGCCAAGCGCCTGCCGGCTCGTATCATCGGCGTTGTATCCGCCATACACCATACCATTGAGGTAAAAGCCGCGATCGAAATAGGTACCATAGAGACCGGCTCGCCCAGTATCGACATCAATGCTCCCTGGTTGAAGATCGGTCCAAGTGTGAGCGTAACTGCCAAAGAAGCCTAGGGTCAGGTGATTAGTGAACCGGTAATCGATTCCCACGGTGACTCCTCCAGTGGTGAAGTCATACCCCTTCGGAAAATTGTCATCGCCGACGTTGACGAAATCACCCCAGCCGCTCACCCAGACACCCCAGCGGTTCTCCGGTGCAGGCTGCAGCGCCTGTTGTTTCTCGACGACAGATTTTCCAGACCCATCTGCGCTCATGTTACTCTTCTCTTGGTACGGCGCTGGCGGTACGTAGATTTTAAGATTGGAAGCAAAACCCGTTGAGCCTCTCCTAATTTCTGCAAGGCGCTCCTCCAAGTTGAACCGTTGCATGTTTGCTCCCGAAAAGCTGATCTCGTATACCGAGGTCAACTGTTCAGTACCCGGATCGAGAAGCGAGATAGGCAAGGATAAAGGCGCGTTTGGCTCAACGACCGGAAGCAGATCAGGGGTAACAATTACGACTGGCTGTCTCGGCGTGGGCGCTGACAAGTAGAGCAGGGCCACTCCATTTGCCGCATAGAGGTCTATGCGCGTCAAGTTGGGATGGTTATTCAATGAATCATTAATCCGCGCAAATTCGCCGTTCCGTATCCCGTTCGTCAGGAGGAATTCGAATGCATCCCCATTTGAAGGCCTGAAGTTACTCACCGAACTCAGCGCCAGTGTTCCGTTCAAGCTGGCATTACGTCCAACTTGCACACGATCGTAATCCTCGCCGTTGATTCCGGCGACCCCAAGCGCCAGCGTCCCGCCGGGGGCTTGCGTATAGTTGCCACCGACATTGATCACGAGCCTATCCATGCTTGGCGCCCGCAGGGTTCCCCCTTGCACAAAAACGGACCCCGTGCCCAGGGCGAAGGATATTTTTTGAGCGGCATCTAATGTACCAGCGACGAGAGTACCGTTCTCAATTAAAGTCCCGCCGGTGTAGGTCGAGGAGCCGTTGATGGTGAGCGTGCCAATGCCGTATTTTATGAGTGGACGGTCGCCGAATAGGATTGCCGGATCCGGATTGGAGTCATTGTCCGCGAGACCGAATTGTAGGACCTTTGCGCTCGCGAAGTTGCTGGTGACATCATAGAGCAGATATGCGCCACGCCCGACCGTGCCAACCGCAAGCGTGTCGGACTTCTCGTTGTAGGAAAGCGCGTAGATGGTGGTGTTCGGCAGGCCCGATCCGAAACGGCGCCAGCCGAAAAGATTGCCATTGGCTTTGCTGTCGGCGACCACGAGCGGATTGCCAGCGTTATCAGCATTGTTCAGTCCTCCTACGAAGAGCGCGTCAACGCCGTTACTGTCGATGAAGGCGAGCGAAGTCGGGCGAATGAATTTTGCCGGGAGATTGGGCGTCAGCCTCTGGAAGCTCATGCCTTGGTTAAAACTGTCGAAAAGGTTTACGCTGTCGGCAACGAAGAAGCGTCGGTCGGACCGGAGATCAAACTTCACCGAGGTGGGGGCAAGCCCTGAATAGGCGGACAACTGTTTCAGCGAATCGGCAAGCGCTGTCGTGCTGAGGTAAAGAGTTCCCTTACCCTTCGAGGTTTCGGTCGCATCGCCGCCAGCAAGCAACGCGTTCTCGTTGTTACGCGTGCCGTAGTCGATCGCAGTGATTTGTGCATTCGTGTCGCCGACCTTGGTAACGTCGAGCTTCACAGTCGTCGCCGTGGGGCCGTTGCGTCCTGTTAGCGTGTCCTGCGTTACATACACGGTCCTACCAGGGGGCTTCGGTGGCGAGGGCGCCGGGCTCGGCGTCGGGGTCGCGCCTTCGGCGGGCTTCTTGTCAGTTGAGCCTGCAAGCGCGATGCGTGTTTTATCGATGTTGTTAAGAACAAAGGGGCTAAGGAAAGCGGCGTTTCTTGTCACCGGCAGGTCAAAGTTGATGCGGACACCACCCTCTCCGCCTGGGCTAATGATCCTACCCGTCTGGTCAACGATCAGCCGGAGGAGAACTCCTAGTTCCTGCTGAGAGACGTAAATCGCGCTGGCGCTCCCCAACGTGACGTCATTGACAACGGCATTGGTGCCGTCGCCTCCGGTGGCGGTCGGCTTGAACTGCGAACTGCCGGGTGCTGATTGAATACCGCTGGTGTTGTCTTGCATTGCCACGATGAGCCGTTTGCTATTCGAATCATAGGCCAGCGAATAAATCTCACTCGTGGAAAGGTTACCCAGCATATTCTTCCAGATGCCGGTTGAGTTCTGAGGATTTGTGCGCGCATACAGGCCGGTATCGGTGGTCGTCAAGAGCGTTCCGTTTACATCGAAGGCAAAGGCGCGCCCGTCCGGATGAACCCATGACCCGTTGGCCGTGTTACCCTTTCCGTTGTCGTCGGACATCTTGGCAAACGTATTCGTTGCTGCATTGACGCGGTAGATCGCCAGGGCAGCTTGTAGTTTGTCATTTTTAGCGGAGACGTTAGTACCCATGACATAAACCAAACTGCTATTGTACGGGTCTATCGCGAGTGCGAAATTAGTTCCCTGAGGAAACACGACCGGAGTGGCCTGCATGGGTAAGAGACGCCAATTCGCGCCTGCGTCTTTCGAATAGAAGAGCCCGAGCAACTGGTTATTTTTGGCATCGACCAGTCCTAGCGCCAGCGTTTGGTTCGGACCCACAGCGATCCTGACGAATGTGTTATTTTTGACCCCTTTGGGAATCAACTGAATCAACTCTTCATTCAATTTGTTATTGCGCATTTCCCAGGTGCCACCTGCATTTCTGCTGACCCATACGGAGGGGCCGCTATCGCCGGTTATCGCCGCATAAAAGACGTTTGGATTGCTCGGATCACTGACGAGCGAGCTCACGGGTCCTTTTGGAAGCCCCGAACCTGGCGCTCCCGATACCTTACGGAATGTCGCACCGGAATCGGTGCTACGATAAAGACCGCCTGTCGTGCCGCTGACCACTTCCGGTTCGAAGGTCGCTGCAAGGATTGTATTACCCAGCGCTGCGACACCAACAACGCTTTGTCTGCTCAGTGTTGTTTCGCCGAGCCGCGTCCAAGTGGCTCCACCGTCCCGGCTGTAGAGCAAACCGTTTCGCAGCCCACCAGACCCGACCGGCGCGGGTAATGATAATGAACCGAAGCCACCGTTCGAAGTGATGCCGATGCCTGCGATCAGCGTCTGATGTGTCGGGTCCATAGGGTCAAACGCAAGACTGGCGATTGATAGCGACGCCTTCTGGTCGGTCAGCGGCATCCAGTTCATGCCGTCGTTCGTCGTCTTCCAAATTCCGCCATTAACGGAGCCGACGTAGATGGTGCCCGGGTGTGACGGGTCGACCGCAATGGCTTCGATAGCTCCAGCGGTGGTCCCGTTCGGCGGTGCGTCGTTGCTTACGGCCAGTGCAGAGGGGCCGGTAAGCGGTGCTGGCCCCTCGGGATTGAACACTGAGCCGTTCTGAACCGGAACGTTGTTTTGAGTCTGAGCACCAGCCTCAGGGCAGGTACCAAGGAGCGCATGAAAGACGACAAGTGCCAGCGCAACGAGAAAACGGGTTGAAACAAGAGTTCGCCCTTTCAGCTTGGTCCCCAGATTATAGCTGGACGAAGTTGTGTCGATAGCTGCTGCAGAACTGTTTGCGGGAAAGGTCACCTTTTGAATTTCAGTCATTGCCGGGGTTGACGGAACTCATGAGCGATCCCGAACCCATCCCTTTTTCGGGTCCCAATGTTCCTTGTATAGAGTTGCCTTGTCGGGAATGTAGTAATCTCCGCTCTGTTTTACTTCTATGACCTTCCAATCCAAGCTGCGGTCGTGAAGCGTCAAACGCACCTTTAACACTGCATCCGAATAAGTGCTGTGAACGTCAACGACCGCGGTGTTGCCTTTGATTGTGCCTGTAATTGAAGGTGAGCCTTCCCCATCGGGCGCCGTATCCGTTCGACTTCCATCCTTCGTTACGCCTGAATGGTAGCCGGTCAAACGGTTGCCATTTTGATGCAAGTGAATTCCAAAATCGAAACCCTTGTGCGAGCCCCATTCACCGTCGAATTGTTTCTCCGAGGGAATCGCATACAGACTCGTGACTGCACTTCCTAAACAGATAAACATTGTTAAACGAACAAATTCTTTTCTCATACCAAGCTCCTGATCCGACGATCTTTCACTTTTTAAATTTCACGGTCGATAACATTCTATTAAAAATTTCCTCTAGCGTTTTATCCGTCGGCTTGTGGTCATTGGGGCCGTACGATATGCGAAATATCGAGCTGTTATATTTCACGATAACCAAACGCTGATCTTCGGGCAGTTTAATGAAGTACGCCGGCATTCCATCGAGTTGGCCGGCTTCTTTGGAGATGGCGCTCGAATTCTGCGTCTCACCATCGACGTATTTCTCGAAATCAAAGTGCCGATTTGCCTTAACAGAATCCAGAGAGATTTGGAAAAGACCGCAGCGCTCCTTGTGTTCGTAACAGTCTTTAGGACCGTCGAAATTCACGTTGTCGCTTTCTTGAATAGATAATTCTCGCCCGGAATCGGGCGCTTGTATGACATAGGCTTCCCACGAGGCCGGGTAACTGATGCTCCATCCGTGGGTGTTATTGACCTGCACCCATTTATCGGATGCCTGAAGCCAGCCCACTGCGAACAATGAAGAAATCAAAAATCCTGCAATGCAACGATTCATAAAATTTGGCATCTTCGTTGGCTAACGAGCATTAGGCCCAATAATTGCGTCTTACAGGCGTAATTTTTAGGTCCAAGCCGCTTGCCTCCCTCGCGATCGCCCGGTGAAAGCAGAATCATGAAAATTCGCTTTAGCGGGAAGTGCGACGTTATGCGAGTAAAAACCACTCTTTGAAATCACCCGGTGGCTCGTGTGTCAATCACATTGCCCGCTTCATCGTAACGCGAATCACCCCGCATCACGCGACCGACTGAAAAACTTTGTGTAGTTGATTGCAAACTCGATTGCGTTTGGATCAGCATACCAGAGGCGTCGATTGCCCAACAATTCAGAACCGCTCGTGGAATTGGGCGGCGTCGCAATGCAGAGAGGGCGAGCCAATGAGGCATTTACCAACCTGCGCACAGCGTTGGCGATGGACCTGCGCAATCCTTCGACCATCCGTCGCAACGGCGTTTTCGAAGCTTACTTTCGGCGTACTTCGGACGCGAGTGCCTCTATTGCTCGTGCACTCGAGATCACGCCGGACGATCCAGCCTTAATCGCGCTCGCAGCTGATATTTATCAATCCGAAGGCAATCTGGCAGGAGCGGAGCAAATGCTGGCACGGCTGCCGGCACAGTTACCTCCGGAAAGAGTAGCTGAAACTTGCTCGCGAATGCGGCAATTGATTTACCAACACCGTAATGAGGCAGTGATTAGTTCGCTTGAGCCGATTGTGGCAACACCTCCGTTATCTATCGGCACTCGCCTGAGTGAATACCATATCTTGTTAGCGATGGCGAAACGACTTGCTGGGAATGCTGCAGCTGCTCGTGATACCTACGAAACAGGGCACGATTTCTTATTGGCAGCCATTGCGAATAGTGGACAAACGCAGGGCCGCGTGCATGCGATGTTGGGACAAATGTATGCTGGCCTTGGCCAGAAAGAGTTGGCTCTAAGGGAAGCTGCTATCGCGATCGAACTGGAAGGTGAGGATAAGGTCTTGGGACCGGCAGCGAACAAAGCTCTTGCCCGGATCGAAATGCAGCTCGGTGAAAAAGATGCCGCACTCGCGCGCGTGCCACAGCTTTTGGCTGCGCATTATCACAGCTGGTTCTATTTTGTCCCGATTACGCCAGCTTTGTTGCGGCTGGATCCTACTTGGGAGCCGTTACGGGGCGATCCACGTTTTCAGAAACTCGCGAACGCGCAGCCGTGAACACACGCGAGTGGGAGCCGCGCAGGGAAGGGGTGATGCAGTCTGCCGCCGCGGGGATTTGTGATACCCCCACCGACGCCGAGAAGGGGTGCGCGGTGTCAGGGGTGGGAGTAATTCTACGCGAAAGAGTCTATTTGAATCCTGCTCTCAAAAAATGTTCCCGAAAATCCGAGTTGCAGTTTGCAAGCATCACGCCAGCCACGGATTGAGAGTCCGTTGGACTGGCTTGCCCGTCTCAGGCACCGCCATTCTTTGCCGAGATGGGATGCGGGCTTGATTTTGGCGCGACTTTTTTCCTTTAATGGCAACGTGCCTGCCGATGATGACGTGACTTCATTAACCGCGCTTGGTCCCGCAACTGCGGGACAACACGGCGGGGTTGCGTTTACGACGACGCATTGGAGCGTGGGGCTTGAGGCGCAAGGTGAATCGCCAGCGGCGCAGGAGGCGCTTGAAAAGCTTTGCCGCACGTATTGGCGACCCGTTTATAGCTTCCTGCGACGACACGCTATTCGCCCGGAGGAGGCGGAGGATCTCACTCAGGGTTTTTTCGCGTTGTTATTGTAGCGCAAAGATCTGAATACAGTCCGCAAGGAAAAAGGGCGCCTTCGTTCTTATTTGCTTGCGTCGGTCAAAAATTTCCTGGTGGACGAATAGCGTCATGCGACGGCAGTCAAGCGAGGCAAAGGACAGTGGCTAGTTCCATTCGAGGAACTGGGTGAGCATGAGCGCATCGATATTGAGCGGAACGACAGACTGACGGCCGACCAAATCTATGAACGTCGTTGGGCGTTTACGGTTCTGGAACAAGTAATGGCGCGGCTGCGGGAGGAGTATCGCAGTGCTGTCTCCTGCCTTGCAAACCTTCTTCACTGCTTCTCCTGTCACCTTTACCGATAGCCTGAATCCTTTCGCTTCAATGATCGTGGATCCAACAAAGCTCAACCTGGCGTTCCAGTTCAACAGCGACTCCTCATTCAAGTATTCGTATTCTCTGACGGTCTCCGGTCTTGCGGACGGTAGCTTTCTTCTCTACGACGACATAGAAGCCGCGGCGGTTCCCGAGCCGGCAAGCTTGTTTCTTCTGGGGAGCGGCGCCATCTTGCTCGCCGGCTGCCTCTGGCGAAACAAAATTCTCGGGAAGTGAACCGTGAAGACGGAATAGGTTCCTGAAGCATTATTGAAGCAGCCGGCTATTCGCGATTGAACAAGACCGCCCGACCATTCAGTGGGCGCACCGGTCGATTGTTGTTCGGGTAGCCGCCATAGTTCGGAAACATGCTCACAATGAGATGAAGTCGATCAACTGCCGCCTTTGATATCCCGACCGCTTGAGCCATGACGAACCAATGCACGCCTTCTGTACATGGCGGTGTCGTCAACGAACCCGTGTAGGTGTAGTAACTGCGACTCCTCGGCAACAGGTCTCTGGCGTTGATTTCCCCAGCCAGCTCGTGGTCACCGGAATTAAGTGGCGCGCCAAACATGATGGTGTCAAACAGCGGATTGGGGTGCGCATTATCGATCTGCAACAGAACACCGACCACAGCCAACTCGCCGAGGGCGTTCTGATGCACTAAATGCAACTCCGCGTCGGCCAATTTCCCCTTGATGGTGTGCTCGCTGGGCGCGTGAAAATGAAACTGCAGAAGCTTGTACTCATCGGGAAGGCCGGGGCCGATTCTAATTTCGCTGCCGTTTTCATACGGCACTTCCACGACATGCCCTGTGTTCTCCACTACGAACGGTGTATCGCGATAACGGAAAGCAATATCCTGGAGAACGGAAGTAATTGCGGTGGGGGGCAGAACGTCCACGGGAGTTTGCTTCTTGCCGACCTCCGTCAGCGACGTGCTTGCGCCCACGATCGATCCGCAAGTCGCAAAGGAGTTATAGTTGCCGCCCAGAAATCCCCAGCGGTTCGGTCCGATTGGCGAATTCGGATCATGGTTCCAAGACTGAGCCGCCGCCATCGCTGCCGTCAAACCAACCAGAACAACGAACAACAGACATTTCCTTGTAGTGTTCATCACTTATTCTCCTCCGTGTCAATGGGCGACTATACTGCAAATAACTGTGGATGCGACAGGAAACGCCAATTCGGGGCCTGCAACCGTCCAAGTCTATGACCCAAACGGCGTCTTGCTTACAACTCTATGTGCTGAGAGTGTTGGCACGAGATTCCAGCTCTGATGGATCATGGGATTTGGTGCGTTCCATCCGCGCCAAACCCCAACATCCTGAAAGCGCGGCGCGCCCAAGATGAACACGTGATCCCACCTACGGCCGATCCCGCTGTGCGATCACGTGTAACCCGTCTTGTCTTCCAGCAATTCGATCAGCTCGCCGTCCGGTCCACGAAAGAAGGCTACCCGAAGTGGCCAGGGTTTTTCCGTCACATCGTTCAAGAGATTCAACGGTCGGATCGGCGCCGTCGGCGGCACTACTCATCTTCGAAACGCCTGGGGACGCGCGATGAACTCAGGTATTTCTGACGTCATTGAAAGTTGGAGCCGTGGTTGCAATCGTGATCCTTGGGATAACGCTGGGCAAGCTTAGCGGAATTCATCCCGTACTCATTACGTCACCTGCTCAGGATAGCATCGGCGCAATTCTGATGGCCATTGTACCAGCCATGGCGGCTTACAACGGATTTCAAACGTTGGGACAACTCGGGGGGGAGATATCCAATCCAGGAAGGAACATTCCACGAGCGGCGATACTCGGATCACTGTTGGTGATCAGCCTTTATGTGCTCATTAACTGGACGTATTTTCACATACTAGGGTTCTCCCGAGTAGCACAGTCTCAGTACGTGGCTTCCGATGCAATGGTGTTACTCATCGGCAACAGTGGTGCCAAGTGGATCACAGTGGCCATGATTGTTTCTGCGTTCGGATCGCTGCACGCTAATTTCCTGACCGGCCCTAGGATTCCATTTGCAATGGCTCGCGATGGTCATTTCTTTGCCTTTGCGAAGCGAATCCATTCCGTCTTCCACACTCCGAGTGGTGCTGTGATCTTTCAGGGCTGTGTGGCGATCCTGCTCGTGTTAACCGGTACATACCAAGAATTGTATTCCTTCGTGATCTTCGCAATCTGGCTCTTTCTTGCATTAACCGCTGTCGCGCTCATTCGGCTGCGCACCAAGGAACCTGACTTGCCTCGCCCGTTCCGAGTTTGGGGATACTTCCAGATTGCGATGATGTGATCACCGCGCCCGCGATCGCTGTAGGAATATTCGACGTGTGCAACGCCCGCGGCGTCGGTCTGCACAGTCTGCGTTCCAGCCGCGTTGCCTTGGATGAGAATCTTGTCACTCCGTTGTTCCGCCAACGCCAGAGCGATTCCGGTCAACGCTAAAGCGATTACGATGAGTACGCCCATGCTCAGCTCTTCAAACGTGGATTTTCGCGGCTAAGCCATTTGTGGATTTCCGGTATTATCCGCGCTTTGAGATCTGCGTTGAAACGGATCTCCTCCGCCGCTTTTTCGACTTCACTCTTTGCGCCAGGGGGCATGTACCTTTGCGCGTAAGTCTCCAGCTCGGTAGCGCGCTGAGGGTCGGAGAAACCCCGCATCAGATACGGAACGAAGCGAACGGCGTTCACTGCGCTCAACTTTGCATCCAGCTTTTCGCGATTCGCCTGTGCGAAGTCCCATGCGATCTCCGGTTGCTCGCCGGCTCTCGCTACCAACGCGATGAGGAATATCGCCCGCGAGGCAGGCAATTCATCCGTAAGCGACAGCGGAAGTGTCCGCTTTGCGAGCTCAGGGCTGAGCGCTGCCGCCATCGCATGGTAAAAGTTCCCCTTTTCTTCGACGCTCTGAGTCTTTAGTCCAAGTTCATGAAGTTTGTTCCACGTTTCTTGGTTCGCGTAACGGCCGACAACATTGAGAACCGCTGGGCGTAGATCTGGCAGGAGCATGTTCGGATCAGCGAGAAATTTTTTGAAGCGTTCTCGAGCGCCGGCAATCACATCCTCGTCGCCGAATTCGCTCAATTCAGCGATTAACTTGGCGCGGAGCAATCCGTCCGCAACTTGTTCGCCTTTTTTTGGTTCCCAGCCTACGCGACCGAAGATCGGTTTCAGAATTGACCGACCGTAGGCTTGAAATGCCGCGCGCTCGTTGTTTCCCAAGTAGAGGAAATCAATAGCGCTGAGCGTGGCAGTGATCTGCTCCCAGAGTGCCAAGCTGTTGTCCTCGCGCAATGCCTTGACCAGTTTGAAATAATCTGAGATCGGCCCCCGGTCCGCTTCCACCAGCGCCCACGTGTCGCTTACCAGATTCACTTTATCGGCTTCCGGAAGCTGAGGCGCAAAAGCTCTCAGCTTCTCGAAATGCGCGTGGTCGTATTGCGTGCGAAAGTATCCAACATCGCCCGCGTTCAACTTCACATTCTGGGATGGTTGAACGTCCGGCAGCGTTGCGGATTTCTTTTCGAGCAGGAATACTCGGGCGGGGCTTGTCGTGCTGGATAGATCGCGGTAAACAATTGGGATTTTCCATTCGAGTGGCTTGGGGCTTTTCTGATGCACTGTGAACCGTTCCTGGCTCACCGTGACGGAAGATTCCGTGGACGTCATCAAAACAAGCGGCAAACCGGGCTGTTCGGTCCAGCTGGCGGCGATCGCCGTAACCGGTTTTCTGGATGATTCGCCCAAGGCGTTCCAGAGGTCGGCGGTCGTGGAATTGGAAAGTCTGTGCGCCTGGATGTAACTGCGGATGCCGGCGCGGAAATCCTCTTCGCCGAGATAGCTCTCGAGCATGCGTAGGAAGGATTGTCCTTTTTGATACGTGATCTCATCAAAAGCGCTCGCTGCCTCACTTTCCGTTTTCACCGGCTGCTGGATCGGGTGCGTAGCTGAGAGCGCATCGGTCGTCATAGCACGCTGCTTGTCGGCGTTTGACCGAAGCCAGATGTGCCACTGCGGGTTAAAATGATCCGAGCATTTCGTTCCCATCCACGAGGCGAATCCTTCGTTGAGCCAAAGGTTATCCCACCACGCCATCGTCACCAGATCGCCGAACCATTGATGCGCCATTTCGTGAGCGATCACAGCGAAGATGTTTTGCTTAGTCAATTCAGATGACTTCGCGGGATCAAACAGCAGGATGCTTTCGTCAAACGTGATGCCACCCCAATTCTCCATGGCTCCGAAATTTCCGCTAAGGACGGCAATCAGGTCGAGCTTCGGAAGCGGATATTTTTCTCCGAAATACTCATTATAATATTTTAGGATCTTCTCTGCGCTTTCCAGCGCGTAACGGCCCGTCTCCGCTTTGCCCTTTGTAGTCACGACGCTGATTTTCACGCCGTCCGCCTCGCCGTAAATCGCGTCCAGTTCACCCGCGCAAAAGACAATCAGATAACTCGACATGGGCGGCGTGTCTGCGAATCGCACTTCCTTACCAGCACTTGTTTTCGTCTCGCGTTCGATAGGCATGTTAGAGACCGCGGTGAAATTTTCGGGCACCGTCGCGGTTAGCCGAAATTTGGCGCGGAAGGACGGCTCATCCCAACATGGAAACATGCGCCGCGCATCGCTCGGTTCCATGTCGGTGCCGAGCATCAGCTTTTTCGCGCGGCTGCCTTCCACCTGATAACGCGTGTAGTAAAGCCCCTTTGGTGCTTCGTTAATCTTGCCCGCGAACTCGACGGAAATCTGATGTTGGCCGGGACGGATCTCTTTATCAAAGGTCAACGTCGCAGTCTCTTCCTTGGGATCGATGGTGACGCGCGCATCTTGCTCGATCTTGCCATTCGCTCCGAGCAACTTTGCCGACGCAATCGTCATTGTGTTCACATTAAGCGTGATCGTCTTCGCCGGTTTACGAACATCCAGAACGACTGTCTCAGAGCCGGTAAACGTAAGCTTCTCGATGTTTGGTTTGAGTTGGATGTCGTAACTCAGCGGCACCACAGCCTTTGGCAGCTTGCCTGGCGTAATCTCGAAGGTGAACGGCGCTTCGGCGTAAAGTGAGATCGGCAAGATCGCCGCAGACATCAGCGCGGCACCGCAGAGTCGTAGATTCATGCGCCGATACTAATGCACGGGGTCAAGGTACGGCGTGTCTGGATCGCTCACATTAAAGAGCACCAGTCGCAATGGCTCGGTGCTGCTGCGGTTGTAACCGGTCATTTTCACGTGCGCCGGCATCGTTATGGCTTGACCAACTTTCACTGTGACTGCCTCGCGACCCTCCATTTCTAGCGTGAACGTGCCTTCCAATACATAAACAGTCACTGGGAAACGGTGTGTATGGAGCAGGGTCTTATCGCCCGGCTGGAAGCTCGCCGTGAGAACGCGTACCTCCTGCTTCTCGCCCTTGGGCATCCCTTGCACGATCTCGCTCAGGAGTAATTGGGGCTTTACGACACCCAGTTCTTGCGCCATCGCCAGCGAACCAAGGAGCAAAACCGCGAACCCGAGACAGAAGCTCCGCCATTTCTTCATCTGCATCTTCCTTCCTCAGACGATAGCGTACGCCGAGTGTTTGAACCAACGTGGATTAAACGAACAGTTGCGTTGATTAAAATGCCGATGAAGGCTTTTAATACAACCCGAGCGTCTCGATCGTCGGCTGATCAATTGCCCCGGTAATCGGCAAGCCGTAATCGCGCTGGAAATTCGCAAGCGCTGCGCGCGTTTCAACATCCAGTGATCCGGTGATTGGACCAAAGTAGTAGCCGGCATCCTGGAGAGCGACCTGCACATTGGTGATCACCTCGTCGGGCAGCAAATTACCGTAGGTATAGATTGGTCCGTCGTAATCGTAATAGCTGTTGAGGGGGTCGTAGCCAAAAGCCGGATACCAATAGCCGGCGTCCAAAAAGTAATACCCGCTGTTAACAAAAACGATCGTGGTGCAATGTTGTCGCCACCAATCGCGATCGTGCCACTCGTGCCAATGACAACCGCGCGCATCAGAAAAGCTCAACGGCTTGTCTCTTCCGTTCCAATTGTGCCTCTCTCCGCTGTGGAGTGTTTCGCGCGGCGCTAGAGCACCGTGAGGTGCTTGAGAACTCGTGGCTGGCCTCTCAACGTCGAAATCCTTCTGCGTCGTTGTCAGGCTGGCCTCCGTCAAATCACCGCTGGCCGAGCGCGTTGCCAGTTGGCGTCTCGCCAACATAGCCGCCGTCGGTTGCACGCTGTGGTCTCGGGTGTCGTTGTCGTTTTGGCCGTTTGCGAACGCCAGCCTGTTGCGTCGGAATTCGTTCCTGGCCGACAGACTGGAAGTTGGTTGCACAGGGTCAATTCGCGCTCTCTGTCGGGCGTTCATTGCCGCGAGCGTGGGATTCAGCGGTCGCATATATGGTGAATAATTTGATCGTGCGCTCACGCCGGAATGCAAAGGCATCGCGCTTGGATGCGAGTTGATTACCCGCGGGCCCACAGCAGTTGGTCCACGAGCGAAATTCTGCGAAGTCGGTGCAGCTGAACGCACGACACTTCCGCGCGCGCCGTGGCTCACCCCCGGATGGGAACTATTTTGCACGACCGGCGCGTTTATCTGTCCGAGAGCGGGACGAACGCCAATGATGAGCACTCCGGTCAACCCGAACGCCAAAACGGTGAATCGTCTCATTAGCTTGCTCCGTCGATTAAACATCATAAACGCCTCTTTGTTGCAAGCTTTCGCTCGAACTGCTTCAAAACACAAATCACGCATTTGAAGACGGTAGAGAGAACGTCTTTAGAAGTGACGGCGAGCGAATTCACGCCCAGATTCGCTCTTTAAGTACTTTTCGAATGCGCGTGCTTTGGCTTCAGATGCAAATGCAATTGGTTTTTCGATCATCCACGCAAACCTGCGGCGCAAATGGCAATCAATGATTCGAGGTAGGGGCGATTGACCTCAATCGCCGTGGTTCGCGTAAGCGAGCATCGGCTTTCTTTTAGCTTGACAGCATAGCGAGATTTTCTCCAGAGTGGGGTTTCTGGTGAAAACGACTACGAATACGCGTCGCGAAGTGGCAGCAGCCATGGTTTCGCTGCTGTGCGCGAGCCTCTTTGTCCTTTCACTTAGTGGATGCGCTGAAGAGAATGAGTATTACGCCGATGCTTATCACACACCGGAGTACCGCTACAACATTTATCATGGGCCGGATTATTATCCGTACTACCCGTGGTACAGTTATTATGGCGGAGCGTACTATGAATATTGAGCTAGCAATTTTTCTCCGTTTGTGTTGAGCTTTGGAGCGGAGACCCCCTCATTTCCGTTGCGGCTTACGCGAGTGTAGCCTTTCCGGATTGGTTGCGCGCCGGACTTTGCAGTTGGACGACATTCCACCTGGCGGCCTCTCACTGAACATGCTCTCTATCGGCGGAGAGATGAGCATCAACGTAGGCCATCGGCACGAGCCGCAGAAGAGCGCAGAGCAGCCGTAACGCTACTAAAAGGGTAGGGTAGCGGCAGCGTACGAAGGACGCTTCCTGCGTCAACCTGGAGCGTAGCACGAGGCACACGTGCACAAGCATGCTTACCATCCTAGGCAGGTAAAGGAGGGGTGGCTGCATCCCCCATTGACCGGTGCACAAGCGATAAACAGGCGTGTTTTCCAATGTGGCGTTTATCGCCGTCGATTGCCGCCTAAAGCGTTTGGCCTCGACCCAGGCCATAAATCCGCACACAATTTCTAATCCGCACGCAGGAAATGTCCGCCGAGGTCAAAAAGCAAATCGAGCTGGTTGGAGTTGGGGCTGCGTCTCAGCGATTGATTCCAACGAGAAGATCATCTTTGTTGTTGACGCGCATCGCGGCGACGAAAAGCGTTTTGTTGTGCGTGCGGATGAAAAGCTGACGGCTCGGCTTTTCTGGAACTTGATTTGGCGATCAGGCAAGTTGGACTTTGATTGCAAACACGAGGAAAAAAAGTGCTTCTGCAGATCTAAACGCGAGAATACAGTTCTTCTCTGAGTGATAGTAAGTTTTTGACATGGCCTATACCGTTCGAGTGCAAGCGATCCTCGCCCCCATGAGTGACGGGAGCGACGCGCCTTGGGTCACGCCGGAGGAGATCCGCGAGGCACTCCGGCTAGCGACAGATGTCTTCAGGCTCGCGGAGGTCGAGTTCCTGTTCGACCCTGCCAGTGACGTGGTCACGATGCCGAGTGATCTCCTGAGCCGCGATTGCATTCTGGCACCCGACGCCGACTTCAGCGGCCCGAAGGATGTCCCGCCCGCCTGTGACATCAAGCCCTTTCCCGAGTACAACTCGAACGACAACGAACGCAAACGTGTGGCCGAGTTGTATCCGGGCAAGCTCGTCGTGTTCTTTGCCTTTGGGAGGGCCCCACGTTGGAACGAAGCAACGCAACACTGGGAGGATGTCCCGGGGGGCATAGCGGGGTCTTTCTCGAACCATCTTTTCCCGTTCGTCCGGTGCGGACCGTCGCCTCCTGGACTGGTTCTAAGTCATGAAATTGGGCATTACCTCCACTTGGTGCACACGTTCGGGCCTGGCGTCTCGCACCTTGACGACATTAGAGGCGAGAAGGGCGTCCGGTCTCTGATCCGTGAGTTCATCCAGAACAGCGGGCTGCCGAGAAACCGAGGGCTGGAAGCGTTTGACGGGGATTTATCAATCTGTGTCGCCTACCCCACGATCCACTGCATCACCGACACCCCACCCGACCCTGGGCCAGACGTGTTCAAGAACGAGGGTCTCAATCCCTGCGCAGCCGACCAGGGCACGTTGAGGTTCGACGTGCAATGGCCAGATGGTGAAGTCGTCTCGTTCGCTTTCCAACCCGACCGCGAGAATATCATGAATTATTGAGACAAGACCTGTCGGGGGCTCCCGGCCCGGATTACTCCCGACCAGGCTGCGGGAGTGCAGGATGCGTTGGTCAACCAGAACCGTGCACGCCTCACGGCAATGAAGGTCCTGTATAGCGCAGTCTGGGAGGCAGGGGACCGCGGTACGACGCGCGCTATCGGCTGGGCATTCCCCGATTTCGTTCCCCGCTTCGACGCCGAGATCGCGGCGGGCCACTATCTCGTCCACATGCAGGCCTACGACATTGGTGGCGGACAGATTCGGTGGGATGCCGTCTGGGAGGCAGGTCCAATCAATCCGCCGAGAGGGACGACAAGGGCCCTGGGGTGGACAATGCGTGACTTCACTGCTCGCTTCAACGCCGAGATCGCGGCAGGTCACCGTCTCGTTCACATGCAGGCTTACGACTTGGGCGGTGGGCGGATCCGTTGGGACGGCGTTTGGGAGCCTGGCGACCACGATACGTCATTTGTGTTGGGCTGGACTCTGAAGGACTTCTCCAAACGGTTCGCCCGAGAAACCGCCGCCGGTCGGCACCTCGTTCACCTTCAGGCCTACAACCTAGGCGGCGGAGAGATCCGTTACGACGGCGTTTGGGAAGCAGGCGATAAGGGTGACTCGGGTGTAATGGGCTGGGCCTTTAATGACTTTGTCTGGCGCCTCGAACAGGAAGGCGGCAGCGGTCGGCGTCTTGTTCACCAGCAAGCCTACGACGTTGGCGACGGACGGATCCGGTATGACGGAATCTGGGAGAATAACGTCGGCGGCGGACCTCAAACACGCATCCTCAGCGAATCAATGAAGAGATTCGCAGATCGATTTGATAAAGAGATAGGCGCGGGACGACACGTTGCCCACATGCAGGCAGTGGTAGGACGTTAGCCATGGATCCTGCGCAGCTGGGACACCTACACCTAGACAGCCCGTAGAGGCAAATGTTCGCGCGTACGCGCGAACGCGAGGCGTTCTGATACCTTGTACACCGTGCGCTACGATGCAGTGAACTCGATGCTGCTCAACGAATTCCTCAAAGAGCATCGAAAATTGGAACAGTTAACGAAGGACTTTGAGTCCAAGCTTGCGGAGCAGCAAAAGCAAATTGAAGCTCTTAGCGCGGGCCTGCAGAAGGTGAGCGCACAGCTTGAAGTGAGGAAACCTGCACTGCAAACTGTTCTAAACAACCAGTAAAGCAGCGAGAATCAAGGCAGTAATCTCGCAAAGGGCCGTGCACGCTTCGCCGCGTGCCGGCTTTTTGTTTTGCTCACTAACTACCAATCGTCCATTCCCTCTGATCCGTCATGGCCGCACATGTTCTTCAGTTGATTTTTGACAGATAGCAGTCGCGCCTTCAGCCCTCGAACATAATCAAGATCAAGATTATCGGATAGCTCCCATTCTTTGAGCAGGGCTTTCAGTCCGGCCATGCGCTGGCATTTTTTAATTACTCGGTCGCTGTGGCCGTTATCTCGAATGGTTTCCATACCATTTCATTGCGCGGCGCGAGATGTCATCGGCTTTCTTCGTTCTCTTGGACCCGCGACCAAATTATCGGGAACAGACGCCCGGCGCGATGAGAAAACTTTACCACTTTTTGAAATCGCCAGTGTGCTCGTGCATCTCGATCACGTTGCCCGCTTCATTGTAAACGCGAATCACAGCATCATGTGAACGGCTGAAGAACTTGGCGTAGCCGATTGCATTGCTGACTGTATCCGGCTCGCCGTACCACAGCCGACAGAATGGCAGCGCATCACTGATTAGATCGGTAGTATCCTAACTTGAATAACGATTTCGCGGATCGAATGGCCATGCCACTGTTAATCCTTATCACTGGCTGCCTGTGGTACCCGTGGTGCCGGTGCCGCCTGTGGTGGGTTTGGATTCGCCCTTAACACCGCCGCCACCTTTGACGTCTTTTACTGGTTTCAGGTCACGAATTATGGCGTCCTTTATGTCCTTTTTGACTCGGCGCCAAGTGGATCGAACTACATTGATGTTTGGGATTCGTGTCTTCATGCTCGAACGGCCTCCTCAATTATTTCGTAGCAACGTTTTAGCGACGAGTCCCGGCGAGAGCAAGCCGAAAAGCTGTTTGATCGCGTGCATGACCTGATGCGAACAAACCGATCACCATTCTTTGAAATCTGCCGTGTGCTCGTGCGTCTTGATAACGTTGCCGGTTTCATCGAAAACGCGAATCACGGCATCGTGTGAACAGCTGAAAAACTTTGCGTAGCCGATTGTATTGCTGATTGCGTTTGGCTCGGTATACCAGAGACGACGAAAGGCAATGCATCGGAAATCAGATCAACCCCGCGTTTATCGCTGCGTGGGCGAATTTGGTAAACGTGCATCGGTTGGATGACCCAGCGGAACCGTTGGCTGCAGCGCTTGGTTAGGAACTCGGCAAGTTCCTTAGATCATAGGTTGCGTACGCTTTGGGCTCACTGCCTTTTGCGATAATTTCATCCACGACGCAGGCAAAAAATCCTCCGTGTACCAGTGCTTGCGCGTTTCCCACCACTGGCGCGTTCCAGGATACGCGAGAAAATCGATCATTGTCCGCTCGATCTGGGCCCACAATGATGGACTGACCACGCCGTCTCGCCGGGAGAAATACATTCCCTGGAAATGCTGAAAGAGGGTAAAGAAAAACGCGCTAAATCCGAGGATACCGGATCCAAGTCGCCGAAAAGCTGCATGCCACGAACGTAAATCACAGTAAACTCTGCACTATTGTGCAGAGAGTTTGTGAGATCCCCCCACTGCACCGTCAGAGCGTTCACAGCTGATTGGCCTCGTTCCATGGGTTTGCGCTCTGATCTGAACGGCCATATAAATAAGAGAAGGGATTCCGACGAGCACCGCAGCCAGCTGCCCAATTGCCGCAAGCATTTCCCACTTCATAGAAGCTTCTTCGTCCTAGCGAGCGACAAGGTCAGCCACGGCTCCGGCAGGCGGAAACGGCAGACCCTTTCGTCTCGCCACTCTTTGAAATCGCCAGCGTGCTCAAGACGCCGTAGATTTAATTAGCGTCAGCGTCCGGCTGATCGCCCTTTGCACCACTCCAAGTAAGCTGATTGCTTCTGGCCCTGTAAGCACAACTTCGAGATGTGCAATCGGGTCGCGGTAAAGAGTTTTTATCTGTTTCAGAGCCGCGTGTAGTTCGTTATCGATTCCCGGCAACCGTAGAATTGTGTCGAGATAGATTCCCATCGCGCCACGCGCCGGACGTGACGCCCCCTTGGAAAGCACTTCATAGTAATGCCTCAGCATCGACTCAACGGCACGCATAAGGTGAAACCCGGCAGCCGTCGGCGATGAAAATGCCAAGCATTTTCCGACTTCTCGTATTTCGATTAGCGTTTCATCAGGTATTAGGTTCGTGCTTTCGAAGAACATCTTCTCCGGCTGGTTGAGCAAGGCATCAGTGGAGAAGATGCCTACCGAAGGAATATAATAAGTGTGCAGCTTGGCAAACTCAGACGATAAGATCGCCTCAAGCATCTCAAACACACTCTTTATAATGATCGCTCTTTCCTCGCGCAGTGGCTCATTAAGCCATTCCGTGAGCATATAAGAAACGGCGGAGTGAAGAATAGTTGCGTGCTCGTGAGCTTTTCCGGACGAAAGGAGCGTGTTATTTGTCAGATGTCGCAGCCAACTTTGCAGAACCATCAAATCCGAAACGATGGTTGCGGGAACTACTCCTACTTGGATTTGTTCAAGAAGGCGGAACGCCTTTCCCATTAAGTACGTGTCATATAAATTGACTCGGTTCATAACCTTTCATCCGCAGTCAACAGCCGCGATTGACGCGACAACCGCCGTCGAGCGTTTTAGCGGCGACTCTCGTCGACAGCAAGCAGGAAATGGCGTGTTTCGATCACGTTGCCGGCCTCATCGTAAACGCGAATCACAGCGTCACGTGAACGGCTATAGAACTTGGCGTAGCCGATTGCATTGCTCACCGCGTCCCGGTCAATATACCATAGACGACCCAAGGGCAGCACATCGTCAGACAGATTCAGCGCGGTGGCGGCCGCAAGTACATCGTTCTGGTCACGAAATCGAAAATAGCTGAGTTCATTGCCAGGTGCTCGACCCCGAGCAAGCCAGCAACCTCGGAATCTGTGCCGCGGCCGATTGCTTCTGGATCTAGAACGCCGACCGTTGCGCTTCCCCTTTTGATTTCGTAACTACCGACGCGCAGCGAGGGGAAAACTGCCAGACTGATCTCGCCACTAGACTTTCCGATGCCTTGCGCCGAGATGCGCGTTCGCACGCCGCCGATTTTAGCGCGCTTCGCGAAGTCAGCGTCCAGCATCGTCAAATACGCGCCGGTATCGACCATCAAGTAACATGAAACTCCGTTGATCTCTGCTGGAACACGCAGGTGCCGACGCGAGATCGAAAATGCAATGGGCGTCCAGCCCTGTTCAGTAAGAATCGAGCGCATCGCTTGGCTCACCTCGGCGCCCGGCGCGACCGGTCTCCAGCCGTTTTTAGTCCAGATCAATCTGGCCGTTTGGCCCGCTTCGAAGTTTGTGCGCGGTGGACGGAAATAAATCAGCTGATGCGGCAGATCCAGAACGGCTCCAAATTTGTTCAGTTCGCGCAACCCAAGTACGCCGCTGGGGTTGCCGTAGCGACTGCTGTCAGTTAGTGCCGGAATAACAGCCACTGGCACATTTGTGAGCATGCAATTGCCTGCCGCAAGCGCCTTGATCATAGCAGTGCCGTAAAATTCGCGGCTCTGTCCAAATACGCTACTTAGCTGCGCGTTTGTTTTCAATTCGGTAAGACCGAGCGCCTTCAGGCTCGATCGAAAAATCAGCGTGGCGGGTGACCCCGTGTCGATGATAAGATTGGCTGGCTTACCATTCGAATTAATCGGGAGATGGTAAAAGTTTCCCAGGGGAATGAGTTGCGCTCCGCCGTATCCATTCTTCGTTAAGTAAAGGCCGAGCGCATCCAGCGCGACGGCGCTGTGGCCGAGGTCGAGGTTTAAGAGCAAAATTCCTACGGCGAAAACGGTGCCCGTAGCCGCGGTTAGGCGCATAACGGCCTCCCTAGCGCCTCGTGCCGGCTAGCCCAAGCCGCTCCGCGTCTGCTTTTAGCGCAGCGACTACGTTTGTAATTACCTCATCCAGTGGCATGCCGAGCTGTTCCGCGCCGCGGACAAAGTCGTCGCGATTGACTGCACGAGCAAAGGCTTTGTCTTTGATCTTCTTTTTCACAGCGCGAAGATCGACGTCGTGGATGCTCTTCGTCGGGCGGACAAGCGCGACTAGGGAAGTGATGCCGCGCTGGTAGAAACTGACATCTCTGAGCTCCCGTCTTTCGTGTGCGGCTGGATTTTTTTGCGTTGCGATTCAATCTTTAAGGAATGCAATCGTGCAGACGATGGCCGCGACCTGCTCTATGCTTGGTCTGGATTGCCCTAATTTTCCTCTCCGTTTGCGCACAAAATATGGCCCAAAATAGCTCGTCCTCTCCGAAGCGGGACATTAACGCCGTACTCGCCGCTCATGACAAGGAGCTGCTCGCGATTCCGGATGTAGTGGGAGTGTATGTTGGCACGCTCCAAGATCGCCGTACGCCGTGCCTCAAGGTCATGCTCGCGCGCAAAAATTCAGAGGCGGAACGCAAAATTCCCAAAGTGATCGAAGGCTATCCGGTTGTTGTTGAGGTAACGGGAAAAATCCGGGCGCTAAGTAAACCCTAGGCGAGCCGCGCAGACAGATACTAAACAGAACGCGCCTTCACTGTCCCGCCGTTTGAGGCAGAACAGTAAGGCGCGATGAAGACAAACGAGACTGGATCTCAATCCTCCTCAAAGGACGGGATGGCGATTGCGCGGGCGTGCTGGGAAATCATCGCTGACAATCTCAGCAAAGCCGGTTGGAGTAGGGGCTGCGTCTCAGCCGTGGATTTTGGCGCTCGAACAATCTTCGTTGCTGACGCGCATCGCGGCGATAGTTAGCGCTTCCTTGTGAGGCGGATGAAAAGCTGACGGCGTTTCTGGAACTCGAATCGGCGGTCCGGCGTGTCAGGCAAGACCCGGCATAGAAATCAGGCACTGCCTGTTCAAGTTGTTTCAGTTCTACTGCCGTCACAACTACGCCGAACTTGAAACGTGGAGCTTGAAACCTGAAACTGTTTTTAGTCATGCATGAATTCCATTATCGCTGGGAATTCGATCTCAAGTCGTCGCCGGAACAACTCTGGCCGCTCGTCGCCGATACAAATCGCTTTAATCGCGATACCGGTGTCCCGTCCGTCGAAATGGTGAATCTTCAGGCCGGCAGAAACGCGCGCCGGCTTTTGCGGCTTTCGGCGTTTGGCATTCCGGTCGAGTGGGAAGAGCAGCCTTTCGAGTGGGTGCGGCCTCATCGCTTTGGCGTTGTGCGGCGTTATTCAAAAGGGCCGATCAGTGAGTTGCGTGTGCGAGTTGAGTTGACACCTGGATCAGCTGGTGGGAACTCATCAGGATGTAAGCTCGTCTACGAAGTGTGGGCGAAGCCAAAAAACCTTATCGGACTGATCGCGATTCCGATTCAGATAGGATTGATCAGCGCGCGCAGTTTCAGTCACACCCTCAGTCAATACGATGAACTTGCCAAACAGGGACACACGATGTCGTCCGGCAACAAAAACGCTCAGTTCGTCCACGGAGGACGCGAACGCCTGCTGAACTTGAGCCAGAGAGCGGTGGCCCAGGGGAGCAATGACGAAATAGTCGCACTGCTGGTCGATTACCTTGAGAATGCTGACGAGTTAGCGCTTGCGCGCATACGTCCCTACGAGTTGGCGCGAAAATGGGATCAGCCGCGGCGGGCCGTGTTGGAAACGTTCTTGTGCGCGACGCGAGCAGGGATTCTCGATCTGCAATGGAGCCTGATGTGCCCTTTGTGCCGCGGCGGCGGATCAACTGAATCTTTGAAGGAAGTCGCTTCGCAGGTTCATTGCCCGGGCTGCAACATTGATTTCAAGGTCAACTTCGAACAGTCGGTAGAACTCACATTTCGCCCCAATCCTTCGATACGCGAAGCCGAACGCGAGATTTTCTGTATCGGCGGACCGCAAGTCATGCCCCACGTAATGGCCCAACAACTATTGCCGGCCGGTCAATCACGTTCTGTCAACGTAACGCTTGAGCCCGGACGTTACCGACTGCGCACGGTGAGTCTGCCAGGCTGGCAACATTTGATCGCAGGAGAGACCGACGAAGCAAACAACAGGTTGCGCGCGATGCCTGACGGCTGGTCCAGTGCGGAGATTGCGATCACGCGCGATGCAGAACTCATCTTTGATAACGCGACTGACGACGAGCAACTTTTCATTTTGGAGCGCACCGCGTGGAACGACGACGCGGCCACCGCCGCCGAGGTCACAGCGCTTCAGATGTTTCGCGATCTATTCGCCACCGAAGCGTTGCGTCCAGGCGAACAAATCTCAGTCGGCACATTGACTGTGTTGTTCACCGATTTGAAAAACTCGACTCGTTTGTACCGCGAAATCGGCGATGCGACTGCGTTTGGTCGCGTGATGAATCATTTTGATGTGCTGAAGCAGGTGATCGCCGAACACAACGGCGCGATGGTCAAGACAATTGGCGACGCGGTCATGGCGGTTTTTCGCCAGCCGGCATGGGCGCTGAAAGCGATGTTGGATGCGCAACGCGACCTGGCACGTCCGCCCGATAGCATGCAGCCACTGCATCTTAAGGCGGGTTTGCACATGGGGCCGTGCATTGCGGTCACCCTAAACGACCGGCTGGATTACTTTGGCTCAACCGTGAACATGGCCGCTCGCCTGGAAGGGCAATCAACCGGAGACGACGTGATTATCTCGAGCGCGATTTACAACGATCCTGCGGTTCGTGATTTCTTGAACGATCCCGCCAACGGTCTGAGCGCCTCGAGATTTGAAATGCCGTTGAAGGGGTTTGACGAAGAGAGGTTCAGTCTCTGGCGGGTGACGGAGCCGCACCCCTTCGAGCGTAATCGGAACGTCGAAATGCCCGGGGAGACTGATCTGTTTGCCGATGGGTAATGTTGTTGACCCGATAAGAAGCCACTGCTCTACTGGCGTCAAGCTAGCTTCTTCTTTCGCTGCAGCGGAACTTGTCGTTGGACCGCTTGCGAGATCAGAGAACGACTGATGGGGATGCAGTTTGGCGCCGATGGTCCCCATGTGGAAGATCCCGAAGACGGCTCCCGCAAGCAACAGCCAAAAGCGGCCAATTAGCAATGCAATGGCTGCGGCAATAAATATCAGATGGAGCGGCCTGAGGACGAACCGATCAAAATTTCGGACGGTGGTCATAATGTGTCGCCTAACCAGAATTGTGCCGAATTATTCGGCATTTAGGAAGCGGAATGGTTGAGAATCAGATTTACGCAACGCGAAAAAATTCGGCGTTTGATTTTATGTGCGGATGCTTTCGCCTGTGGTCTGACGCTTTGTCCATTTCGACAAAGGGTTGCCTAACGTGGCATCTAAGGTTAGACAAACAGTGAAAGGCTGTATGAAAGGTTTCTTCTCTATAATCGCTTGCTTCGCAGTAATGACCTTATTTATCGGGTGCGAGACGACGTCTTCCAGCCGAGGGGAAGCATCTGCGGCCTCTCTCAGGGGAAAAGAAGCGATCTCTCCTCCTGCGCCTGCCTTCCCTAATCCCACTATTTGGGATGTCGGAAATATAATATCGATTAATCCTGGGCCAGGCGGCTTCGTCGGGAGTTCCAGCGGTCGGGCTGGTCGTTGAGTTAATTGTTCCCTCCGACGCTTAACAAAAGTTCAAGACGGCGTTAAGCCTTTTGCAACGATGAGCGTACCTCGTGTCGACTTCAGTCGCAGAGGGAGAATTTCTTGGTACTCGGGCGAGTCATACCACGCGTGGAACGCCGTCATTGATGGGAATTCGAGAATGACGGTGCGGGGGTGCTCAATCGGCCCCTCTACCACTTCCGGTTCTTCATCAAAGGCGACAATTCGCCCCTGATGAGACTCGATGGTGGGAATAACCTTTGCCACATATTGATCGATTAACCCGCGATTCTCGATTTTGCCTTGTGCGATGACATAAACGGACATTCGATTATCCTCCTTGCGCATTTGCATTATACTTCGCCGCCCAACTACAATTCGACGAAAGGTTGTTTCGCCTATCTGATCACGTTGCCCGCTTCATCGCAAACGCGAATCACAGCATGACGGGAGCGGCTGAAAAACTTGGCGTATCCGATTGCATTGCTGATTGCGTCCGGCTCGCCGTACCACAGTCGACCGAATAGCAGCGCGAAGTCGTAGAACTTACAACTTCGCGTAGACGCCGAGCAAAGGACGGGGAGATGGCGTTTTTGAAAAGAAGTCGCTGACGAAGCCGTCCTGAGTGCGGATCTCGACATGACCGGCGGCGTGGTTGGCGCCGTAAACGAGCACCGACCCAACCGGCGCGGCGAATGGATCGCTCACCGACAATTTTTTGAATCCGTAATTGCTGACAAGGTCCTCGGCGGCGTCCTTGGCGAGCTCGCTCTTCGGGCGCGAATCGATAACGCCGGAAGCAAGCAATGCCTCTTTTACGTAATGCCAGCACATCGAGCGCGAATGCGCATGCGCGCGTTCCTGCGCAATCGTCGCCGCTCGCATCAGCTTGCCATCGATGCGCCGATCGATCTTGGCAAATGGGTAAACAATCTGCTTGGGATAATACTGCGTGATGACGGCAACTGATTCCTTTTTGCCCCCCGGGGTTTTGTAGCTGTAATGGGCAATCGTTTGTGTGTTTTTGGCTGTCTTTTCTTTCGTGACCACTTGTAGCGCGTCTCTCTGAGGCCCCTGATTGTAACTGGATCTTCTCATTGCCCTCGTTTGCTCAGCGAGAGTTTGTTCCTTTTGTCGCTTAGCGGCGAGCGCTCCCGCCATTCGCATCTGCTCAACGGTGAGCGTAGTGGAACCTGATTTCGTTTCGGTCGCGGTCTCCGATTCTGAATCCCTTCCCCTGGTGGCCGACGCTACTCGCGGGGAAAAACTCGGGAGTCCTTGGCGAGCGACGACGACTTCCTGTGCGCGCATTTGTCCCGTAATGGCAAAGCCGCAGACCAGTGCGGTGAAAAGTCGTTTTAGCATCAAGAGACACCGTGATAAAAAAATTCGGCTCGACTGGCAAGCGGTAATTGCAAAACATCGCGCTGTGTCACGGCTGGCGGGTTGAGTTAGAGGCAGAGCCAAGAATGCTTTCTGTGAAGTACCGGGAAATCATCGCTGACAATCTCAGCAAAGCTGGTTGGAGTTGGGGCTGCGTCTCAGGGGTGGATTCTAACGGGCGAACAATCTGGATTGCCGACGCGCATCGCGGCGACGGAAAGCGTTTCGTTGTGCGGTCGGATGAAAAAGGTTTAATTGATCTTTGGGCGCGTGATCTATGCGAGGGGCTTCGCAACTATCGCGTGAATGATCATGCCAATCCAGAATATAGGCGCGAAAACAATTCCAACTCCGCCTGTCGCGAGGGCTACGATGACGATCATTGCCAGCCAAGCGAAACCTGCAGACCAATGGCCCTTGTACCAAAGTCCAACCGGGCCGAAGAAGAATCCTAAACATCCGGCCACTGCATCACTTTGATTGCCGGTGCGTGTACTGGCACCGCGATAGTGGGCGCAAGTTGGAGCACGTGCGATACCGGCAACCAAGTATCCATTCCCGGTCGCCAGCAAAGATCGTCGGCCTGGATTCTGCCATCCGCCAAATAGTTTCGAGCAGCGACTTCTGTGTAAGGCCCAAAACGTTTCCCTTCGCGGGCGACATGAAAATCTAATGCCGAAGACGCTGTTGCGGTTGTGGACCCCAATGATGTTTGCGCAGCTCTAAGTGGGGCCCCGCACGATGGACAAGCCGTAGCCAGCGAACTGATCTCTTTGCCGCACTCGTAGCACGTCGAAAGCGCTTCCCGTACCGTCATTTCCTTGCCATTGTGCCGTGCTTGCCAATCCAATTGAACCTCACCACTCGCGACGGCAACACGAAGGCCGTCGAGAGAATAGGTTTCGAAACCGACGTCACCGGGTTTTTGGATGAGGTAGTTCATTGACCTCACGGTGCTGTCGGCGATTCCGTTGGCGACGTAGGCACTTGGGTTTCGAGAGCAATGTAGGCCGCGTTTACCCACCCAGTCTGTCCATGAACGGTTATCTCCTGCCACGTTGTCGCGCCGTTCGCGATGCGCTTGGTGCCGAGCAGTATACCGCCCGTGCCGGGTTCAAGCTTCGTAACCACCTGATAATCCGACCCGGCTCCCTCGCGGACATTGAGATAATCGCCTGGGGGGATGCCGATGACTTGGTACGTGGCCCGAGGCGGCGGTGCAGTCGCCACAGATGCATCGGAAGCGTACGGAGTCTCCGTGGCGGTAGGACTTGGTGAACTTTCCGAGGCCGTTTCGATAGGCGGCGAACTCGTCGTAGCCGATTCCGCAGTCGGAGTCTCCGTGGCGGTAGGACTTGGTGAACTTTCCGAGGCCGTTTCGATAGGCGGCGAAGTCCTCGTAGCCGATTCCGCAGTCGCGGGCGTTGGCGACGCCGCTACTGACGGAGTGTTCGGCTGATGTGTCACGCCCCGAATCACCAAGACAAGCACTACGCCCGTTAACAGCGCGATTGTTCCCCAAGAAAGCTGTTTTGCCCGCGAGGCTGGGCGAGCTTGCGTCGGTAGCGGTGGCGGAACTATGGCAGGTCGTGGTGGAGCCCCGCACGAAGGACAAGCCGTTGCTAACGAGCTAATTTCTTTGCCACACTCGTAGCAGCGAATTAGAGCCATTTCTGTAAATGTAGGTAAGCGATTGTGCTGCCGCGTCAAATCTGTTGTGGACCCGTTACCAACCTGACCGAGAACTTTCTCATCTCGTTGTACTTCCTAAATCGGCCACCGGGTTGGCCGCGGATGCGCTTAATTGTTCTCACTTTGACGGCAGGGTCCGTGTTACCAAAAATCTACGGCTCTTTGGAATCGCCGGTGTGTTCGTGCATCTCGATCACGTTGCCAGTTTCATCGTAACATCCCAAATTGCAGCGGTTGCAACTGGTATCGCTGACGATACCATCAACTGATGTCACCCGAACTGAAAGAAGTCCTCGTTTCTCTCGCGTCTATCTGCCATCAAATCTCAATGAATCAAACTACGCTGAGCAGCATCATTGCTAAAGAAGTAAAAATCCTGCCGCCAGAAGGCCGGTCAGTGTTGCTCAAGCTGGCAGAGCACGACCGGAAGATGCGGGAAACTTTAGCCGAAATCGAGCGCAAGATCGCGTCGCTCTGACCTTCCATATCCAATCGGCACCAACACCAACATGGCAATGAAAGCGCTGACTTTAAGAACTCGGGGAACTCGCCCGCGCGCTCGCGCGTTTCAATCACACTGACAGCTGGAATATGACAATCATTGACATCAGACCGCACCGTTGGGGTGATGATCGGCGGATCAGTGGCGTTCAGCTTTGCGTGGGTAAACTCGCCGAGACTGGCCGCTCGCGCTCATTCGCCCCCCTGCCATTGATCGAGTGGCGTCCAAACGGAACCGTTATCAGCCTTGCAACTGGTCAGGCTCTTTTTCTTGCAGACGTCTATCGCGTAAACCGGGTGGATCTCCCAGCTCGAAACTCGGGATGGCGCCTGGAAACCCGATGTCGGCGGGCTGCCGGAACATGGCCGATGAGCGGCATCGTACATCAGCTGGCCTGTGAATCGTAGCGGATGGTCGTTAGCGCTCAGAATGGTGTCAGCGTCCCACTTGTCAGGCCGGAAGTGCGGAGAGATTTCTACCGTAACGCTCTTGCACTCGGGCGTGTTCTCCCGGTCCGAGGAGGAGATCACGACGAGGTGCATGTCAATCACGTCCTTTAGCCGCACCGTTTTTAGTGCCGCAGTTGCAGCTCTCCTTACCCTCCTTTCGGAGCTTCATCAGCCACCTCGCTAAAGTTACAACGGTTCCTTCGCCGACCGTGGCACCTTCATTCCGCTCTGAGCTTGCTCGCTTGTCGATCCTAAAAAAAGCGCGTCATCTCAGCGAAGCCGATTGGAGTTGGGGCTGCGTCTCAGCCGTGGATTCTAACGGGAGAACAATCTTCGTTGCTTGACGCGCATCGCGGCGACCGAAAGCGTTTCGTTGTGCACGCGGAGGAAAAGCTGACTGCGTTTGTAGAACTGGAGGTGGCGATTCGCGTGTCCGAACCGATTCATATTGACATTGCGGGTTTGGGTCCCGAGACTCTGCGCCATTAAGTAGTTCTGAATCCGGGATAGGACGTTTCTCCCCGGAGCTTCGTCCCGTCTTCAGACCTGTGGTAACCAAGGGTCAACCAGCGGGGAAAAGAAGAAAGTCCAAATATGCATCGTCAGATTCAGTTCAAAACTGCAATTTCGTCCGTCGGAGATTCCATTAAGCGCCCGCTTTTGCGGTGCGGTTTATTTGTTATCGCGCTCGTTATCGCGCTCCTAGTCGCTTGCTTTGCGTTTTTGCCGATGGCGCAATCTAAACAATACATATTCCCGGACGTCGCTTGTGTCCATTGCAACCAAGGGCCGGAGCAAAAATATGGTAGCATTTCCCTCGGCTTTCAGGCTCTCCAAAATTCCAGCCCCGCCACCGAATTCGACACCGCGGTCGGTCACGGAGCGATGGAATTCACTACTTCAGGCTCCCAAAACACGGCCACAGGCTATTTAGCGCTTCGTAACAACGTCACCGGCGCAGGCAATACCGCCACTGGGTTTAGAGCACTCGAGAACACGCAATCTCGCTACAACACGGGTACTGGCTGGAAGGCACTCCACAACAACGCAAGTGGCCATGAGAACACGGCCGACGGTGCTGATGCGCTCCTTAACAACCAAACCGGCAGCATCAACACGGCCAACGGTTCTGCCGCGCTCCATAACAACACCACCGGCAACTTCAACACGGCCACCGGTGCTCATGCGCTCGAGGCCAACACGACCGGCAATAAAAACATCGCACTGGGCATCACCGCCGGTCAGAATCTCACCACGGGCGATAACAATATCGATATTGGCAACGGAGGTGTTGGGGCGGAGGCCAACACCATTCGTATTGGCGATGCAGCCCACACAAGAACCTTTATTGCCGGCATTAGTGGGGCAAACATTGGAAAGGGCGTAGTAGTTGAGGTAGATGCCAGCGGTCAGCTTGGCGCGCGAGCCTCCTCGCGGCGTTTCAAGCAGGAAATCAAGCCGATGGACAAAGCCAGCGAAGCAATCCTCGCACTCAAACCGGTCACGTTCCGCTACAAGAAGGAGCTTGACCCCGAGGGCACGCCGCAGTTCGGACTTGTGGCCGAGGAAGTAGAAAAGGTGAACCCTGATCTAGTGGCTCGCGATCGCGACGGGAAGCCCTATACGGTGCGCTATGAAGCAGTGAATGCGATGTTGCTCAACGAGTTCCTCAAAGAGCATAAAGCATTCATCGAGGAGCAGCGCAAAGTGCAGGAGCAAGAGGCGGCAATCACGCAACTAAAGCAGGACTTTCAATCCAGACTCGCCCACCAGCAGAAGCAGATTGAAGCTCTCACTATGGGGCTACAGAAGGTGAGCGAACAAAGCCGGATGAGCAAACCTGCAACGCAAGTGGCCGAGAACAATTAGTAAAGCCGCCGACAATCTCAGCGAAGCCGATTGGAGTTGGGGCTGCGTCTCAGCCGTGGATTCTAACGGGAGAACAATCTTCGTTGCTGACGCGCATCGCGGCGACGGAAAGTGCTTCGTTGTGCGAGCGGATGAAAAGCTAACCGCGTTTCTGGAACTTGAATCGCAACTAGCGGCTAAAGGGATGGCTTTCTAGGAAAAGGCGTGTTTCGCGCCTGTAGCCGGATGTACGACTAAGGTCCGATATACGGCTGTCGGGAGCGGTGGTAAAAGTACTCTCGATTACGTCACCCGACGTTGCAACGCATCTTCGGCAGGGATGAAGAAGTGGGGCCGGACCTACGCTAGGACCGCCGCTTTACGCGATCGCCAGATCCAACTGGAACCCCGAGTCAGCCGAAGTGAGGCCGCTAGCGCCTCGTGAGGGATGGTTCCTGGTTCCACGCGGAACTGGATTGCAGTTCATGCAGTTCAACAATTCAGCCTCAACAAAAAAATCACAACTTCACAGGTAAGAAACCCGGCTAATCGCCAGCGAAAAGGAAAGAAAGGAACAACCATGAATTCACTGACTCAGTTCAAAAAGACACGAATTCTCATCGCACTGGCGCTCGTCGTCTTGGGATTGGGGTTGATAGTAATTGTGTCCATCCCATCGGGCCGCGCGCAGGATTTCGATCCGCGGTGCAGTGATCGCACTGCAAAGGGGGAGTTCAACTGCACAATCAACAAGCCCATCGTCAGCAGATCGGAGTATGTTTACCAGAACGTTGTATTCGCTCCTGGCGACACGGTCTATATCAACGGGGACGGATGCGTACAAACCGGCGGTTCGGGCCCGACTTGGAAGCGCTATGTGAACCCGAGCGGAGACAACAGCGACCATCTCTACCACGGCATGGTCCGCATTCCGACCGCGAAGCTGGCCGGAACCGATGTGGGGAATTCCTTAACCAGAATCAAGAATGTCGTGGGACGGCTCCTGACCGTGACCGGCGAAGGTGTCCCCGCGTCAGCGCTCGTGCTGCATCTGGGATATGAAGACGACAACTACAACGACAACGGCTATGACCGCCATGACCCTGGCAGCGAAGACCAATGCAAGGGGGATCAGCGCAATGATGGTGGCCCAGCGCACGTTACCATCACGATTTGCCGGGGGGTGGCCTGTGCGCCGACCACGAGTCGCTTCGATTTCGATGTGCTCTCGAGTCGGGTAGACCCCAATGGCTTCCTGCTGAACCCGCACTGGTCATATCAGGACCGTCCCGGCAATCACGGCAAGATCCCCGCCACTTCGCTGTGCCATGAGTTCAGCAAGCACGACGTGGGGCGGCCCTATCTGAGCCCTAACTTCCCAGACTGTACAGATCAAAGCGGCTTAGACAGCGTGGATACACCGGCCAGCGTTAGCGTCAATTTGGACGTGTGTAGGGCCGGCAAGGTTTTAAGCCTAGACGACCTCGTCTCGGTTGTAACTGGCGGCGTTGTTGGCGGCACTAACAGCTTTATTGGGCACGTCAACTATTTCCCGATTACCGTTCAGGGGAATGCCGGCAGAATTACCCACGAAAAATGGAAGGACGACGACTACGATTTCTCGCTTGTGAGCGACGGCGACTCAGAAGGGTCGCTTTATACAAATGACCGTCCAGACGCTCATCGCAAATTTTTACACGTTGAGTTTGATTCAGACGAGACCATTGATCACTTCACCAATGACGAGTGGGCGAGTCTTAGGGGGAATATAGACGCTAACGCCAACGACTCGGCCGCGCAGCTTTTCGTCGGCCACACCATCATGACTGGAATGTTCGGCTTGGATGGGGAGCACGGGCTGAAATCGGAGCTACATCCCCTATATGCGATGGCGACCAGACGAGACATAGAAAGCGACCCGCGTGACGAGGCCTGGCTCATCTTCGTGCGCAATCTTGGCGACGAAGGATATTGCTCCAGCCAGATTTGGAATGGTGGCTTCGAGGATTACACCTTTCAACTTCCCTGGCGGCACGGGATGACATCTGTGGAAGTGAACTGGGACAAAACCAAATTTGAAGGCACTGATGGAACATCCGGGCCAATGGTTCGTGTGGTGTCTCCGTATCGCCGAGCGGTGCCCCCTTCGGCAATCAGCACCGCCGAAACGGCGCGTCGCAGCACAACTGCACGTGGGCCCACTGCGGGTAGCTCAGATCTCACGTCTTCGGCAGGCGCCTTAGCTCCGGTCCTCCCCGGCGATGCTGGAGTTTATGTGACGTTCCATCTGGGACACGCCACGACCATCCCCGGGGGCGGAACAACCTGGGGGCCCCCAGCATCGATTCCGTTCTTGGATGGTGTTCTTCATCTGAAGTGGACGGGTCCGGCACTTGACTCTGGCCACACCACCGCAGGCAGCCCGCAACCTCCGCGCGGGTTGGAGGCGACGGCCGCACTGGCGACGGAGCGAGCGGTTCCTTCCGCGGACGAAGACAACGTGGCAGAGCACAAGCTGGAGGCTGCTGTAGCGCGCCTTCCGCAACAGCAGCGTACACGGGTCCAAAAAGCTCGTGCCATCCTGAGTACGCCAGTCGCAGTCCATCCCCTGGCGCGGGGCTCCTTTCAAATACTCACCGCGCCACCGGTGACTGGAGCGAAGGCGATATCCGCTGGACAACACGCCCCGATTGCTGGCTCCGCGGGTTCGGCGACCCGGAAACTCGCGCGCGATGCGGCACAAATGCGTGCGCTTTGCGAGGCCACCAACAACGCGCCCGCGGGGCTGCCAGCGGAGGTCTGCGAGCCCAATGTGCGCGATCATCGCACACCACCTGTTCGGGATCACCGGTAGCATCTAACTTAAATGCCTCAACCCCTTTTCCCTTTGACGGGCTTTATCTGTAGATGCGAATCTGACACGAACAATCACCGACAATTCAGCGTGAGGCAGCTTACGCAATGAAACGCTTCGAGCGCATCACCTACGCGGTTTTTGGCGTCGACGTCATCACCTCGGTGCGCCCCAATCTCGACGAGGAGAAAGTGTATCTCGCAGTGCGCGAAGCACTGTCGCTGTGGAGTACCGTCACTCCGCTCTCGTTCGGGGCACCCAGGGCCGGCGAAGAGCCCCTGCTCCGCATCCGCTTCGAGAGCGACGGTCAGCCGAGCCTCGGAGAGCTGGGAGCTACCAGCGGGTTTGTCTCGAGCACCCCAACAGGCCCCACCGGCGGGGCCGATATCACCATCGACTCCGACAACCTCCTCTTTCTTGATCGATACCTCGAATCCTTTCCGATCGCTGTTCACGGTGGACCGTTCGACCTGATCGCAGTGATCGCCCACGAGATCGGTCACGGGCTGGGGCTAGAGCATCCGCCGATCGATCCAGTAACAGGGCAGGAGACCGAATCCGGCATGATGTCGCCGTCCAAGGGAACCGCTGTGATCCGCCAACTCTATCCCTACGACATCCGCGAGGTGCAGCGGCGACACGGGGCGATTCAACTGGGTGGCGCGGTGAACGCCAATCTGCCGGAGACCGGTCGCCTGATCGACGCCTCTTCCGGTGTTCACCTACAGACGGCAGGGTCTGGGTTGGTGGTATCCGGCCCAACGGAACCCACCTCGAGAGCCGTGTTCGATGTGTTGGTGCCGGCCAAGAACTCCTGGGCGAACGCGCTCCGCCTCCAGTTTACCACCGTGACCCAGAACGTGTTCGTTAATCGGCTCGATGTCTTCGACGGCATCTTCCCTCTACAGCAATTCGCCATCAGCGCCCGCAACTCCGGCGACGAGGGGCTAGCGGGCAAGTCGTGGGACCTCCTGCTCGGTTTTCTTTCTCGACCACGACTCGCCAACGACATGCTCGTGCGGACGGAGCTTTATTTCACCAAGAAGGATGGCCAGCCCCAATCCGATTTCGGCGTGCTGCAGCTCGCTGGGGTGACGGCTGAGACACTGCCGCCGGCTTTCGAGTTCCATGCGTAAAGCGCACCCCGTCACATTCGACTGGCTAGATCAAAGCCGCCATGATCTTTGCGGGGACGGACTTTGTAAACGTGTGCAGGAATCGTCGATGTCATCAGGGCCGCATCCACAATTTTTATCATCCGGCTCGCAAAAGCGATTCTAGCGGGATCCTGGACGCGCCGTCAGGCCGAAATAAGGGCAACGTAAAGGCAATAGTATGCTCACGTGTAGCCCGAAAGATTCTCGCTTTCATAGGAGCGTGTCTGGAGGGATTCGAACCCACAACCTTCTGATCCGAAGTCAGATGCTCTATCCGGTTGAGCTACAGACACGGCGTGAATTTTCGATTTGGGAGGAGGGGACATCGCCCATCGCAAATCGAAAATCAATTTGGGGTGGCCGACGGGACTCGAACCCGCAACAACCAGAACCACAATCTGGGGCTCTACCATTGAGCTACGGCCACCATCGAAAATACCGAGCACCAAGTTTAAGATTTGCCGCTCGTTTTGCAAAGATAAAGGGCTGGCGTTTTCTGTTTGTTTCCTTCATTCTCGCTGCCGTGCACGGCTGGATTGCAACTGCCCACCAGTTGATTATCATCGCGCCTCGTTATCGAATGAAGCGGGTCGGCTCGATTTTACTTGCCAGCATCTTGATTCTTCTGGCAGCCGATCAGGTTCGGGCGCAGCAAGACGATCCAAGCGAAATTTTTCTCAAAGCCTACATGACCGCCCAGCAGGGGGAAAAGCAGGAGCGTGAGAACCATTTTAAAACGGCTTTGGCGAAATATCGATTCGCTGGAAGTTTGATCGACGAATTGCGCAAATCGCATCCGGATTGGCAGCCAGCCATTGTGGAATATCGCGGCCGCAAAATTAGCGAAGGTATTTTGCGAATTCAGGACAAGCTTGCGACGCAAAATGAACTGGCGACCGCGCCGCAAAATCCAGGCCAACCGGATGAAGGAGTCAACGTCGTGACCAGTGACGCAGCGGTCAAAGAGGCGACTAAGAAGTTGCGCAGCAAAGTTGATCAACTGCAATCGGCACTCGACAAATCGCGCGACGACCTGGAGACCGCGCGGAGAGAAAAGGAGCTTGTGGATGCTCGTCTGAAGGAAACCAATTCCAAGCTCGAGAAAGCGCAAAGCGAAATGGAGAAATCGAAGAAATCGGAGCGCGACCTCCGCGATCAGCTCGTGCACACCCAGGACTCGCTGAAAACGCTCCAGGCATCGCGCGACAGCAGTGCGAAGGAACAGGAACAATTACGCAGAGAAGTCGCCCGTCTCAAAGATGCAGCCACCGCCGCTGAAGAGGCGCGTGTAACGGCGGAAAAACAACGAGACCAGGCCAGTACGAAGTTCGCCGATGCCAACCAGCAAATCGCTGCGCTGACACAGGAACGGGACGAAGCGCTGGCGCAGGTGAAAGGGGCAAAAGATGCTGAACAACGACTCCAAACTTTGCTGGCCGAGAATACCGATTTGAAGCGGCGATTGGCAAATGCGGAAAAGGGTGTGCGCGAGCTGGCCGAGAAGAAACTGCCCAGCGCGCAGGAATTTGCTGAAACGAAACGGCAGTTAGCACAACTCCAGCAGCAAATTGCCGAGGCTCAGAAACAGAATCAATACTTCGAGGCCAGGATTACCGAGCTGCGAGGTCAGTTGGATGAAGCGAGTTCGCAGCTAAAGGTTGCGAAGGTGACTGGCGCGAGCAGCGAGGAGACTGAGCGGCTCGCCAAAGAAAACGAACTCCTGCGAAACATCGTTGTGCGAGAACGTCAGGAAGAAGCGCGCCGCTACCAGGCGAAAAAGCTGGTGCTTGCCGAGTTGGATAAATTAAAGATTCAGTCGGACGCGTTGAACAAGCAAATCGAATTGCTCGCGCAGCCGATCACAAAATTAAGCAGCGAAGAGCTCGCACTGCTGCGTCAGCCTGTGGTCTCAACGTCGGAGAATTCGGGTGTGGTCAAGGCGAGTTTTATCTTTGCTAAAAAAATGCCAGCCGACTCCGTGAAGATCGCGGAACCGGAGGCAAAGGAAAGATTCTCTGGCGAAAACGGCACGACGGCGGGCGGTTCCGCCGAGTTCAAAGCAGACGTGCCAGATGATCTCCAGAGGGTCGCGCGCGCGGCGAAAGAGAGTCTCGATCAGGGCAAATATCCCGCTGCCGAAAAACAGTATCAGGAAATCCTCACCAAAAGTCCGAATAATCTTTATGCGCTCTGCAATCTCGGCGTGGTTTATTTTCACATGGGCAAGCTTCGCGCTGCGGAGTTGGCCCTGAAAAAGGCGGTTACCGTCTCACCTAACGAGGAGTTTGCGCATACGACGCTCGGCATCGTCTATTATCGGCAGTCCAAATTCGATGACGCACTGGCCGAGCTGACCCAAGCAGTCGAGATCAATCCCAACAGCGCCACCGCTCACAATTATCTTGGCATCACTGCGAGTCAAAAAGGGCGGCAGCAACAAGCAGAAAAAGAAATACTTCAGGCCATCGCCAACAACCCAGATTACGCCGACGCGCATTTTAATCTGGCGGTGATTTTCGTCACGACGCAACCCGCTTCAAAGGAGCTGGCCAGACAGCACTACGCCAGGGCGACCGCACTCGGCACTCAACCCGACCCGTCCCTCGAAAAATTATTGCAGTAACTGAGCGCCTACATCGCCTCCTGCATCTGCTCGAAGAAAATTCGCCCCCGCCATAATGCGCTTCCTCCGCGCTTTTTTCATTGCGCTTTTGACGGCAATTGTCGGCTGTGTTCTTGCGTTCTTTGTTGGCGATTATTTGACCACGCTCGCGCACGTGCCCGAAATGGAAGGACAGCGGGGCATGACCGTCTTTTTTCTGTGCGTACCTCTTGGAATTCTGGCGGGCTTGGTAATTGGAATCGTTTCAGCCATCCTGGTTCGGCGACAAGGACTTGCTGGATTTCTGATTGCACAGGGTTGGTCGCTTCTGATTGTCTGCGGCGTTGCCGGTTTGTTGGTCGGCGTTCCATATCTGCTGTCGGACAAACCTCCGAGACTCGATGGCAAGCGCCTCGAGTTGCAGTTCGAGCTTCGCGCGCCGGCAACATTTAAAATTCCAGAGCAGCCCGATGGTTACAGCATCCAAGTCAGTCTTTACACTGACAATCAGCAAACTCGGTTTGCTTTCATCGACTGGAACGGGATTACAAAAGATGCAGAACACATCATCATTCCGGGAACCGTCCCGTTATTGACACATAGCAAGACCAGATCGCTCCTTGCCTCGATCAGTAACGAACCAGCCGGGTCGCAGTTTATTGAATTGAAAATTCCACCGACACCACGGAAGGAAGACGAAACTTGGTCTGACTGGATTTTCGCCACCCAACGCGCCAATCTCAGCCCGGTTTCCGAGTCTGAAAGAATGGCGCTCCGCTATCGCGTTCGACCGATTGACGATTGATTCTGGGATCGAACGCGGCATGCAACCGTTTCTCACTGCTAACTGGCGTTACGTTGCGATGTTAAATCACATCGTCGATCCTCGCCTGCTCGCACCGTTGGTTCCCTCTGGTACTGAGATAGACTTTGAAAACGGTGACACTTTCCTCAGCATTGTCGGATTTCTTTTTCTCGACACGCGTCTGCTCGGGCTCGCTATCCCGCTGCACCGCGATTTCGAAGAAGTGAATTTGCGTTTCTACGTGAGGAGAAAATCGGCCGACACCTGGCGGCGCGGTGTAGTTTTCATCCGCGAGCTTGTCCCCCGCCGCGCGATCGCGCTCGTCGCGCGCGCCTGCTACGGCGAAAATTATCTCGCCGTGCCGATGAAGCACAAAATCGAGCATGTCGATTCGAATTTGATAGTTGAATTTTTATGGCGACGCGGCCGCAAATGGGAATCGCTTAAGATGAGAGCGACTGGCGAGCCGCAAGCAATTCCAGCGGGAAGCCACGCCGAATTTATGACCGAACATTACTGGGGTTACACATCTCTTCGCAACGGCTGCGGCGAATATCGAGTCGAGCATCCCCGATGGAAAATCTGGAACGCGACGGGCTTCGAATTGAACGCAGACGTTGCAACTCTCTACGGTGAACAATTCGCTGACACGTTAAATCAGCCACCGCGCTCGGCATTTGTTGCCGACGGTTCGCCGATTACTGTTCACAAACGCGAGATATTCTAGGGCGTCCGTGTCAGACGCCGGCCCAGGGAAATGGCGTCTCGCAGAGACGCGCTACAATTACCCTTTCGACAGCAACTGCCTGAGCACAAAAGGCAGAATCCCGCCGTGCCGGTAGTAATCGATTTCGATTGGCGTATCGATGCGAACTTTCACAGGCACTGAGCGCTTCTGCCGATCTTTGCTTTCGATCTCGAGCGTTACGGTTTGCCCGGGCTTAATTGTGTTTGACAAACCAATGATCGAAAAGATCTCAGAGCCATCGAGCCCGAGTGATTGCGCTGTTGTTCCATTGAAAAATTGCAACGGAAGCACGCCCATTCCGACAAGGTTTGAGCGATGAATCCTCTCGAAACTCGCGGCGACAACCGCCTTCACTCCTAGCAAACGCGTTCCTTTCGCCGCCCAGTCGCGCGATGAACCGGTGCCATACTCGTGGCCGGCGAGAATAATCAGCGGCGTCTTTGTTTTCGCGTACTTCATCGCCGCATCGAAGATCGACATCTCTTCGCCCTCGCCATTCTTTGAACCGCCAGTCCGGCTCGGACCGAAATATTTTGTCACGCCACCTTCCGTTCCGGGCACCATCAAGTTCTTGATCCGCACATTCGCGAATGTCCCGCGTGTCATCAACAGATCGTTCCCGCGCCGGCTGCCGTAGCTGTTAAAATCTCGTGGCTGAATTCCGCGCGACACTAAATATTTTCCCGCCGGCGAAGTTTCTTTAATCGCCCCTGCGGGCGAAATGTGATCGGTCGTCACTGAATCACCGAAAATCCCAAGCGCCCGCGCACCGCGGATCTCCTCGATGTGCCTAGGTTCCATTGAGAAGTTCTCGAAAAACGGCGGCTCGTGAATGTAATCGCTCTTCTCGTCCCACTGATAAATGTCGCCAGTGCTCGACGGAATCTCGTTCCACTTGGGATTTTGTTCGGCAAAATCGCGATAAAGTTTTCGGAAGATTTCCGGCGCGAGAGCGGACTGCATGGTGTGCCGGATCTCGCTGAGACTCGGCCAAACATCCCGCAGGAAAGTGTCCTTTGCGTTTTTATCTTTTCCCAGTGGCTCGCGCGAAAGATCGATATGCACTCGACCAGCCAGCGCAAAGGCGACGACTAGCGGCGGCGACATCAGGAAATTCGCCTTGATGTGTTGATGCACGCGCGCTTCGAAATTCCGATTTCCTGAGAGGACCGAAGCCGCAACCAAATCGTGCTTGTGGATCGCTTTCTCGATGTTTGGATGCAGCGGGCCAGAGTTGCCGATGCAGGTGGTGCAACCGTAGCCCACAAGATTGAAGCCGAGTTGATCGAGGTATTTTTGCAGACCGGTTTTGTTGAGATAATCGGAAACCACGCGCGAACCCGGCGCAAGAGAAGTTTTCACCGCAGGATCGACGCGCAGACCGCGCTCGACCGCTTTTTTCGCCAGTAATCCGGCTGCGATCATCACACTCGGGTTGCTGGTGTTCGTGCAGCTCGTGATGGCCGCGATCAGGACGCTGCCGTGGCCGATATGAGTACGCCCATGCGTGAAGATGTCTCTCGACTGCGCTTCAATTTCCTTGGCAGGATCAGGCGTTGGCCGGTTTGCAATCATCTCGATCTTGTTGCGTTCGTCACCCGGACTGATTCCCTGATCTTCCTTTTTATCGGTCGAAAACATCTCGGCGTTGTGCGGGGCGCTGCCGTTTAATTCCACGCGATGTCTTTCTCGGAGATCGACATTCTGTTTCCCGTAGCCGCCGTCGCGCACCGGTTTTTCGAGTAACTCGCGAAATGTCTTTCCAAGTTCCGGCAAGTTGATCCGGTCCTGCGGTCTTTTCGGTCCGGCCACGCTCGGTTGCACCTCGGCCAGATCCAAATCGATGTCGACACTGTAATCGATTTCGCCTTTTCGGGGCATGCCGAACATCTTTTGCGCGCGAAAATAATTTTCGAACGCCAGGCATTGCTCTTCGCTGCGTCCCGTGGCCCGCAGGTAATCCACCGATTCTTGATCAACGGGGAAATATCCCATCGTCGCGCCGTACTCCGGCGACATGTTTCCGATCGTCGCTCGATCAGGGACGGGCAACGATGCCGCGCCTTCGCCGTAGAACTCCACAAATTTGCCGACCACTTTTTGCGCGCGCAGCAATTGCGTGATGTGCAAGACGAGATCGGTCGCAGTAACGCCTTCGCGCAATTGCCCGCGCATGTGCACGCCCACCACTTCCGGCGTCAAAAAGTAAACCGGCTGCCCAAGCATGCCGGCTTCCGCTTCGATTCCACCAACGCCCCAGCCAACCACACCGAGACCATTGATCATGGTGGTGTGCGAATCGGTGCCAACTAACGTGTCAGGGAAGAAAATGTTATAGCCGCGGTCGGTGATCGCGGCGCCGGAGTCACCGACCTCGGTTACAGATGTGCTCAGCACGCCCTTCGCGAGGTACTCCAGATTGACCTGATGCACGATGCCAATGCCCGGCGGGATGAGCTGGAAAGTTTTGAACGCTTGCTGTCCCCATTTGAGAAACTGATAGCGCTCCCGGTTACGCTTGAATTCCATGTCCAGGTTCAGTTCCAGCGCTCGGGCCGAGCCAAAGAAATCCACCTGCACCGAGTGGTCCACTACCAGATCAACTGGCACAAGCGGCTCGATGATTTTCGGGTCGTGACCCAGCCGTTTCACCGCGCTGCGCATCGCGGCAAGATCGACAATTAGCGGCACGCCGGTGAAATCCTGCAAAACAATGCGCGCAACGACGAATGGGATCTCCTCGTTCGCGGGTGATTTCGCGTTCCAGTTCGCCAGCGTTTCGACATCTTTGCGCCGGACCTTTTTTCCGTCGCAGTTGCGCAACACCGATTCGAGGACAATCCGGATGCTCACCGGCAATCGCGAAATTTTGCCAATGCTCTGTTCTTCCAGCGCCGGGAGTGAACAGAAAAATCCTTCACGCCCCTTACCGGCATCGAAATTTTTGAGCGCTTTGAATTCGTCGTTCATCTTGGTTTATACGAGTAGACAAGTTCCGCACGCGCGAAGACAACGCAACCCTCGTAAATTCGCGGCGAGACATCACTTCTGGAGCAAATAAAGCTCGGTCGAGTTGAGACTCAGGCCATTCGTTTCGCGCCGGACCGTCAGTGATTCGAAGACGATCCGAAACGTACGAGTCCCATTTTGAAAATCGATCGTCAGATCTTCATCGGGTAACTGATGACCTCTGCTCGACTGAATACGATCGAAGATTCGTTGGAGCGATATTTCCTCTCGGGCGTTATCACCGCCAGTTGTCAACTTCAATGCTCCTTGTTCTATTCCAACCGCCACACCTTCGGAGCGTTTGGGATTCCAAGTCGGATTCGATGCGTAGAGATTGATCCTCCACAATCGACGGAAATCCTGCACGTCGAGAAAACTGTCCGGTTTGCGGCGAACCAAAATAAGCCGGGGGGATTCCTCCTGAGCGACGATGTTGAGCGCTGTGATGATATCTCCTGCGGCCTCCCACGCGATCAACTTCTGCCAATCGCGATAAAGCACGGATGGCTCGAAGATGAGCTTGATCGTAGGTCCGCCATGCGTGGCGATGATATAATTGAGTGTGCTTCGCAGGTTGGTTTCTTCGGCTTTTGAAAGTTCGACCGTTCCGCCAGGCGCCTGTGCATGATCGTCTTTCCACATTCCGTGCGCCTGCAGCATGTGCTTGAGCCGTTTTACCTGGCTAATTTTTGAAATCTCTCCTGCGCTCCACGGCCCAAAAGCGCACAACACCGCAATGATCGCGAGACTTGATGGAATCCACCGAATACCGGCTGGTCGGTGCAGAATAAACACAATCGCCCACGCAAATGTCCAGAGTGCCGCCACGATTCCGATATAACGCGCCTCGGTGATCCCATATTCGCGAGCGCGGATAAGCACGGAGATCAGTAGAAGTACAGAGAGCGGCGCGAGCGCGCGTGGAAAATTTGTTGTGAACCAGCGCGCCCACTTTTCTTCCGGCCGACTGCGGAGCGGCGAAAGCAGGAGGAAAGCAAGAATGCCAATTCCCGACAAGAGCAGCACCGGCAACGCTACCCAACCGTGCGGCCAGCTTCGGATAATGATGATTTTGATTGCGTAGGCGTAAAGAATCGCAGTGTAGACTGCGACCAGTGGCGCGAGCGCGAATTGAGTGAACGCCTTTAGTCCACGCGGATAATCAGACTCGACATCGAGCGCAGCAAAATCCCGCGGCACACCGGTGAGAAAAAATGTCGGATGAAACAGACCGACCATCAGAAAAAATAAATCGCCGTACTCTTTGCCGAGCTTGAGCTGAAAAAGTTTGTCCGCGCTGAGCATTGCCAATTCCAAGCCGCCCGTCAGGACAACGGTGTAAAGGGTCGCGAGACAAAACCGGACAAATAGGCGCCGGTTAAATTGCCAAAAGCTCAAGCTCTCCGTTCGCGAGAAATGCGCGGAGACAGCAGCGACACAATGCAGTGCCGCCAAAAGAAGCAGCCATTGAATCCAGATGATTCCCGGTAAACGCAGCGGCGAGGCTGGTTGAGCAAAGAACCATCCCGCGAGAACAAACAGGCCGACAATTTCGATGGGCCACGGAGTGAATTTCGGAATTCGTTCGCGCACGATGCGCACGGAAAAAAACAGCGGCATCCCAATGGCCGCAGCCATTGCCAATCGCACACACTGTCCTTCGAGCCACTCATTGTGCTCGGTGTGAATCAGCGTGATCAAGCACGCAGCGCCGATCGCGCCACAAAGAATGTTCCAGGGAAACCGAGTGAAAGCCGCCAACGCTCCCGAACGCCACAGCGCGAACGACGGAAGCGAGAATTTCATTCGTTGCGCATCACTTCAATTCTTCCAGCTTCGCTTTGATCTTTTCGAAATTCGGCAGCTGTCGGGCATCATCGTTGCTCTCTGAGTATTGGATCACGCCATTTTTATCGATGACGAATGCAGAACGTTTCGGCACGCCGCTCATGCCGAGATTCATTTGCGGCAGGAACGAGTCGTACATCACGCCATAATCCTTCGCGACCTTGTGTTCGTAGTCGCTCAGCAGCGGCACCGTGATCTTCTCTTTCTGCGCCCATGCTTCCTGCGCAAATGGATTGTCGCCACTGATTCCGTACACAGCGGCGTTCAAATCGGTGTAAGCGTTTAGCCCCTGACTGACCTCGCACATTTCCGTGGTGCACGTGCCTGTAAACGCCATGGGAAAGAAAAGTAGCAACGTGTTTTTCTTTTCGAAATTGTCGCTGAGCCTGATCTGTTTCGGCCCATCACCGGTCTTGGTGGATAAAGTGAAGTCCGGCGCTTTGGTTCCAATAGCGAGTGGCATGATTGAATCTCCAATTGAGTTAATTTTTGGGCGATAATTCAGTATAAGGTCGACAACTGTGCGGTCAAAAAGAAGATCGCGACTCGTTAAGTCGTTAAAACGCAAAGCCTCCGGTTTCAAAACTGGCGATTCATAACGATTCACGATTCACTAGTCACAACTCACGTTTTCCTATGGAATTCTTTTGGTGGTTCTTCACGATCGTCCTCTTCGCCGTCGGTCTGATCGGCACGGTCGTTCCAGCTCTTCCCGGCACAACTATCATTCTCGCCGCCGCAATCATCCATCGCGCCATGGTCGGCGCGGAGAAGAGCATCGGCTGGAAGACGATGATCATTCTCGTGTTGCTCACACTGGTTTCGTACGTCTTCGATTTTGTCGGCAGCTACCTTGGCACAAAATATTTTGGCGCGACAAAGTGGGGCGCCTTCGGAGCAATCCTGGGTGCGCTAATCGGCCTCTTTTTCGGGATCATCGGCTTGTTCGCTGGTCCGGTAATCGGCGCGGTCGCAGGTGAATTCATCGCCGGCAAACGAATGATCGATGCCGGTCGCGCGGGCTGGGGAAGTTTGCTCGGAAACCTTGGCGCGACCACTGGCAGACTAGTCATCGCGCTGGTGATGATCACGATCTTTCTGGTGAACGTCCCGTCGCCATTTTGATTTTTGACTTTTTGTGTCCGTTCTATCCTCGTAACCCGTGGGTTCTCTTTTCTTCTTTGCTGATTGTGATAAATTAGGAGTCGATGGCAGATGATCGCTGGTGGACCGTTTTTGCGGTTCGCTGGAGGAAAGTCCGAACACCATACGGCAGCATGCCGCGTAAAAAACGCGGGCGCCGCAGTTGAAAAATTGCGGTGACGGAGAGTGTCACAGAAAAGACACCGCCGGTTCTTTGAGAAAAGTGCAGGCAAGGGTGAAAAGGCGAGGTAAGAGCTCACCGCTCGCGAAGTAATTCGCGAGGCACGAAAAACCCCATGCGGTGCAAGACAAAACAGAGGAAGGGCAGCTGGCCCGTTTGATCCTCGGGTATCGTCGCATCACGGCGAATGAAAATTCGCCGGGCGTCCAGCCCCAGTTTTGCGAGTGGAGATGTCGATCTTGGCGCGTCGCCAGCAAAACTGGAGCTGGATGAGATAAATGATCATCCGGTCGCCACGGCGACCCGACAGAATTCGGCTTATCGCCATCGAAAATTATGAAGGGCGCTTTCGGAAACGAAGGCGCCCTTCGCTTTTCTAGGGTTGTAAATGACCACCTATGCTTCAAGTGTCAGCGGAAGTTCAATCGTAAAGGTGCTGCCGGTCCCGCGTGTCGTTTGGCAATCAATTTTCCCGCCATGTTCATTGATGATCTGCAACGTGTGGGCGAGCCCAAGTCCGGTGCCATCGCGCTTGGTCGTGAAAAACGGCACAAACAGATTGCGAGCCTCCTCCTCGGTCATGCCGTGGCCGTTGTCGCCGATGCAGATTAGGACCTTCGAGCCATTACGCTTCGCGCTGACGGTCAAGTTTCCTCCATCGGGCATCGCATCAAGCGCGTTCCGGATCAGATTCAGAATTGCCTCCCAGAGTTGCTCGGCATCGGCGTGAACCGGCGGCAAATCCGCATCGATGGTCTTCTCCAATTCCACGTGCTTCGCATCCAACAATGGCTGCATGAAATTGAGTTTTTCCTCCAGCAACCTCTTCAGCCAAACAGCAGCGCGCTCCGGCTTTGGCATTCGCGCGAATTGGAGGTACTCCTGCAGCACCTGGCTAATTCGCAATACCTGCGAACGCATTTCGCGCAAAAGCGCCTGGCATTGCTCCGGCAAGCGCGCATTGGAATTTACCAGGCTGTTAAGCTCCTCCCCGATCAAATCCAAATTCAGCGAGATTGAGCCCAGCGGATTGCGAATTTCATGAGCGACCTTGGCCGCCATGGAACCAACGGCCGCGAGCCGCTCCGCCTGGAGCTTGGCGTGTTCCAGCCGTCGGCGCTCTTCCATTTCCACCCGCAACGCGGCAGTTCGACGCTCGACCGTTTGCTCGAGAAAATCATGGGAATCGCGGAACGCCGTCAGCAGCCAGACGACAACAAAAAAGAAGGTAAATAGCATGATCGCGTTCCAAACAGGAACTAACGGATGGTGATAAGCCGCTCCGTTTAGCATGTCGCTGATGAACCAGGCCGCCGTGCACAAAGCTCCCACAGCGAATCCCGCCAGTCGTCCGGCAACCCATCCAGCGATACCTGTAGGCAGGAGGTAAAAAGCCGATATTGCCCATTCACGACCGGTGACATAATCAAGAACGCCCAGAGCAATTGTCAGCGCCACAGCTGCGCCTATCGCCAGCGCCTTCGATCGCACGGAAAACTCTGCGACAGCCTTCATACGGAAGTCCAGTGCCGAAAAGCTCTGACAAACCGGCTCACACATCCGTTCACGCTCCGGAATTTCCCCACAGTATTAATCGGCTGTGATCCTACAAAGATCGACAGGCAGGAGCGCCGGCGATAAGGCTTTCCTCCGGTAAGGCTTGAGAAAACGTCGGCCGCGAGTAATTGATGCGCTTTGCTCCGGTTGATTCGGCGGGCTTTCTTCGAATGTCAGTTGCCAACCTCATTCTGTTCGAGCAAGGCGTAGCGAAAGTGGCTACGCTGGCCGAGTTGCAGAGTTGCGAGGCATGGAAACGAGCATTTCAGAACAAATGCAAAGACCACCGCTACTATGAGATCGTCGAAGACACGCTGCAAGGCGGCTTCCAATTTCGTTATCTGGTGCTCCAGGATGAGTCAGGCGAGGTGCGGGCAGTGCAGCCCGTGTTCTTTGTTCGGCAAAATCTTGTCGAAGGCGTGCCGGGCGAAATTCGTTCTATTGTCGATCTTGTCCGAAAAATATTCCCGCGCTTCCTGACCATGCGCGTGTTGATGGTCGGATGCGCCGCCGGGGCAGGGGACCTGGGCGTCTGCGACGAAAAAGATGAAGCTTGGGCGGCAAATGCGTTGCAAGCGAGCCTTCGGAAATATGCCCGGCAAAACGGGGCTTCTTTGATTGTTCTCAAAGATTTTCCGGCAAAATCTCGTCCGGTCCTTGAAACATTTTTCTCAAACGGTTACGCGCGAATCCCGAGCATGCCCATGACGTGTTTGCCGCTCCAGTACAAGGACTGGGACGAATATTTTCGCACGCTCAGCAAGGCCACCCGGAAAGATTTGCGCAGGAAATTCCGCAAAGCGGAGCGCGCACCGAAGATCGACATGCAGATTGTAAACGACATCGCCCCTTACATCGACGAAGCGTATCCGCTTTACCTCGCAGTGCATGAGCGTTCACCGTTAAAGTTCGAGATGCTAACCAAAAATTATTTTCGCGCCGTCGGGCAACGGATGGCGGAGCGAGCGCGTTTCTTCATCTGGCGGCAGTTGGGAAAGATCGTCGCATTCAGCTTTTGCCTCGTTTGTGATGATGCAGTTTACGATGAATGTATCGGGCTCGATTACAGCGTCGCGCTCTATCTGCATCTGTATTTTTACACGCTGCGCGACATCATCTCGTGGGCGCTACGGGAACGGTTGAAATATTACTACAGCAACCCGCTAAATTATGAGCCCAAGCTACACCTCGATTGCGACCTGGTGCCGCTTGATCTTTACGTGCTGCACACAAATGCGTTTCTCAATCCGATATTTGGTCGCGCTTTGAAATATCTCGGACCAACCCGGCACGACCCGATTCTGCGGCGCTTTCCAAATGCAGATCAGCTTTAAATTGACCCTCCTTGGCCATAGCACGCGTCATTGTCATTTCGACCGAAGTGGAGGAACCTCTTTTCGTCGTGTTTTCGCTTCCTCGATTGGCCTGCAACAATAAGAGATGTTTCGACTTGGCTCGACATGACAAATCAGCCAACACGCGATCGACCTTCCGGGTTTGGTAATCCCTGGCTGCAGCTGGTCTTGAGCGTGGCCTGCGTCTTCGTATCTGAGCTTCTTTTGAAACGCGGCGCCACAGATGTTGCCGAGCCCGACAGTGCGTTTTCCTGGACCGGGATTAACGGCCTGGTGTCGCCGCTGGTGTGGTGGGCCATTCTTCTCATCACTGCGAGCTTCATCAGCTGGCTTTACGTGCTTCGATATATTCCGATCACTCTCGCTTATCCCCTGTCGAGGGTGGTTGACGTGCTGGTGCCGCTCGGTTGCTGGATTTTTCTGGGCGAATTTATCTCGACTTTGCGCTGGTGCGGGATTGCGCTCGTGGTGATCGGCCTGGCGCTCGTTGCCAAACCGGTCGCGCAAATTGGGAAACGCCTATGAGTTTGCTCGCTTTTTCTTTGATCGTTATCTCGCTGCTGAGCTTTGTGGCGGCTCAGCTTGTCTTGAAACGAGCGATGGAATTGTCGGCAAAAAGCGGCTTGCGCCATCCGCGCTACATTTGGCTGGCTACTCTAGGTGTTGCGTTAATGACGATTTCGTTTTTCATCACACTCGGTTTGCTGCAACGATTTGATCTAAGTTATCTTTATCCGTTTCAAGGTTTGAGCGTGATTTTCATTACGCTCATGGCTGCGGTGATACTAAAGGAAAGGTTAAACCTGCGACTGACTATTGGCGCACTGCTCATCAGTGCCGGGATCGTGCTGGTTTCACTTAGCTAAGGCCGGCCAAAGTTGGGTGAGCGCGGCAAAATTGATCGCGCGAATCTCATCGAGAGCCGGAGTCTGAATTTTCGGATGATCGAATTCTGCTGCAAAGCGTTGTTTGCGACGCGCGTAATGTGGCGGCGAATACGCACCGCAAATGTCGCCACCGATGATCCGACAAGACTCCCGCAATTTTGCCAGTGCCCACTGAAGATCGACAACCGTGAAGCGACCGCTCTCCCAATTCGTTACCGCCTCTTCCATGCGCAGACAATCGAGATCGATTGTGATGTAAACATTTTCCCTGGCCAGATCATTTACAAATTGCTTAAAGCGCTCGCGCCAATCGTCGCGAAGAATCGCGCCCGGCCGTTGCCGGTCTTTCTCCGGACGATCGTCTGCCCAGGGATGCACTTCGAGCCTGCCGGTGCGTTCGGCGCGCCGGTTCCCGAAAATTTGATGTGGCCACCAGCATTCAAAGTTACCGCAACCCCAAATGCTCACCCGGCGCACGTTCGGAATCTCCAACGCGCGATTCACCCACCCGCCGCAGGCCCACTTCGGCGGGCGCACATCCCAATCTGGATGATTATCGAACGAAACAAGGACGATTGCTCCGGGAATGCGGCGCACTCGAAGCGCGGTCAAATGATGAAAGTCGCCCGAGCCGTAAAGCAGAAAAGCCGCGGCGAGATGTATCTCATGTTCGCGATAAAATGTTTCGATCAAGCGCGGCCGTGCTGAGAAGCGTAGCTGCGGCCCCCAACTGCGCGCATCGGCTACGGGTAGATCCAATGGCTCACCTTGCCAGGCGTCGTCGAGGTTCAGATGAAGTGCGCGCAATTCCAAAGGCAGTCACGAACCTAAAATAGATGGCCCTTGAAACCAAGATTAACAAGTTACGGAAAGACACCGCCCGGCAAAGTCTTGTGGACGCCATGCGCTATGCATTTCGCATCTTCGCCCGTCAATCCTCGATCATCCTCGGTAGCGCGTGGGCCTTTGTCGGGGCTGTGGTGGTCGTTCTCGTCTGGGTACTTACCGGGCCGACATTTCATTTCTCAGACACCTGGCAGCTTGTCATCAACACAGCCACCACTGTCGTCACGCAACGAACTGGTTGATCTTGAAGATCTCTCCGATGACGAACTAAAGAAACTCGAAAAACAATTCCAGGACCTGCGCCAAAAGGCGGAACACCGCGTGAAGCATTCTCGCGACGTCGAGCCGGCTCAGTCGCGCTGAGCCACACGCTTGGCATATGTTTGGTCGAATCGCCTGTTCGGCGCGTCAATCGGTGGTGCCGTCCACCGTGATTTTTTCCTCCGCAAACTGTCCGCGACCGACTGCGCGAACATTCCATTCGCCTGCCGCGAGCCTCCAGAAAAAGCGGCCATCGCGTTGTGGTAACAGTGGCACGCTGTTCACAAACCACTTCACCTCTCCACCCAGCGCCGCTGTAAGTTCGATCATCTGCTGCGACGGTGGCAGAACAGGATCGATCTGGTAGCGCGCGTTGCGTGGCGGATTAGTGATGCGAAAGTCGGATCGAACGTGCGCGCCGATGGTGTTGTCGCGGCTCGCGCACCAACGGCTGTATGCATCCGGCAAAAGCAATTTTCCGTCGCTCGCAAAGTAGTCTGCCGAATCCTCGCGCGGCTCCGTTCCGGCTAGAAATAGTTCGCTCAGTGTTGCCAAACTAAACCGGGAAGGAAGTAACCCTGTCGTCTTGCAAATTTCGCGGCGCACCAGTCTTTCATTCTCCATCGGCGGATCGAGCGGGTGATCGCGCCGCAGTAGCTCTTGCATCACTGCCGCCCAAAGCGGCGTCGCCGCGCGCACGGCAAAGGTATCGCGCATGGGGTGTCCGTCGAAATTTCCTGCCCATACTGCGACCGTGTGCTCTTTGTCGAATCCAACGGTCCACGCGTCGCGGAAGCCGCTGCTAGTTCCAGTCTTTGCGGCAATCCGTTGCTCAAAGGCCAGCAGCGAATGCGTTCCGAAGCTTTTTTGTCTCGCGTCGTTATCGCACAAAATATCGGTGACAATTGCCGTCGCCTCAGTCGAGGCGATGCGCGTGATCGGCTGATGCTCCGTCGTCAAAAATTTTGCACGCATCGTAGTCCCGCCGCGAGCCAATCCAGCGTAGGCAGCGGCGAGATCAACAAGGCGCGTTTCGGCATTTCCCAGGACGAAGCCGGCGCCGTAATCGGCCAGACCCTGTGGAAAATCGAAGCCCCATTTTTCCAGTTGATAAAATGCCGGGCGCGCACCGAGCTGGCTCAGCGTGAACACCGCTGGCACATTCAGCGAACAGCCAAGCGCTTCCCGCAAACGCACCGGCCCAAGATAGCGATGATTGTAATTTTGCGGGTCGTAATCGGCGTACTCATCGCGGATTGCGTCGGGAGTGTCCGGCAACAAACTCGCAGCGGTGAGCAACCGCCTATCAATCGCGTTGAGATAAACAAACGGTTTCAGTGTGGATCCACAGCTGCGCGGCTGGGTTGCGCCGTTTATTTGCGAAACGGCGTAATTCTCCGAGCCAACCATGGCACGAATTGCGCCGGTGGCGTTTTCGACTACCACCACTGCAGCTTGCGTAATGTCATGCCGATTTAACGCCGACAAATGCGAATGCGCCAAACGTTCGATCGTGGTCTGTAAATCCAGATCGAGCGTTGTCCTTACTGTGCCGCGCAATCCCGGGTTTCGCGCCACTACTGCATCAACAAAATGCGGGGCAAGACGCAGCGGATCGACGTGCACGATTTTCGGCGGCTGCGCGAGGAGCCGTTGTTGATCTTGTGTAACCACTCCCAGTTCAACGAGCCGCGCGAGCGACCGAATGTATTTGCGGGTTGCATGGTCGGGATGTCGCCACGGATTCAAACGCGTCGGTGCCTGCGGAAGACCAGCCAGGAAAATTGCTTCGCTCAAAGTGAGATCGCGCGCCGGTTTGTCAAAGTATGCGCGAGCAGCGGCTTCCGGTCCGATCCGGCGATTGCTATAGCTGGTGCGATTCAGATACTCGGCAAGAATGCGTTTCTTACTCCAGCGTCGCTCCAATTTCCCAGCGACGATTGACTCGTAGAGTTTCCTGCTCAAGCTGCGTCGATCACGACCCGTTGCCAATTTCACGAGCTGCTGTGTGATGGTCGATGCGCCGGAAATGATATGGCGCGATCGCAAATTGCGCACGCACGCGGCAGCTGTCGCGCGCCAGTCAATGCCGCGATGTCCGTAAAACCGCCAGTCTTCCAGCGCGACGGTGACGCGCGGCAGCCACGGCCCCATTTGATCGAGCGGAACCGGAAATTGCGTGCGCGCCTCCGGTGAAGCGAGCTCGGCAATTTCGCGACCGCGACAATCGAGCAACGTCAAAGTTCCAGCGGGCGGTTTTTTGAGTTCGTCAGGAATCGGCAGCCACCAAATGATCGCAGTTGCTAGGACCATTCCCGTGCAAATTAGGAATGACAGACAGATCAATCGGCGGAGATGACGCATAGGCTTGAAGGCGAAAGGCCGGAGAAACGGCTGTCGTACATCGGCGCGACCTGCGTCGCTGGCCAGCGGAATGTTCCTGCCGCGGTGGCGCGCGCCAAAACGGAATAGGTGCCGGAGCCTGGATCGACGATGTCAAAATACAGGAGCGCCGAACGATCGCGCATCTCGGAGTACGAGAGGCCCAGCAAACGATCGTGCGGATCGGCAGGCGGAAGCTCGAAGAATTTTCCGACAAGCGCGAGATTTGGATTCACCACCTCCAGACCCGCTGGCAACGCATCCTCAAGCGCCACAAAATTTTGAAGCTTTCGCGTGTTCAGCCGATAGGCGACGAGCAATTGATCGCCCAGCTTTAAGGGCGCATCCGAAGTGCCAACGCGCTTTGGATCGGTCAGATTTTTCACGACTCGTTCGATGCGAAATCCGCGATCCACCCGATCCGTATCAACTTCGCTGGTCGAATACGCCGCCTGCATCAGAAACGTGAGGGCGCTCTGATTGAGTCCTTTGATCACAAGATCACTGTCCATTTTACGGCCGAGCCACGCAGCCGAGCGGCCATTTTTTGACATCACGCCCGGCGGCTGCGTCACCTGTAACGGCGCCGCCGTTTCCGTCCCGAGCATTGATTTGAACGCGAGCAGCAGCCACAGATTTTCCTGCGTCGAAAGCGATCCTGCCGATTCCATCAGCTTCGACATGCGGGCGCGCGCCTGCTGTTTCTTTTGCTTGGTCCACGTGGGCGGCGAGACGACATCGAACGCAAAGGCGCGCATCGCCTCGGCGCGCGTCATGGATGTGAACGTTGCCGGATTAAACGCGCGCTCCTTGACTGGCGTATCGATTTCACGCAGCAGTTGCTGCCGCTCGCGCGCCATGATGTTTTGCCGACGCAGCGCGATCGCCAGCAACGCGCGCTCTTCGTCGCTCCCCTCGTTCCGATGCAGATACAATTCCTGCGATTCGTTGCGGAAATCGTCGTCGCCTCCCGATTGCGTGAGCACGAAAAGGGCAAAGTATTTTTCAAATCGCGATGCCGGGAGCTGGCCTTTCAGGATTTTGTTTACCGCGCCGGCGAGTTTCTCCTGCAATTCCGGAGGCGCCTCAAAACCGGCATTGATCGATTCGTTCACCGACCATAACGCCTGGCAAGTGACAAAACCGTTCCCTGTGCCACCTCCGGGCCAGTAGGGAAGCATCCCGTCGCTCAGCAGTGAATCGGCGTACTGTTTCATCCCGCGCTCGAGCGTGGCGCGATATTCGGCGTCGCGTTCCTGAAGATCGGGCAAATAGGCCAGCAGATTTGCCAGCAAACTGTAGCCTAAAAGCTTCGTTGAGATTTGTTCGAAACAACCGTGCGGATACTCGAGAATCACGGGCAGACCCGAGATTTCCGGCAGCCATGGTGAAGTTGAAATCGTGGTGCTGAAATGGCCACGACCGTGCTTCCAATCATCAGGCATCACGCGGTGCGCATCGAATCTCGACTGGTCGGGACGAAACGAGCCGGCCACGCTTTCTTTGCGCACAACCGTCGGCGCTTGGACCGGAAGCGTGATCTCCACCGCATCCGACATTTTGTCATTGGAGTTCGAGACCGCTTGGAAGCGGATTTTCGCCGGCACAAGATCGGCGTCGGTAACTTTCGCCTTGAACCGGAATACCGTTGCAGCATCGCGCCGCGAGGGCTGGGTTGCCGCCTCCACGCTGAGTAATTTCAAGTTTGCGTCGGTGACGCAGCGCGCCGTGATCCCATCGCTTTCCGCAAAGTTTTGCCGAACCACAGCGCGCAATTCGACTTCATCGCCATCGCGCAAAAAACGCGGCAACGCCGGATCAATCAGCAGCGGCTTGGATATTTTCACCGTCTGCGCCGCATCCGCTCCGAATTGATTCGCCTTCGTCTGGCCGACGGCCACGATGCGATACGTGGTCAGATTATCCGGAGCGATGAATTCAAAAGCGACCTTGCCGTTAGCGTCAGTTTTCAAACTGCCTTGCCAATACGCCAGTGTGCGAAACTCTTTGCGGACATTTTTGATGTTCGAGATCGCTTCCTCGCCGCCGTCGCCGATCGTGAATCCTTTTTGCGTCAAACTGAGCTTGGCAAGACTATCGATGTAACCGTGGAGCGCCTCGTAAGTGCGCACGGAAAAAGGATTTCTCGGATAAAATTTCTCGCCGATCGCCGGTAACTTCCAGTCGCCCAATGTAAGCACGGCGTCATCAACCGCGAACACCAGAAGATCGGCATCGGGAACTGGTTTCTTTTCGGAAGTCACGCCTATTTCGCCGCGCACCAAGTCGCCGGGTTTCGCTGTTGCGCTCGCGACACGCGGCTCGATTTTTAGTTGCCGGTCCGGCCGGCTCACTGCGATATCGGTGTAAGCGAAACGTTCCCGGGGAAGTTCATTGTTGCCGCCGGGTTTGACGAGATAAATCGAGACTGTCGCATTCGGCGCATATTCCTTTTTGATGGGCAACTCGATCCTGCCGGCGTTGCCTTTTACTGGAACAAGCAAGGTATCGAGCACGTCCTCCGTCTCCACCGAGACCCAAGCGACGCCGCCAAACGGCGCTTGGATCGTCAACGCAGCTTTATCGCCCGGTAGAAATGGCTCTGCGCGATGTTCGATCTTAAATGTAGTCTCATTTACCACCGGCAATTCGGCCGGCTTTTCACCCGTGACGGTCGTTTCATCGCTGACGAGCAGCGTTTTAATTTTCGGCGCGCTGACTGCAACAACATACCGGCCTGTTTCGCTCGTCGGGAAAATCAGTTCAGCAGGCGTTTTCGATTCCTGTGACGCCACCTTCGCAAACTGATCGGTGTTGCGATAGCGATAAACAAAAGGTGCGATCTGCTCCTTGACTGTCTTTGTCGTGACATGAAAAAGGTCGGCCCGAACAGGAACGCCATTCAGTTTTTGATCCTGCGGGTCCAGCGCGTCGACCTCAACTTTGATACCAGGAGGCTCGATCACCTGCTCTTCGCATCGAACGCCGAGACGGGTTTCTGCCGGGAAAAGCGTCGCCATTTCGCCGCCCGTCAGCGTTTGGCCGTCGATCGAAGTTACGTCCGCGCGCCACACGACATGCACGCGTCCGACCGCAGGATTGTCTTTGAACGGCGATTCGCACGCGAGGGTCGCGAATCCGTGCGCATCAAGTTGGGCATCGCCTTCGATTGTTTTTATCTCTTCAGTATCGGCATCAAGTCGCGGGCCAACTTCGGCGTAAGCGTTGAAACGTTTTCGATAAGAGCCCTCGTCCTCGGCGCCATACTCAGCGGATGCTGTCCAGGTCGCTTTCCAGTGCACGCGCGCCCCCGCGTTCGGCGCGCCATGAAAATAGACCGAGGAAACCCGAGCGTGTGCGGTCGTCCCAACCTCAGGCGTAGTCGCTTCCACGATTACCGAGAACAGCGGAACGCGATACTCCTGAACGTTAATCGTGGCGACGCCTTCGTAATCACGGCCCGCGAGGCGACAACGAATTTCGTAAATCCCAAGTTTAACCTTTTCCGGCACGTTCCATTCCCCTTCCCATCCTCCGTAAGGTGAAAGGTTGGCGTTACCTTCACCGACGACGCGGCTGCCATCGGCTTCTGTGATATCCCAGTGAACTTCGCCAGCGGCCGGAATCGTGAGCACCCCGTCATTAACGTCGCGCACCAGGGCCTTCATCTTCACTGTCTGACCAGGTCGATAGAGATTGCGATCCGTAATAATTTCCGCATGCGGCCTTCGTGCCCGAGGACTGTAATCACTCCCGGAGAGATACGATGTAGTTTCGGCAAATTGCAATGCGGGCCCGGTCGCGGTGTCCGCGATAAACAGATGTGTGTTCCGAGCTTTGGGATTCTGAATTTTCGGGAACACCGAATCCTTCGCGAACTGCGCGATGCCGTTCTTATCAGTGATGGCGCGGGCGACTTCGATGTTCTCCTCAGTTACCGCCCGTACCGGTACGCCCTCTACGGCACTTGCGTCGGACATTTTCGCCAGACGCAGAAGGACGATTGTGGGGGTTCGTTTTTGCGTCAGCAGATAATCGTTGACGCAAATGATCGATCGGTTTCCAACGACCCGCGCGTCAGGTAAGGTCGCGCTCGCTTCAAAAAGATACGCGCCTGCGAATCCTTCATTTGCCGGTGGAGTGCAGCGAACCTCGCGCCGCGTTTCGATATCGCCGCTCGTCGCGTCAAATGTGCCGCTGCTCGTCACCGGCAGTTGAAAAGCGTCAACGAGCAATTCGGTTTGAAACTGCTTCGAGAACCCTGTGCGCGGGTCGATTACGGCCTTGCCTGTTACAGGATCGGTGGCGTCCTTCTCAACTTCTCTGACTCGTGCCGTGACTGCCGATAATTTCTCTGCTGGGATGCGCGCCAGTTTCCATGTCACCTGTCGGGTGTTGATCTGGAAAAATGCAAAGCGCAAATCCTGGCGGGCACGCGCAAACACCTGCGAGGACGGAAAGACCAGGCAGGATTCCTTCGGGCGAAAGGTTGCGCCCCAGCGTGACTCAGCAGCGAGTCCGTAACCGCGATCCCCTTTTAGTTCCGGCGAAATCGTGACCCTATAGCGCTGTTTGAGATCGAAACTGCCCGTGATTTCAATCTGGTCGCTGCTCGCGAGGAGTTTGATTTTGTCCACCGCAGGCTCGACACGGATGCGTTGCGGCGTCACTTCCACTGGATCGATGTAGTCGTTGAACTTGATCCGAATTGCTGGCTCCTCGAGCGCATGATTGAACGTGCCGACCCATTCCACCTTGAGCGATTCGGTTTTTCCCAGTGGGATTACTTGCAAATAAGGAAGCGGGCGGCGGCTTTTCGCATCGAGCAAGCCATTCACGATGAGGTCAAACGTGCGTCCGAGGGGAAGTGGCTGTCGCGGCCCGACCCTGAATCCTGTCGCTTCCGGCGGGCCCGCACTTTTCTCCTCGATCGTTTGGATTACCTCGACGGGAAAACGCTCGTGCGAATCGCGGTCTTGAAAATAAATGTGCTCAGCCGCCTCGGTGAGGCTAACTGCATAAGTGGAATCGAGATAGATTTGCGGGCGCGCAGACAGTTGCTCGCGTTCACCGAAATCACTGGTAATCGCAAACTTTGGCGTCGTAAATTCGGCGCTCCAATCTTTCACAACGAACGGTTTCCCGTTCGCGTCTTTCAGACCGGGAGCCAGCTTCAAACGATGACGCGCGCCAGCGATGACGCCGCTGACGGTGAACACGCCTTCCGTCTGGCTTTTCCAAAGGAACGTGCCGTCGAGTTTCGGTTCGCTAACAAACGGAGGAGGCTGATTACCGACATCGATAAGATCGGGAGCCACTATCGTCACGGGAAACGTGATCGTGATCTCATCGCCCTCGGCAATTTTTCCTCCGGACGGTTCGATCACGATTCCGCCGGCATCAGGTTTTGCATTCGAAGATTCCTCTTCCTGATCTTCATCGCCGTCGGATCGCGCCAAGCTGGCGGCAGGCGGACCGAATGCGAGATCGCAGGCTGCAACAAGCAAGATCGCTGTGAAAAATGTGCGGTTCATTCGGGTTGCGGACCAAGTTCGCTAATCCGGCGAAGATCGGCATCGGCTTCGCTGGTCTTGCCAATTCGTCGTTCGCATTTTTCCCGTTCACGCAAAGCAAGGACCGTTTCGTGGATGTTGATCGAGCGCGTTTGCGATTGGATTGCAGCAGGAAAATCAGCGCGCTCGGCCTCGGCGATACCCCGGCAGAACCATTTGATTGGATCGTTCGGATCTAATTCAGTCGCCGTGCGCACCTGCGTTAGCGCCTCCTTCACGTTGCCGAGGTTATAGAAGCTGGTCGCAGCTTCGAAATGCGCGGCTGCGGATTTGTCATTGATTGCCAGTGCGGACTGGGGATCGGCGACCGCCAGCGTGAACTGTTTCAAAGAGCGCAAAACACCGGCGCGCGCCACGAGCGCATCTACATTCTTCGGGTCTTGCGCAAGAAGCGCATCATCCGCGCCGAGCTCGCGCAATGCTTGTTCGCTGACATGTCTGTCCTCCGCACGCGCGAGCTTGTCGCTTACTTGCAACTTTGCTGCGTCTTCCGTGCGACCGAGGTCCAGCAGGTCCTCGGCCGTTTGGATGCGGGCGCGCATTGATGCGGGCTGAAGTTTTAGCGCCCGCTCGGCGTCATCGAGCGCCAACAACGGCCGGCCGGCGAGAGTGAAAAGCCGCGCCCGATCGAGCAACAATGTGACGTCATTTGGTGATTTCCTGATCTGCGCGTCGAGCGCTTTGATGCGCGACAGGAACTGTTGCAATCGCTCGAACTGCGGCAGCCATTCTTTCACCTGCGGATCGGTGGGATCCATTTTGTTCGCCTTCGACATGTCGGCGTAAGCCGCATCCCATTTGTGCAGGCGGAGGAAAGCGCATGCGCGCAAGACGCGACGCGCGGCCGAATCCTCCGCGGCGATTGCTTTCATCCGGTAAGCCAGGTGGTCTTCCCAACGCTCCTGCGCCGCGCACAATTCTGCGAGACTATCGTACTCACTCGCGGCATCGGCTCTCGGCGGCTTTGTCGCGAGATATGCAAGCCAATGCCGTTCCGCGCACTGGTACTCCTTGCGCTTGAAGCACAGGGCGCCGCGATAATCTTCGATCGCCGGTGCAGCGCGGCGGCCTCCTGCTTTTTGCCACGCATCGAGCGTTTGCTGCAGGCGATCGAGGTCTTCGATTTTCAGTTGCGTCTGCGCGAGTGTGTCCCAAGCATCGAAATCGTTTGGAGCGATGGCGACAATCCGCCGGTTCAATTCGATGATCGCTGGCTGATCATTCGCATCCGCGGCTGCCTTCAATTGCAGGCGCAGTTGCCGAAGCTCCTGCGTTTCTGTTGCGACTAAGGCGGTGCTCCCGAGCAGAGTAAGAACGGCGATTACGAGTGCTCTCAATTGGTGGTCGATCTTGGCCGCAGCAACGGGACACTTCAAGCAATTTCGCGTGCGCAAACGGAATTATGGCTTCCCAGCGGTCATGTGCCCTCGACCCCGAAAGCCTTCGGGGTCGTTCCTTGGGGATTTTGCGCCTTCCCGGTTCGCAGAAAAACTTTGCCGCTGGGACAGAGCTTGAAAACTTCACAACGGCCGCAATCCGGCTTACGCGCATAACATCGGCGGCGCCCGTGCCAGATGAGCCAGTGACTCCAGTTAGTCCAATGCTCGCGGGGCACAAGCTTCATCAAATCCTGCTCAATTTTGTTCGCGTCTTTGTGCTTCGTCAGGCCCAGCCGCTGCGAGAGACGGATGACATGCGTGTCCACCACGATGCCTTCATCCTTGTGAAAGGCGTTGCCCAGCACCACGTTCGCCGTTTTACGCCCAACGCCGGGCAAGGCGCATAACTCCTCCATGGTGTCGGGAACTTTTCCATTGTGTTCTTCCGCGATTGCGCGCATCGCGGCCCGAATGCTTTTCGCCTTGCTGCGATAAAATCCCGTCGGTTTAATTGCGTTTTCGAACTCCGCCTGCGGCGCGTTGGCGTAATCTTTTGCCGTCCGATATTGCTTGAACAATTTC